>NZ_JBSFVU010000016.1:0-218535 GCF_053592475.1 Streptomyces sp. NPDC002671
AAGCTACCTCGCCGGCCTCGAACTCCGCGCCTCCATGATCTGGGTCGGAGATCTCTTGCAAGCAGCCGATTGATCACGACATCACACAGGCCCTAAGAGCGTCAGTAGATGCAGGAGACATCGCATCGCCTCGGCGCTGCTGCTCGCCGCATGTGGCTCGTCCGTCGACAAGTCCTCCGGCGCCAGCGCCGCGGCCACGGCCGAGACCGCCGCTCCGACCGGTGCCGCCACGTCCAGTGCGGCCGGCGGCATGAGCATGGTCAGCACCAGCATGCTGATGGCCAAGCGGATGTCCGGCATGGGGGCGGTCGTCACGGATGCCAAGGGCTGGACGCTCTACCGGTACGACAAGGACAAGGCGTCCATGTCCATGTGCACGGGAAGCTGTGCGCAGACATGGATGCCGGTCATGGCGGACGGTACTCCCAAGGCCATGGGGCTCAAGGCGAAGGTCGGCGCGATCACCAGGGACGACGGGATGAAGCAGGTGACGCTTGCCGGGACGGCAAGCACCTCTCCCAGCGCGCCCTAGCCACGCACGGGATCGGCACCCAGTACCTCCAGTACATGGCCGAGAGACCCTGCACTCGGTGAACAAGATGGCGAAGAGACCGACGACGAAACCCTCCACGCGGCCACGCCCAAGGCCAAGCCCTCAGCACAAGCAGAGGCCAAGCGGCGCACCGCCTGGCAGAAGAAGAAGCACATTGCTCTCAACGCGGTCCGCGACCTTCTACGCCGCAACGGCCTTGTAGACGACCGCCTCAGCCACGCGTTCGCACCCATCGGCCTCCACGATGTCTGGCACATCGGCATCTGGTTACGACGCCATGCCACCCGTGCAACAGTCGGCCGTCCGGGAAACCAGCAGCCAGCGCCCGTCACCCTCGCCTTCACCGCAATGCGTCCGGTGAACGACACCGACGGCGGCCCCTGGCAGACTTGGGCATGGTCCCCAGCCGGCGCCCGCTGGAAGCCGTATGCCCAGGCCGCCCACAACGCACTCGCCGCCATCCGACGCCAACTGCCAGAGTCCTGCCCCTACGTCGTCTACGCCCCCGGAACTAAGTACCCCGCGGCGGCTCCCTGGTGGCACCCTGCCCTCAACGCAACGACCCATCGGTGTCGTTTGTGTCTTGCCCAACTCCCAGCGCATCTCAGTGGAGGCAGAAGACAGCCTGCGCAGGATCCTTTACGCGCACACCAGCACCCACTTCACTGCCATTGCCCTCAACGCCGACGCAGATCCAGCGTGGATGGGCAAGGCAGCGGCCATCCTCACCAACCAAGCAGCGGCCTGGGACTACCGCCAGACCCTCCCCACACCGCTACATCTGGCCCGCAAGATGGACGAGGACCACCCCCACCACCGGCGATCTGTCGAACAAGAAGCACCGAAGGAGAGGACGCCGCTGATCCTCGATGACCCTCCCCCGGCCCCTATCCCACGGCGCTGTGTCCCCCGACCGCACAAGAACGAGGCAGCAGCTGCCCATTGGAGGACAAGCACTGATCAGCTCTGGTCGAAGTGGCTGTCCCTGCCGCCCCGCTGTACCAGTCGCCCCATCTCTGCGGCTTTGGCCCGCGGCATGAGGGTCCAGGTGCCGTCAGTGCGGTGCAGGGCGGCGGAGTGCCAGGGAGTTGTCCACGCGTCCGAGGCGTCGAGGAGGCGGATGCCGAATTTCGGGGCGCCGATGGGTTGTGGATGGATGGAGAGGCGTACCGCGCGGGGGTGGTGTTCGGCGATCAGGGTGCCCCAGGCGCGGCTGCGCTGGATGACGCCGTAAGCCCTTTGTCGACATGCGCGTTGGAGGGCGGAGCGGGTGCCGGTCCAGTCGGCGGTGTCCTCGATGAGGAAGCGGGTGATGCCCCGGTAGAGGGCTAGGGCCTGCTCGTCGGCGCGGGTCTCGGCGCGGAGAGCCTCCAGGACGGGGGCGTAGCGCTCATGGATGTGGGTGCGTCTCGTGTCGTGCGGGAGGTCGCCGAGGACGTCGCGGAGATCGAAGACGGACAGTCTGTGGAGGCCCATCCGGCCTATCTGTATTCGTAGGTCGTCGGCGTAGGCGTCGATGTGGTCGTCGGGGACACCGATGAGGTCGCCGAAGACGTGGCCGTCCGAGCAGATGATCAGATGGGCGCCGGGCGGGTAGATCCGCTCGATCTGGGTGCACAGGGTGTTCAGGAAGGTCAGAGAGAGGCGTTCGCCCTGGTCGGGGAGGTGACCGAGGACCTTGGCCGGGTTGGGGGACTTGCAGGGGAAGCCGGGCAGGGTGAAGACGACAGGCGAGCCGTCGCGTACGAAGGCGGAGGTGCGCCGCAGTTGGTGCGGGAACGCCTCGACTGTCGCGGTGGTCCGGTCGCTGGTGCGGTGGTGGGGCAGGAGCAGGTTCAGGATCTGGGTGCCGATGCGGGTGGGGAGGGTGTCCGGCGCGGTCGTCAGGGGCATGTCGTTCCTCCTGGGGTACGAGGGCGTGCGAGGGCACGTCGACATGGCGCCGTGGCGGGAGTGGAGGCCAGGCGCCTGGGGTCAGTGGGTGTGGGTCAGCCGGGGCCGGGTCGGCTGGCGTGGCCTGACCCGGTCAGCGGTTCGTCGGTGTCAGAGGCGGCGGTCGTAGCCGACGGGGAGGTGATTGGTGCCGCGGCCGAGGACGGCCGGGATCCACTCGATGTCCTCGTCTCTGATGGCCAGATGAAGGCCGGGCAGGCGGGCGAGGAGTGCGCCAAGGGCGATCTGGAGTTCGGCGCGGGCGAGGGCGGCTCCGGGGCAGAAGTGGATGCCGTGGCCGAAGGCGAGGTGGGAATTGGGCGAGCGATCGAAGTCCAGGGTGTCCGGGTCGGGGAAGCGGCGCGGGTCCCGGTTGGCCGCGCACAGGGAGACGATCACCGAGTCGCCGCTGGGTACGCGCGTGCCGTGCAGGTCGCTGTCCTTGTCGAAGAAGCGCCAGGTGGTGAGCTCGAAGGCGCTGTCGTAGCGCAGGAGTTCCTCCACCGCGCGGGGCAGGAGGCCGGGGGCGTCGCGGAGGCGGGCGAGCTGGTCGGGGTGGCGGAACAAGGCGAACAGGGCCGTGGTGATTTGGTTGGTGACCGGCTCCTGGCCCGCGACGAGGAGCTGGAAGATCATCGAGTCCAGCTCCTCCTGGGACAGTTCGCGGCGGTCGCGGGCTACGACGAGGCGGCTGAGCAGGTCGTCGTCCCCGTGTTCGCGCTTGTGGGTGACGACGTCGGCGATGTAGCTCTGGAGGCCGCGCAGGCGGGCCTCGTAGAGGGGGCGTCCGGGGTCGGTGGGGCCGACCGGCTGGACGACCTTGCCCCAGTCCCGGTCGAAGCGGGCCGCGAGTTCCTGTGGGAGGCCGATGACTTCGGCAAGGACCTGGAAGGGGAAGTGGGCGGCGAAGCCGGTGACGAGGTCCGCGGGGCCGTGCTCCGGCAGTGCGTCGACGAGGGCGTCGGCCAGTTCCTGGAAGCGCGGGCGCAGCTGCTCGATGCGGCGCGGGGTGAAGGCGTCCGTCACGAACCGGCGCATCCGGGTGTGCTGGGGCGGGTCCTGGTGGAGGAGGTGCACCTGAAGCTGGGAGTGCTGCGGCTCCGGCATGATCGAGGCGCGGGCGCGCCAGCGGTCGTTGCCGCGGTCGTGGTTCTTGCCGAGTCGGTCGTCGTTCAGCGCGGCGTGGGCGGCGTCGTAGCCGGTGACGAGCCAGGCTTGGACGCCACTGGGGAAGAGGACCCGGTGGACGGGGCCGGCCTCGCGCATCTGCTCGTACAGGGGGTAGGGGTTGCTCTTGTACGGGCAGCCCATCAGCGGTACCGGGGCGGGCAAGGCGTCCGGATCTTGGACTGGTTGCTGTTCCTGGAGGGTCATGGGGAGGCTCCTCAGAGGGCGATTTCGGGCCGGTAATGGTCCAGCCAGAGGGAGAGGTCGACGACGCGTTCGAGGCGCAGGCGGTGGCCCCACTCCAGTCGGTCGGGCGGGGTGTCGAGACAGGGCTTGATGCGGGTCTCGTCGGCGAGGGTGCGGACCTGTTCGGTGGCGAGGGCGTCGCGGGCCAGGTCCTGCAGTCCGCGGTTGTAGGCGGGGTGGTGGGTGGCCGGGTAGTGGTTCTTGGGCCGGTGCAGCACCGAGTCCGGAGCGAGGCCGGCGCCCATGGCGCGCAGGAGGCTCTTCTCCCGTCCGTCGAAGCTCTTCAGCGCCCAAGGGGTGGTGAAGGCGTACTCGACGAGCCGGTGGTCGCAGTACGGGACGCGGACCTCCAGGCCCTGGGCCATGCTGAGGCGGTCCTTGCGGTGGAGGAGTTGGCGCAGCCAGCGGGTCAGGGACATGTGCTGCATCTCGCGTTGGCGGTGTTCGGCGGGACTCTCGCCGTCCGTGTGCGGTACGGCGGCCAGGGCGGTGCGGTAGGTGTCGTCGCGGAACTCGCTGATGCGCAGGTTGAGTTCTGGGTTCAGGGGCATGGCGGCCTCGTCGCCCGTCACCAGCAGCCACGGGAAGGTTTCCGCTGCCAGGGCCTTCGGGTTGTGGAACCAGGGGTAGCCGCCGAAGACCTCGTCGGCCGCCTCGCCGGAGAGGGCGACGGTGGAGTGCCGGCGGATCTCGCCGAACAGCAGGTACAGCGAGGTGTCCATGTCGCCGACACCGATGGGTGAGTCGCGGGCCACGACGACGGCCTTGCGGTGCTCCGGGTCGAGCAGGGCCCGCGGGTCGAGGATGACCGTGCTGTGGTCGGTGCCGATGAAGGCGCCGGCTTCCGTGGCGTAGGGCGTGTCGTGGCCGGTGCGCAGGACGTCGCCGGTGAACTGTTCCGCCTGGTCGCTGTAGTCGACGGCGTAGGAGCGGATCCGGGCGTCCGGGCCTTCGCGCAGGCGGAGTTCGTCGGCAAGCAGCGCGGTCAGGACCGTGGAGTCGATACCGCCGGACAGCAGGCTGCACAGTGGGACGTCCGCTTCGAGCTGGCTCCGGGCCGCGGCACCGACCAGGGTGCGGATCTGCTCGATGGCCGTGTCCTGGTCGTCGGTGTGGTCGGTAGCCTCCAGCTGCCAGTAGCGGCGTTCACGGATGCCGCCCCGGTCCAGGACGAGCACGCCGCCCGGCTCGACCTCCCTGACTCCGGACCACACGGTCGGGCCGGTGTTGAACAACAGGCTGTACGCCTCTCGCAGCCCGTCCGCGTCCACCCGGGGCCGTATCTCTGGATGGGCGAACAGGGCCTTGGGCTCGGAGGCGAAGGCGAGGCCGCCGTCGACAGAGGCCCAGAACAGGGGCTTCACCCCGAGCCGGTCGCGGACCAGGAGCAGGCGCTGAGTGCGTTCGTCCCAGACGGCGAAGGCGAACATGCCCTCCAGGTGCTCGGCCACCGCCTCGCCCCACTCGGCGTATGCGCGCAGCACCACCTCGGTGTCGCTGCGCGTGCGGAACGCATGGCCCCGGGCGCGCAGTTCGGTGCGCAGTTCGTGGTGGTTGTAGACCTCGCCGCTGTAGCTGAGCACGATGGCCGGCTCTTCGGGCCGGTCGGTCATCGGCTGTGCGCCGCCTTCGAGGTCGATGACGGCCAGGCGTCGGTGGCCGATCGCGGCTCGCTCGCCGAGCCAGACGCCTCCGGCGTCGGGGCCCCGCAGGGCGAGGGTGGCGGTCATGGCCTCGATGATCGGGGCCTGGGGACGGGCATCGCTGTGGAAGGACGCCCAGCCGGTGATTCCGCACATGGGGAGGACTCCTCGGTCAGGGATGGTGAGCGGCGGCAGCCGCGTCGGTGGTCTTCTCGGGGACGGGCGCGGGCCTACGTCCGTCCAGGGCGAGCAGGGGTACGGCGATACAGGCGGCGGCTGCCGCCAGGGGCAGCCCGGCCGTCACGCCGTCATCGCCTCCGGCCAGACCCCAGGCGGCGGTGGCCAGGGCCGGGCCGAGGGTGAAGCCGAGGCTGCGGGCCAGCTGTACGGAGGAGCCCACGGTCGCCGTGCGGTCCGCGGGGGCGGCGCCCATGACGAGGGCCTGGGTGGGCCCGCCGTTCAGGCCCATGCCGATGCCGGCCAACGCCAGCCGCCAGGCCACGTCCACCGGTGACCAGTCGGCCCCCAGCGGGACGAGGAGAAGCAGACCGGCAGCGGTGAGGGCGGCGCCGATGACCGCCACCGGCCGGGCCCCGTATCTGTCGGCGAGGCGACCGCCGACCGGGCCGGCCAGCCCCATGCCGAGCGGGAAGGCGAGCACGGTCAGTCCGGTCGTGGTGGCGCTGACGCCGTCGTCGCGCTGGAGGTGCAGGGCGACGACGTAGTGCATCGCGGCGAACCCGGCTGCCAACACCAGCACCGCCGTGTGCGCCCGGACCAGACCCGCCGCCCGCAGGACGCCGGCCACCGGACGGCCGCCCGGCCCCCGCAGCCACCACCACAACGGCGGCACGGCGGCAAGCGCGAGCACCAGCCACACCGGGCTTCCCGACGCCAGGGTCAGCGCCAGCAGCAGGGCGGCCACCCCGGAACCCACCAGCAGCACATCCGCCGCCGACCGCCGGTCGGGCAGGCGCAGGCCCCCGTCCCCCGGCATCGCCCTCCACGCCACGACCAGGGCCAGCAGGCAGAAAGGGATCTTGACCAGGAAGACGGCGCGCCAGCCCAGGTGGTCCAGCAGCAGTCCGCCCACCGCCGGACCGGTCACCGCGCCCAGCGGGCCCAGCGTCGCGGGCACGCTCATGGCCCGCCCGCGCAGTTCCGGCCGTACCGAACGCAGGGCGAGAACCGGCATCAGCACGAAGAGCACGGCCCCGAACACGCCCTGGGCGAGGCGGGCGGCGATCAGCCAGGACGCCCAGGGCGCGGCGGCCGTCAGCGCGCTGCACAGACCGAAGCCCGCGGTCGCGACCAGCAGGGCGGAGCGCATCCCGACCCCGTCCAGCCACCGGCCGACAGGCAACAGCAAGGCCACCACGGGCAGTTGATAACCAAGGACCGCCCACTGGGCGGTCGCGGCGGAGACGTGCAGACCGTCGGCGATGTCCGCCAGGGCCACGTTGACGATGTTCATGTCGAGCATCGCCACGAACGACAGCAGGCCGGCCACCGCAACGAGCAGCCAGCGGTCCTCGCCGCCGACGGGTATGTGGCCGGGCTGTTCCGAACCGGGACTGTGGCCTGTCACCGTTGCCGCCCCTCACGGTCGTGGGTGGGCTGCCGGACGGCAGCCTCGTCCCACAAGTCGGGAGGGATCGCACACGAGTTCCCGGGTGCGTCCAAAAATCATGGTGGGCAGGCTGAAACTGCCCGCGCCGGTCCAGTCGCGGCGGCCGCCGCGTGCCGGCTTGCCCGACACGGCCGACTCCACCAGCAGGTACAGCAGCGCGCAGAGGATCAGCCCGGCGGCACAGCCGACAGCCGGGCGCCGTGCACGTCGTGCCGGAGCCGCGCCATCCGACCGCCCTCCCCCGCAGTGCTCAACACGCCCCCAGCCCGGTGCGTGCCGCGGAGGGTTCCTTCCCTCCCGCCGGACATCGAATCGGCGTGCGTACGGGGGAACTCCGGGCTCCGCTCAGCCGACTACTGAGGCAGGTCTCCGAGGTACCCGGGGTGAGCGAGGTCGTGGTCGACCTCGCCGCCAACGCCGTCACCGTGCACGCGGACCTTGAAGACGAGCGGCTGCGCGCGGCGATCGTCGAGGCCGGGTACGGCATCGCCGACTCGATCGCCGGCTGATCCCGGCAGACGACCGAGCGGGCGGGACGCGACCGTCGTCCTGCCCAAGCTCGTTCATGAGCCCGTTCATCCCCGGGTGGGTGTCTCGAGCGGCGCGGCTGTCGGTGCCTCGTCCGCCGGCGTCCGGTGGTCGAAGGCGATGAGCGGGTCACCGGTCAGGGGATGGTCGACAACCGCCGCTCGCACTCCGAACACCTCCGCCATCAGCGCGGGCGTGAGGACTTCCCGCGGCGGGCCGGAGGCGACGACCGCCCCATCGCGCAGGACGTGGAGGCGGTCACAGACAGAGGCCGCGGCATTCAGGTCATGCAGCGACACCAGGGTCGTACGGCGTTGGGCACGCAGGAGGGCGAGCAGATCGACCTGGTGACGGATGTCGAGGTGGTTGGTCGGTTCGTCCAGCACCAGGATGTCCGGGTTCTGTGCGAACGCCCTTGCCAGCAGGACACGTTGGCGCTCACCGCCGGACAGGGCCGTGAAGCGTCGTCCGGCCTGTTCCGCCATGCCGACGTCGGTGAGCGCCTGCGCGACGATGTCCCGGTCGGCGGCGTCCTCCCCGGCGAAGGCCCGCTTGTAGGGCGTACGGCCCATCGCGACGACCTCGCGCACGGTCAGCTCGAAGTCGCTCCCGCGCTCCTGCGGCAGGGCCGCCACGTGCCGCGCCGACTGGAGCGGGGTCATCTCCCGCAGGTCGGTGCCGGCCAGCAGGACCCGCCCGGCGGTGGGCTTCAGGTGCCGGTAGACGGTGCGCAGGAGCGTGGACTTGCCGCTGCCGTTCGGGCCGACCAGCCCGGTGATCTCGCCCTCGGCGGCGACGAGATGGGCACCCGCGACCACCGTCCGGCCGGCGTAGGCGACGTGCAGGTCCTCTATTTGGATCCTCAACTGCCGCTCCCCAGGCGCCGGTCCAGCAGATACAACAGGGCCGGAGCGCCGAGCAGCGAGGTGACCACGCCCACCGGCAGCTCCTGCGTGTCCATCGCCGTACGGCACACGATGTCGACCACGACCAGCAGCAGAGCGCCGAACAACGCGGAGACCGGCAGGAGGCGTCGGTGGTCACCCCCCACGACCAGGCGGCAGACATGCGGCACCATCAACGCGACGAACGCGATCGCGCCGGAGACCGCCACCAGGACACCGGTCAGCACGCTGGTCACGGTGAACAGCTCGCGGCGCAGCCGGGTGACGTCGATGCCGAGTCCGGCGGCCGTCTCGTCGCCCATCAGCAGGGCGTTCAGGCCCCGGGCGCGTGCCTGGAGCCACAGCAGCGCGGCGGGTACGGCGACGGCGGGTACGGCGAGCAGTTCCCACGTCGCTCCGCTGAGGCTGCCCATGAGCCAGAACAGGACGCTGTGGGTCTGCTGCTCGTCCCCGGCCTGCAACACCAGGTAGCTGGTGAACCCGGAGAGGAACTGGCCGATCGCGACCCCGGCCAGCACGAGCCGTAGGGGCGCGAACCCGCCACCGCGCCGGGCCACCGCCCACACCAGCGCGAACGTCGCCAGCGCGCCGACAAAAGCCGCCCCGGACAACCCCAGTCCCAGTGCCCCGCCGGCGCCGAGGCCGAGGACGATCGCGGCGACCGCGCCGAGGGAGGCGCCGTTGGAGATGCCCAGCAGGTAGGGGTCGGCCAGGGGGTTGCGCACCAGCGCCTGGACGGCCGTACCGACGAGCCCGAGGCCGGCGCCGACGAGGGCGGCGAGCAAGGCACGAGGAAATCGGAGCTGCCAGACGATGAGGTCGTCCGTGCCGGGGCGCGGAGCCTCGCCGGAGAGCCTCCGCCACACCACGCTCCACACCTCGCCGGGCGGGATCGACGTCGAGCCCCAGGCCACGGCGGCCGTCAGCGCGGCCAGCAGTGCCACGGCCAGTACCGCCGCCGGCGGGCCGGCGGGCAGGCTGCCGCGCTCCTCCGCAGCCGCGGCTTTCCGGCGCACCAGTGTGAAGGCCACGATCAGGCGACCTTGCCCGGGTAGAGGGTCTTGGCGATGGCCTCGACCGTGTCGGCGTTCTCGACTCCCGCGATGGTGGTCTGCTCGGAGCCGATGCGCAGGAAGTGGCCCTCCTTGACCGCCTTCAGGCCCTTGGTGGCGGGGTTTGACTTCAGCCACTGCTCGGCCTCGTCGAACGCCTTCTTGTTCGCTGCCTCGCTGCCGCGGTTGCGGACGCCGAGCTGGATCCAGTCGGGGTTCTTGGCGATGACGTCCTCCCAGCCGACCTGCTTGTAGTCGCCGTCGCAGTCGGCGAAGACGTTGCGGGCGCCGGCCAGGGTGATCACGGCGTTGGCGATCTGGCGGTTGCAGGTGACGGAGGGCTGCTTCGTACCGGCGTCGTAGTCGAAGAAGAAGTATGTCGGCCGGTTGCTCTCCGCCGTACCGCCGACCGCCTTCTGGACCGCGCCCACCTTCTCCCTCATCCCGGCGACGAGTTTCTGCGCCTGCGCACTGGTGCCGGTGACCGCGCCGAGGGAGGTGATATCGGCCTCGACAGCGGACAGATCGGTCACTGGGCTCTTGCTCTGGGCAGCACAGGCGGTGGACTTCAGGTAGATGTGCTTGATCCCGGCGGCCTTGAACTCCTCCGCCGTCGGCGCGTCCCCCATGCCTCCGCCGCCCATGCTTCCCATGGAGGCGAAGGTGTCGATGAAGAGGTCGGCTCCGGAGCCGAGCAGCTTCTCCTTCGGGATGACGGTCTGGCTGAGCACCTTGACCTTCTGCGCCTGTGTGTCGAGGGTGCCGGGCAGCGTGCCCTTGCCGGGTGGGAAGCCGGCGCCGATCACCTGGTCGCCGGCGCCGAGGCGCAGCAGCACCTCCAGACTGGAGGCGTTGCTGGTGACGATTCTCTTCGGGGCGCTGGAGAAGGTGGTCTTGACGCCCGTGCAGTCGGTGACGGACACCGGGTAGCCGACGGAAGCCTCCTTCCCGGCCTGCCCCGCGTTCCCGTCCGCCGTATCCTTCCCGCCGCCGCAGCCCGCCAGCAGCAGGCCGCCCAGTACGACGGCCGCGGTACCGCCCCACACACGAGAACGCATCGAACAACTCCCGGATCCACTCGGTACACGGGCGAGCCTTCGCCACCCGCTCCAGTAGTCGGAGCGAAGGTGCCCTGAGTTCCCGGCCAGTTGGCGATCCGGCTCAGGTGAACCGCTCCCGCTACTCCGGCGGCGAGGGTGCCGGTGCCGTTCTTCCAACCGGCACCGGCACCCTCCCGGAGCGTCAGGCCGCCAGCGCAGCGGGCGGGTCCTCCCCCACTGCCTCAGCGGCGTGGGAGGTGCCCCCATCGTCCAGCAGGTCCATCAGCGTTGCGCGGGCGCGGGCCACGCGGGAGCGGACCGTGCCGATCGGGCAGTCGCTCACCTCGGCGGCCTCCGCATAGGGCAGGCCGAGCAGCTGCGTGAGGATGAACGCCTCCCGGCGGTCGTCGGGCAACGAAGCCAGCAGATCCAGCAGCGCGATGCCGTCGTCGAAGCCGGGCAGGTCGCACGGCTGGGCCAGCTCGATCGCCAGCTGCCAGTCCGGTACGTCGGTCAGGCGCGGGCGGGCGGCGGCGTACCGGTAGCTGTCGATCACCGCGCGGCGGGCGATGGACAGCAGCCAGGCCCGGGCCGAGGAACGCCCCTCGAACCGGTGCAGGCTGCTGAGGGCCCGCAGGAAGGTGTCCTGCGCAAGATCGTCCGCTGCCTGGGGATCGCCGCAGAGGTGGGCGACATAGCGCCGTACGTCCCGGTGCAGGGCGCCCACGAACTGCTCGACCGCGTGCGCATCACCGCCTCGGGCGGCCAACGCCCATGCGGTGATCGATTCGTCGGGCGCTGCCGGTTGGTAGCTCTTGGCGCGCGACGTGGGCAGGGCAGAGGTAGTCACCTGGTGTCCTTCTCGGGTCAACCGTGATCCGGACCAGGGCACGCCACAGCGCACGGTCCGGTGAAAGTGGGAGAGACGGCCCTACGGCGTCGCCGTGGCGCAACAGCGCCTTTGCGGTCGTACGGCCGTGGCCCGAGGCGCACACGTGCAGCCGGGCGGCCTCGGGAAAACAGCTGCCTTCAGGCGACAGCCGTTCCCACGGGCGGACCCCGAGAAGTGATCGCGTGGACGAGGAGGAGGAGACGCGGCGCCCGGTCCGAGCGGCGGCGCCGCAGATGGACGCGTGGGCGGTCGGGGGTACCGGGCAGGGCCAGCAGCAACCGCAGCGGCGCCGCCAGCCATCCGGCCGCCGCCCGCAGGATCCGGAAGGCGGCCTTCTCGCCGTACGCCAGCCACAGCCCGCACAGCACCGCGGCGAGCAAGTGGGCGGCGAGCATGCCGAACGACGACGAACCGCCGTCCATGGAATGCCCCATATGATCCATGGGGCTCATGCCCGTGTGGTCCATATGCATGGCGCCCATGTCCATGGAGTCCATGCCGCTCATGCCCATGGAGGCGGAACCGTCGGACGTGCCGGACGCCGACTGGGCGTAGGAGAACGCCTCGTGGAGCACCGTCTGGGCGGCGACCACGACCGTCACGATCAGCGCCAGCCCGCGCTCACGCCCCGCCAGACACCAGCCCACGGCACCGGTCACGGCCCCGCCGACGGCCAGCGCCCACGCCGGCACGTCGCTGCCGGACATCAGGACGTGGCCCAGGGCAGCGAGCAGCACGCACATGGCCGCGAACACCGCGGCCCGTATCGCGCGAGCACACCACCCTGCTGTCATGGCGCCTCATCCTCGCATCCCGGCTTCGGTCGTCATGCGTGGGTACGGACATCCGCGGGGGACCGCACTCAATCCGCAGGGCGTGATCCAGCCCACGACAACCAGCTGGAACTCGACGACACTCTGCCCCGACGTTTAGGAGAGGATTCCTCCGCCCTCAGGGCGGGCGATCACGGACCGCTGTCGCTCGGGCGGATCACGACCGCGATCGTCTCGACCGGCGCGCTGCGCTCGAAGTGCAGCGTGAACGGTACGAGGTCGCCCGCCCGCCAGCCGGCCCCGGCCCGCAGCGTCACGTCCACACCGCGCGCCGACATGGACAGCACACCGCCCGCAGGTACGCCGGCCGAGGTCACGTCCGACTTGTAGGCGGCCCGGCCACCCAGCATGCGGTGCCCGCTGAGGGTGATCCGGCCGTGCGTGGCGGTGGACGTCACGTTCACCAGCCGGTCGTCCGCGCCACCGACGTTGGCGATGTCGAAGAGCGCCGCGGTGTCCGTGCTGTCCCCGTACGGCAGGAGTACCCGCCCGTTCGAGACGGTGATCCGAGCCGGGCTGCCCGCCTTCCCGGCCCCGGTCCAGGTCGTCAGCCCTCCCAGGGCGAGGCTGCACGCGGCCACGGGCGCGAGCGCGGCGAGGAGGGTGTCGGTCAACCGACGGCGAGTGGGTCGCCAGAGATTCTGCTCGGTCATCGGGTACGCCTCCGGGCGGGAGCGGGCGCGGGCTGCCAGGCGCGCAGCCGCAGGCTGTTGCCCACGACCAGCAGCGAACTCACCGACATCGCCGCCGCTGCGAGCATCGGATTGAGCAGGCCGACCATGGCGAGCGGCACGGTCACGACGTTGTAGCCGAAGGCCCAGACGAGGTTGGCCCGGATCGTGCCCAGCGTGCGCCGGGCGAGCCGGACAGCGTTCGCCAACGCCTCGATGTCCCCGCGTACCAACGTCACGTCGGCGGCACCGATGGCCACGTCCGTGCCGCTGCCCATAGCGATGCCCAGGTCGGCTCCGGCCAGGGCTGCGGCATCGTTCACTCCGTCGCCGATGACCGCGACGCGGTAACCCTGCTCCTGCAGGTCCCGTACGAGGTCGGCCTTGGCCTCGGGGGTGCAGCGGGCGTGCACCTCGTCGATGCCCAGGGCTGCGGCCACGGCCTGCGCGGGTGCCTCACGGTCACCGGTGGCGAGCACCGGCCGCACGCCGAGGCGCCGGAGCCGGTCCACGGCCCGGTAGCTGCCGGGCCGCACCACGTCCCCGACCTCGATCAGGGCCTCGGCCACACCGTCCACCCGGACCAGGACGGGCGTGTGGGCGGCGGCCTCGGCCACCGACAGCGCGTCTGCCAGGGCGGTAGGCAACTCGCCGTCGGAGGCGAGGACTTCCACCAGCCGGCCCTCGACCAGGCCGCGCACGCCCCGGCCCGGCACGGCGGCGAACTCACTCACGTCCGGCAGCGTCCCCACGGGGAGTTCCCGCCGGGCGCAGGAAGCGATCGCCCGGCCCACGGGATGCTCCGAGCCGTGCTCGACGGCCCCGGCCAGCCGCAGCAGCGCCTCCTTGCCCAGTCCGTCGGGTACGACCGTGACGCGGGCGACGGTCATGTGGCCGGAGGTGAGCGTGCCGGTCTTGTCCAGGACGACCGTGTCGATGTGCTGGAGCCCCTCCAGCGCCTGGGGTCCGCTGACCAGGATTCCCAGTTGGGCACCGCGGCCGGTCGCGGCCATCAGCGCGGTCGGCGTGGCCAGGCCGAGCGCGCACGGGCAGGCCACGACGAGCACGGCCACGCACGCGGTGACGGCGGCCTGCGGGTCGGCCCCGGCACCGAGCCAGAAGCCGAGACAGGTGACGGCCAGCGTCAGCACGACGGGGACGAAGACGCCTGCCACCGTGTCGGCCAGCCGCTGCGCCCGCGCCTTGCCGGCCTGGGCCTCGGTCACCAGCCGGGTGATCCGGGCGAGCTGGGTGTCGGCACCGACGGCCGCGGCCTTCACCAGGAGCAGCCCGCCGGCGTTGACGGCGCCGCCGACCACCGCCGAACCCGGCCCGACCTCGACGGGCTCGCTCTCCCCGGTGACCAGGGACAGATCCACGGCCGAACTGCCCTCCACCACCTGCCCGTCGGTGGCCACCCGCTCCCCCGGCCGCACGACGAAGATCTGTCCCGCTCTCAACCGCTCGATGGCGATGAGCAGTTCCGCGCCCCCTTCGCGGACCGTCACCTCTTTGGCGGCGAGTTGAGCCAGTGACCTGAGCGCAGCCCCGGTCCCGCGCCGGGCCCGCGCCTCCAGGAACCGCCCCGCCAGGACGAACAGCGGTACACCGACAGCCGCTTCGAGATAGACGTGCGCCGCGCCGTCCGAAGCCGAGGGCACCAGAGTGAACGGCATTCGCATGCGGGGCTCCCCGGCGCCGCCGAGGAAGAGCGCGTACGCAGACCAGGAGAAGGACGCCACCACACCCAGCGACACCAGGGTGTCCATGGTCGCCGCCGAGTGCCGAAGCCCACGCGTCGCACGCACATGGAAGGGCAACGCCCCCCACACCGCGACCGGCGCGGCCAGCGCGAAGCACAGCCACTGCCAGTTACGGAACTGCAGCGCGGGCACCATCGACAGCACGAGCACGGGCACCGCGAGCAGCGCGGTGATCAGCAGCCGACCCCGCTCCTGGCGAGCTTCCTCGGACTCGCCCGCGTCCTTGGCCGCGCGCGTCTCGGGCTGCTTGGGCGGTTCGGGCAGGGCAGCCGTGTAGCCGGCCTTCTCGACGGCGGCGACGAGTTCCTCGGGGCTGATCCGCGGCAGGTGGCTCACACGCGCCCGCCCGGTGGCCAGATTGACGGTCGCCGTGACCCCGTCCAGCTTGCCGAGCTTCTTCTCGACGCGCCTCACACAGGCCGCGCAGGTCATGCCACCGATGGCCAGGTCGGTCGTCACCAGGTCGACGGTCACCGGTTCCCCGCCCATCAGTGGCCACCTCCGTGCATGTCCCCCATGTCGTCCGTTCCGCCGCCCCCGCCGGAATCGCCGTCTGCCCGGCTCGTGCCGGTGCCGTGCATGCCGGGCGCGACGGGCCCGGCGGCGGCACCGACGGCGTACGACACCGTGAACATCAGCGCCAGCAGGAGAAGGAATCCGCACAGGGCGGGCGGAGGCACGAGCCTCCGCAACACCGCACCGGCGCCGGAGGAGATTTGCCGGGACTCATCCATCAAACCGCGTCTCCAGATCAGGTCGTACGACGTCGGTCGGATCGCGCCGTACTGCATCAAGAGTCGGGGCCGCCGGGGGTCGAGTTCCGGAGCAAAGTTGTGGTCCGCGTCATGTGAGGGCCAACTGTGCCAGGGTTCGCGGCGCCGAAACGCTGCCCTGCCGACGGCTACCGCCGGCAGGGCAGGTGCGCTACTCCGCCCGGGATCCGGCGGAACGGCCGCGCACAACGGCAAAGCCCGCCGCCGCGAGGCCCAGCACGCCGACGACCAGCCCGGCGATGCCAAGACCGCGGGCGGTCGAGTCACTGGCCGAGGCGGTCGACTTGGCGCTGTCGGAGCCCTTCGAACCCGTCGGCGAGGCGGTCGAAGCGACACCGCCGTCCTCCGTGCCCTTGGCGGTGAGCTTGAGCACGGGCGCCGGGTTCTCCGGCTCCTGGCCGCCCTGCGCCTCCTCGATCCAGCGGACGATCTTGCCGTCGGAGTACGTCTGCAGGGTCTTGAAGGTCAGCTCTTTCCGCCGCTGAAGGTGATCTCGGAGACGGCGTCGGCGATGGTGCCGTCGTCCGTCTTGACGGGCGTCTTGGGCTGGGCTTCGGCTATCTCGTCCTAGTTGAGTCGCACCGCTCCGCTTGTCCCGTACTCCTCCGGCGGCAGGCTACCGACGGCCACTGACACGTCGACCCGCATCACGACACTCGCCAGGACAGGACAGGACAGGGCAGCTGCGTCTGCAAGACCCGCGCACGTGCACCGCGGCCCGGGAACTACGCGCCCCACAGGCCCCAGCACCGTGACGCCCGATCTGCGGCTCAGGTCGGAGTTCTACTCTGCGTAGTCAGCACCAAGTCAGCACGGGAGTCAGCACCGCGCCTCCAAATCATGCCCGAACGGCGCAACTCGGACAGCACCCCTCGCGGCCTCATTGCGGCCGTCACCGAGGCCCCGACACCGCCTCCATGGTGGCCGCACGCACTCGCACGCCCAGAACTATGGTGTCCCACCCAGCTGGACGCGAGCCTCGACGGGGCGGCACCTTCGTGTGTCCGGGCGTCAGGCCCACCGGGCCACACTCCGCTACGGGTCGTCCACATAGCCAGCGGGAATGGAGACGGAGTCGAAGCCTGAGCAACCGGTGGCCGTGCCCGCGCGGCCCGGCCACCGGTGATGCGTGGACGCGCCTACGGAGCCATCTCGTACGCTCCGGACAACGCCTCGACCCGCTGCCAGACCCGCTGCGTACGTGCCTCGTCGACGACCGGCCGCCGGACCGAAGCCAGCGCCCAGTCCCGCTGCTGTGCGGTCGCCGAGTCCTTGCCGTGCAGTTCGACGGCGTGCGCCGAGAAGTCCCGCACGAGGACGGCGAAGAGTTCGTCGAGCACGTCCTCGTCGAGTCCGGTCAGGGCAGCCTGCTCCAGCACGAGCTGCCCGTGCACGACGAGGGCGAAGAGCTGACCGACCGCGAGGACGAGGTCGAGATCGCGGCTCTGCTCCGCGTCGGGGGCGGCCGTGATGACGAACTCGCAGAGGGCGTCGGCTTGTTCGCGAAAGCGGGTCACATTGGGCAGGTGCGCGTACGCGTCGAAGGCGGGTCGCCAGTCATGGAAACGCACCGAGCCGAGGCCGCGGGCCGGCCCCTGCCGGAACAGGAAGTCGTCGTCAGCCGGGTCGCGGCGGGTCGGCACGCCGGGGTACTCGACCGGGTCGAGGAGGTGGCCGCGCATGAACTTCAGAATCAGCGCCAGGTTGACGTGGACCGTACCCTCCAGCTTCGGCAGACCGCGGATCTCCACGGCCGCCTGGCCGAAGTAGTTGTCCTTCTCGAAGCCCTTGGCGGCTATGACGTCCCACATCAGATCGATGACCCTCTCACCCTCCGTGGTCACCTTCATCTTCGTCATCGGGTTGAAGAGCAGGTAGCGTCGGTCGCCGGGGCCGGCGGAGCGGAAGTAGTCGACAGCGCGGTCACTGAACGACTTCATGCCGACGAGCCTGACATAGGCGTCGGTCAGCGCTCGCCGCACGTGGGGGAAGCCGGTGACGGGGCGGCCGTAGAGGATGCGGTTGTGGGCGTGGGTGACGGCCTCGTACATCGCGTGCTCGCAGATGCCGATCGAGGCGGTACACAAGTTGAACTTGCCGACGTTGACGGTGTTGAGGGCGGCGTCGAAGGCGGCGCGGCCGGTGTGCAGGACGTCCTCAGCCGCTACGGGATAGTCCTCCAGGCGGAACTCGCTGACGAACTTGGAGGAGTCGACGACATTCTTGACCAGGTGGTAGGCCGGATGACGGCTGTCGGCGGCGAAGAAGACGTAGCCGTCGGGCCCCTCGACGTCGGTACGGCGGCCGAAGACGGACACGAGTGCGGCAGCGTTGCCGTTGCCGATGTAGTACTTGGAGCCGGTGGCGCGGAAGCCGCCGTTGCCGTCGGGCTCGAGCAGCATGTCGGTGGAGTAGATGTCGGCGCCGTGCGCCTTCTCGGACAGGCCGAACGCGAACACCTCTCCCTGGGTGAGGAGTTCCGCAGCGCGGGAGCGGGCGGCGGCGTTGTCGCTCTGCCAGACCGGGCCGAGGCCGAGGATCGTGACCTGCCAGGCGTACCAGTAGTCCAGGCCATAGAAGCCCAGGATCTCGTTGAGCGCGGCGATCCGGGCGGTGTCCCACCGCTTGTCCGGTTCCCCCTCCCCCGCAGCGGACGACGGCGTCAGGAAGGTGGCGAACAGGCTCTCCTTCGCTGCGAAGGCGAGGAAGTCGCCGAGCCATGCGCGGGTCCGATAGTCCTCGATCAGCCGGCGCTTCCCGCGCTCTTCGAACCAGTCGACAGTGGCACGCAGCAGGCGGCGCGTCTCGGAGTCGAAGTGCGCGGGGTCATAGGTGCGCGGGTTGAACAGCAGCTGGTCAGCCATGGTGAAGACGCCTTTCGGCTGGTGGACGGGTGGGAATGGGAACTCTGACGGCTGGACTGGCAGGATCGGGAGACCTACGGAGGGTGCTGCGGCGATCAGCCGCCCGGATCGAGCCGGGCCAGCGTGGCAAGGACGTCGTCCAGCCAGTCGATCATCATCCGCTCGTATGCGATGCCGCCGCGCAGTACGACGTGCTGGAGCTCCCGCTCCGCGTCGAGCGGCGCCAGCGGGCCGGCCGCGATCGCCTCGGGCCCCGTGAAGTCCCGCTCCTCTCCTGCCAGATAGTGCGCCAGCCGGTCCCGATGCGCCTGCCGGTGCCGCTCCACCTCGCGGATCAGGGCGGTCGGGTCGTCGAAGGCGGCGCCCCGGATCTTTACAGCCAGGTCGTGGCGGACACTCTCCGGCTCGATCGGATCGTGCAACCAGGAGGACAGTGCGGCCCGGCCGAGGTCAGCGACGGAGTACTCCTTCTTGTCCGGCCGGCCCTGCTGCGGGACGTCCCGGACGTCGACCCATCCGTCGTTCTCCATGCGCTTGAGCACGCGATAGATCTGTTGGTGGGTCGCGGTCCAGAAGTAGCCGATGGACCGCTCGAAACGCCGTGCCAGCTCATAACCGGATCCCGGCTTCTCCAAAAGCGACACCAAAATCGCGTGTTCGAGCGCCATGACGCCGATCCTGCTATGCAACTCGTTGCATAGCAACCTCCTCCGCTCCGATGCGACGCGGCTCACCCCCCGGCGGCCCCCGTCCAGGGGCAGAGCGCCTTGCATCCGCCCGCGTTCATGCAGGCGTGCGCCCCTTCGACCGTCCGGCAGCTGCGCGGTTGAGCAGGGCTCAGGACTGGTGAGCTGCCCCTGGCTGCCTCACGGATATATGGACCGCGAGGCAGCCAGGCGCGCGATCGGTGGATCAGTCTCGGACGACGAACGTCTTGGCCCTACCGGAGCGACCGGAGCAGGACCGCTTCTCCTCAGCGGTCATCTTCCTGGACTTGACGACCACCGCGTTGCTCTGGCCGTCCGTCCCGTTCGAGGCAGGCCCCGTGACGACGTCGGGTACGAACCAGAAGTAGTGCCCCCACTTCCGGTCGTCGTAATGGGTCTGCCATGTACCGGAGACGGTCTGCATCACCTGCGCACGGGAGATCCAGCCGACCTCACCCGGCTTCACCGTCATGTTGACGGAACTGGCCTCCGAGTGCGTGCTCGACCAGGTGTGGCTGTACGTCGCCGTCACGCTCAAGTCGATGATCCCCGCTATCTTGCCGCCGACGGTCACGGATACGCCCGCCGAGTCCGTGGAACCGACCGTGTCGGACCAGGTCATCGACTGGGTGGCAGCCGAGGTGCTGCAGTTGTAGAGCGAGTCGGAGACCCGGTGGAAGGCTCCGAGATACACCCGGCCCAACTGCGGTTCGTTGAAGGTGCACTTGCCCGCACCCGAGTCGCAGTCGGCCATGAGCTGTGTCCGGGTAGGCTGGTCATCGGCTGAGGCCGGAACGGCTATGCCCGCGACCACACCCAGGGCAGCCACTGAGAGCGCCAGCATCCGTCCGCAGTAGCGCATCCTGCGGTTGTTCGCCATACATGTGCCTTTCGCTGTGCATGAGGGGGGTCGGCGATCGCGGGAAGAGCGACTGAGGAGTCACCGCGATCACCGCCTGTTGAGATCCGAGAGACGCAACAACTGACTTATCTACACGACGAGTTGGTGAAAACCCAGCCGTCAGTGCTTCCTCAACCGGTACCGGTCGGGCGACGACCATCCGCCCGCCCCATGTCGCTGCCACTGCCCCCGGCAGTACGAGTCGCCCACGACCTCGTGAGTGTTCCCCTCTTTCACCCAGAGCGCGCCGGTACCTGTACCGATACTTGCGCTGTTCCATGCCCCTGCGGTACGCACTTGCAAGTACGTACTTCCCGATGGAGAGTCACACGCCAATAGTGAGTGCATGACCAGGACAGCAGCAGGACGTTCCCAGACCTCCATCGGCGCCACCACCGTGACCTACCTCCCTGACGGGGAGGGCTGGTTGGACGCTTCCGCGGTCTTTCCGGCCAACCGGACGACGGACTGGGCGCCCTACGCCGACTACCTCGACAACCGCGGCCGGTTCCCGGTCAGCATCGGTTCGTTTCTGATCCGCACCGGAGACCGAGTCATCCTGGCCGATCTCGGGCTGGGCGTCGTCGACTTCGAAGTTCCCGGCTTCGCGTCGTTCACCGGCGGACGTCTGCTGGAGAGCCTGGCGGAGGAAGGCCTCGCGCCCGCGGACGTGGACACCGTCGTCTTCACGCACCTGCACCACGACCACGTCGGCTGGACCACGGACATTGCGCCCGCCCCGCACTTCCCCGACGGCCAGGCGGTCCGCGGGCTGATGTTCCCCAACGCACGCCACCTGGTAAGCGAACGGGAGTGGCGGTACTGGGCGGACAAGGGCACCTTCCCGGGACCGGACGCGCGGGCCGTACAGAAGCCCCTGGCCGACCGGATCGAGTTCGTCGGCGACGGCGATCAGATCGCCAGGGGAGTGGGGGTCCTCGCCACCCCCGGGCACACCCCCGGGCACACGAGCCTCGTTGTCACCGATCCAGACGGCACGGACCCCCGCCGGCTGATCGTCCTCGGCGACGTGATGCACTGCCAGGTCCAGGTGACCGAGAGCCAGTGGCCCTTCGTCTTCGACGTGGATTCTGAGGACGCACTTCGTACCCGCGAGCAGCTCCTGAAGGAGCTGGAGCACCCGAACGTGCTGTTGGCCGGCGGGCACTTCGCCGGCCACGTCTTCGGCCGAGTGCTGCCCCTCGCACCGCGCCGCGCCTGGGCCGACGAACGTGTCCTCGACTAACGTTCGGCGCATGCCAGCTCCTCGCACCCGGCGGCCCCGGCCGGGAACCCCTGGCCGAGCCCCGCTGGCGTGGCTGCCCGACGGCAAGCCCGCCGACGTCTACAGCGCACCGTGCCCCTCGCGTGCCGCCCTGGACCGGATCGCCGACAAGTGGACCGTCCTCATCGTCGTCGCACTCAACGACGGGCCGCGCCGCTACGGCGAACTACGCGACACGATCGACGGCGTCAGCGAGAAGATGCTCACCCAGACGCTGCGCAGCCTCGAACGGGACGGCCTCGTGGCTCGCACCGTCACCCCGACGGTCCCGCCTAAGGTGGAGTACCGGCTCACCGACCTCGGTCGCACCCTCCGGGAACCGTTGGCCGCCATCCGCGACTGGGCCGAACGGCACATCAACGCCGTGGAAGCGGCCCGGCTGCGCTACGACACCAACACCTGACCCGATCGGTGCAGGCACTTCCATCGTCGAGCGCGTTCGCCCACTGTTGGGACCGCTCGGTGAGCGGACGTAGGGCTCGGCGAGCGCCATGTCCGAGGGGGGCGAGGGCGTAGCCGCCGTCCGCCGCAGCGCCCGCGCGCGACCAGTTCGGCTTCTTCCCACTCAGTCGCACAGAGAGGGCCGGCGCTCCTGCCCAGGCATCGGCATGGGTAGTGGCGGGGTCGGGGCGGCGGGTTGGTTGCGGTCGTGCTCGCGGGTGGCGTGGATTTGTCGGCCGGTCTCGGTGGTGCTGTCCCCGTGTGCGGTCGCGGGCTGCACACACACGGGAACGGCCCGGACTCGGTGCGTCAGTAGGCGGGTGGGGTGCCGTATTTCGTGGTGAAGTCCTGTGTGATCCAGGAGGCGCCGATGCCGGACAGGTACGTCTCGCGCAGCGGGGCCTCGCGGGCCGGTGGGGTGTGGTACTTGTCGGAGAGGTCCTGGGTGGTCCAGGCGGCGCCCATCGCGGTCAGGTACGTCTCCTGCAGATCGTCGCTGCACGCGTCGATCGTGAACACGCTGGAGTACCCGTCGTGGACCACCGCCTGTCCCGCCGCCGAGGGCGGCAGCTCGTTGCCGGCGGAGTTGCCGGCGTAACTCTCACCACCCGTGCCGAGCACGATGGCGCCCTCTTCCTGCATGGGCTTGTATCCACCGCGGTCGGGCGGATCGCCGTCCCACCGGGTCGTCAGCCCTCCGGACTGTTGCGTCGCCGCCTTTCAGGGCGTAGGTGGTTCGGCCGTTGTTCTCCAGCAACGCGGTCACGAAATTGCTGTTGTTGCCCTTGTTGGTTCGCCCTTGCCGCTGGGGACGTCCCACTCGCCAGGTGCGGAATCCAAGTGGCTGCTCCGCCGCAGGATGAGGAGTCTGCCGCTGTCAGGATCCGTGACGAGTATCGCAGCGATGAGCCGCGTCGTCATCGGTTCGCTCTTCCATCGGGCCGCCGGCTGATCGGACTCAGTCAATCGCCCTGGTCATGCCGGAGCATGTGGACAAAGTGGCACGCGTTCTCCCGGCATTGGGGGCCACTCGTCGGTTGCGGCATTGCTTCAGCACACGTACATCACGCCCCGGCCATGCTCAGCTTCATGCTGTGGCCAGCGGGCTGAAGGTGCGGTCGCCGCAAGGCGGCACCAACCGCGTGAGCCGGGGGTGAACTCGGAGGCCGCCTCGCCACATGGGGCTGCCCACCATGAGCACCCCGTCCGTCCGTCCGACCGGACCGGGACGGCCGGATACAGTGCGCGCGACGGCAGCCTGGTTGCTCAAGGAGGGGAAGCCGCTATCACGAACTGGCGGACCCTCTCGGACCAGTAGGCCCTGACCTGCGATTCATGCCCGCGATTGACTGGTGTAGACGCCCCTGGAGGGTCCCTACAACCTGTGCCATGTGGTACCCAGGGACGGCCCCGGGATCAGGACAGGTGCGTCTTCTGGCCCGTCAAAGCGGTATTGCAGAGTGTTCGGTGGTGTCTCGCTCACCCGTCCGAGCCTCTCATCTGTCACGACAGCCCCTATGAGCGGGGTGCTGGCTGTACCTGTTTGACCAGGTGGAAGACCTCTCGGGCCGCATAGCGTTTGAGGCAACGGACGATTTCGCGTCCGGTCTTGCCCTCCTTGATCCGGCGCTCGTAATAGTCCTGGGTACGCGGGTCAACCCGCAGACGGGTGAACACGATGCGATGGAGCGCGGCGTTGGCCTGCCGGTCGCCGCGGTTGAGGCGACGGAACTGTCGGCGTCCCGAGGAGCGCTTGACAGGGCTGACACCGCACAGCGCGGCGAACGACGCCTCGCTGTCCAGCCGTTCCGGGTTGTCCCCTACCGTGATTCGCTGACCTCCGGGATTTCGGCTGTCTTGACCAGGCCGAGCAGGAACTGGGGGTAGGGAATCCAGCGTCCCGTCCGCTCGTCCCAGCCTGTGACGGCCGCCAGGCCGCTGCCCGGTGCCAGCGGCGTGACCATGACGGCCACCGGGGTGTGGCGGGGCAGTCGGGTGGGGCCGTCCTTGCGCCGCTTGACCATGTACGTGGCGACGTAGCGCAGGTCCTTGGGATCGCTTCGCCGAGCGTGTGCTCGGGCAGGACACGGACGCCGTACTGGCGCAGAGCGTCTTCCCCGCCCGAATGAACCCGGTGGGAGAGGCTCTTCTCGCTGTTGTAGCCCTCGGCCTTCTTGGGGACGAGCGCGAATTGCGTCAGGACGCCCGCATCCGCGCGGCCCAGCCGGAGCGCGTATTTGGGGTCATCCAGACGGTGGGCGAAGTCCTGGCGGCGGTCGATCTCCACGAGGGCGAAGCTGGGGTGGAGCGGGTCAGCTCCGTCGTCGGCCAAGAATGCGGCGGCAGTCTTCCGCCGGGCGTTGACACCGGCCTCCAGGGCTTTGCCCCTGGGCCGCGCTGTGGGGTCGATGCCCAAGGTGTCGGTGATTCCCCCGGTGGTGCGCAGGCAGCGGAGACGGAGGGTGAGTTCCGGGGCTTTCCATTCGAGAGTGACGGGGCTTCCGGGTGCGGCCCGCTCGTATGCGTCCTCGGCAGTAGCTGGCTCTGGGCGGCTTCCGTCGCCGTCCAGCCCGAGGACGTCGGCGAGGGCCTCGATGGCTGCATCCCGGAACGACGGGCTCTGCCACAGCAGTCTGGCTTCGACGAGGCACCCGGCTCCCGTCCCCTTGATCGCCTCGGCGGGGTTCTGTCCCTGGTTGATCCGGGCTGCCACCACGAGTGCGGTCCGGCGGGCGCGGGCTTCGCGTGGCGCCTCCGCTTCCTTCTCCGCAGCCTTGGGCTGGGCTGGGCATTGGCGGGGGCGCTGCTGCCGGCGCTCGCCCGGCTGAGGGATGGGACCCGGCGTAGCTGCTCGGGCAGCGCCTGTTCGCCCGGCGAGCGGTCGAAAGTCACGTTCGTGGCCTGCCGGGGAAACCACCAGAAGCCGAGCAAGCGGACCGGCCGAACCCGCACCACTACGATCCAGCAAAGACTGAGCGCCGGGGCCGGCGAGAGTCGGCGAGCCGGCCACTCGGCATCAGGAGCCGGGCCGCGACCTGCTCATCGGCGTTGCCACTCCTCTGCGAGGAGTTGGTAGGAGCGCACCCGGTCGGCGTGGTCGTGGGTGATGGTGGTGATGATCAACTCGTCGGCGCCGGTGGCCTCCTGCAGTTGTTCGAGTTGGTCGGCGACGTGCCCCGGGGAGCCGACGAACTGGGTGTCGACACGGTCGGCGACCAGGGCCCGGTCCGCATCGGTCCAGGTGTGGGCGCGGGCCTGCTCCGGGGTCGGGAAGGGGATGGCGCCCTCGGCGGTGCGGATGCTGCGGACCCATGGGCCGTAGCCGGTGGCCAGTTCGCGGGCGGTCTCGTCGTCCTCGGCGACGACGACGTCGGCGGAGACGCTGACGTAGGGCTTGTCGAGGTGGTCGGACGGCTGGAAGGCGGCGCGGTAGCCCTCGGCTGCTTCCAGTACGGTGGCCGGGCTGACGTGGTAATTGGCCGCGAAACGCAGGCCGTTGCGGCCCGCGACGTCGGCGCTCTGTCCGCCGCTGCTGCCGAGGATCCATACCTGCACCGCGGCGCCCTCGCCGGGGATGGCGTGTGCTTCGACCCCGTCCGGGGAGCGGTAGTCGCCGCGCAGGAGCGCAAGGATGTCATCGACCTGCTCGCCGTAGTCCTGGGGGCCGGCGCCCGGCTGGTGCAGGAGCTGCTGCTGGAGCAGGAAACGGGGCGAACCGATCAGGTGCTCGAAGGAGAAACGTGGCGGGATCTTCAGCCCATTGGGGGCACGCCCGTCGACGACGGGGGTCGTGGTCGGCCGGGGCCCTGCCGTCTGTCCAGGTGGACGTCCGCCCGAGCGGCCGAGGCCCAGGTCGAGTCGCCCGGGGTGCAGGGCGTCGATCAGCCCGAACTCCTCGACGGTGGACAGGGCGGTGCGGTGACCGAGCTGTACGGCACCGGCGCCGATCCTGATCGTGGAGGTCGCGGAGGCGGTCAGGGCCAGGACAACGGCGGGAGAGGTCCCGGCCACGCCCGGGTTGAGGTGGTGCTCGGCGAACCAGTAGCGGGTGTAGCCGAACCGCTCGGTCTGCCGGGCGAGGTCGATGGTGTTGCGCAGCGCCTCTGTGGCGGTGGAGCCGGACGGGATCGGGACGAGGTCGAGGACCCCGAGAGGGATGCCGGACATGGTCGGGTGGTGCTCCTCAGCGGTCGGTGGGCGCGGGTGCCGGTGCGGGCGCGGATACGGACTCGGGCTCAGGTTCGGGGCCGGGCTCGGGCTCGGCGGTGACCGGAGTCCAGGGGAACGGCGGGTCGGGGATGTCGCGTCGTAGAACGGGGGCGATGTCGGACTGGAAGAGTTCGAGTGAGGCGCGGTGCTGGGCTTGAGTGAGGCCGCCTGCGTCGGCGTGCAGATGGAGCACGCTGTGTCCGAACTGCTCGTGGTAGCGGTGCACCTTGTCGATCACCTGCTGCGGGCTGCCGATCAGCGCCGAGCTGCGTTCGACGAAGTCCTCCAGCGTGGCGAACACCGGCTCGACTCCCAGCCGCTTCTGGAACGCGAGATAGCCCTCGAAGACCGGCCGGTAGGCGGCGATCGCTTCCTGCGAGGTGCGGGCCGCGTAGTAGCCGGCCGTCCCTGCTCCGACGACGGCCTGAGCCGGGTCGTGGCCGTAGTGCTCCCAGCGCTCCCGGTAGTGGCGGATCAGTTCGGCGTACGGCTCGATCGGGTGGGTGACGTTGGCCGAGAAGAGCGGATCTCCGTAGCGGGCGGCGAGGTCGACCGATTCCCGGCTGGTCGCGCTGCCGTGCCAGACCCGGATGGGTTGCTGGAGCGGTCTGGGCCAGACCTCGGCGTCCGTCAGCTCGGGGCGGAAGCGGGGGAAGGCGCTCACCTTGTCCTGCCGCCAGATGCGGCGGAACAGCTCGTAGCTCTCGGCGTTGCGGTGCCACTGGTCCTCGGGTGTGACGTGGAACAGCTCGCGCTGGGCGGTGCCGTTGCCCTTGCCGATGATCAGGTCGAGACGGCCGGCGGACAGGTGGTCCAGGGTCGCGTAGTCCTCGTACGCGCGTACCGGGTCGAGCAGGCTGAGGGTGGTGACGGCGGTGAACAGCCGGATCCGGGAGGTCAGCGCGGCGATGTGGCTGAGTACGACCGGTGGCGAGGAGGAGATGAAGGGCCGCTCGTGGCGTTCGCCGACACCGAAGCCGTCGAATCCGAGTTCCTCGGCCAGCAGCGCGTTGTCGATCACCTCGCGGAAGCGCTCGTTGGTCGTCTTCTGGATACCGGTCACCGGATCCGGGGCGTGCACGATGAGGGTGATGGCCAGGAACTTCACGACGCCGCCCGTCGGGTCTCCGCCTCCGCGCGGGCGTCGGGGTGTGCCAGGCCGAGGTGGTCGCGGAGCGTGGTGCCCGTGTAGTCGTGGCGGAACACGCCGCGTTCCTGGAGCAGCGGAACGACGGTGTCGGCGAACTCGTCCAGGCCGCCTGGGGTGATGTGCGGCACCAGGATGAAGCCGTCGGCGGCGTCCGCCTGGACGAAGTGGTTGATCGTCTCGGCGACGGTGGCCGGGGAGCCGATGAACGACTGGCGGCCGGTGGTCTCGATGACCAGCTCGCGGATCGACAGGTTCTCCGCGGCGGCTCGCTCGCGCCACTGCCGGGCGACGGCGAGCGGGTCGCGGAACATCCGGACGCTGGCCCGGCCGCGGGCGATGGTGTTCTCGCCGGGGGCCGGGTCGATGTCGGGGAGCGGACCGTCCGAGTCGTAGGCGGACAGGTCCCGGTTCCAGACATGTTCCAGGTACTTGATCGCCGTCTGGCCGCTGACCTGCTGACGTCGTACCTCATGCGCCAGCTCCTGCGCCTCGGCGTCGGTGTCGCCGAGTACGAAGGTCGCCGCGGGGAGGATCAGCAGTTGGTCGTGGGTTCGGCCGTGACGGGCCAGGCGTCCCTTGACGTCGGTGTAGAAGACCCGGCCCGCCTCCAGGGTGCTGTGCCGGCTGAAGATGGCGTCGGCGCCGGCGGCGGCGAACTCGCGGCCCTCGTCGGAGTCGCCTGCCTGGAAGATCACCGGGCGGCCCTGCGGGCTGCGCGGGACGTTGAACTGGCCGGCGATGTCGAAGTGCTGTCCTTGATGGACGAAGGCTCCGGCCTGCGCGTCCTTGAGGAAGATGCCGGACTGCTGATCAGCGACGATTTCGTCGCCGTGCCAGGAATCGAACAACTCGGTGGCGGTGGCCAGGAACTCCTTGGCCCTGGAATAGCGCTGATCCTGGGGGAGGAAGCCGCCGCGCCGGAAGTTCTCGCCGGTGAAGGCGTCCCACGAGGTGACCACATTCCAGGCGGCGCGTCCGCCCGACAGGTGGTCCAGGCTGGCGAACTGGCGGGCCACCTCGTACGGCTCGTTGAAGGTGGAGTTGATGGTGCCGGTCAGGCCGAGCCGTTCGGTGACGGCGGCGAGCGCGGACAGGACGGTGAAGGTGTCGGGCCGTCCCACCACGTCCAGGTCGTAGATCTGGCCGCCCTGTTCGCGCAGCCGCAGTCCCTCGGCGAGGAACAGGAAGTCGAACTTGGCTCGTTCGGCGGTCCGTGCGAAGTGCGCGAACGAGCTGAACTCGATGTGGCTGCCCGCCCGCGGGTCACTCCACACGGTGGTGTTGTTGACGCCGGGGAAATGGGCCGCGAGATGGATCTGCTTCAGAGGCCTGCCCGAAGTCGCCTTGCTCGTGGCCGGCGTGCCGGTGGTCGGCTTGCTCATGGTGGTACGACTCCCCCTCAGACGGCGGCGTAGCGGTTGGCGGGGCGGGTGAGCCCGAGCAGCCCGCGTAGGGTGTCCGCCTCGTAGGCGCGGCGGAAAGCGCCTCGGCGTTGGAGTTCGGGGACCAGGCCCCGTGTGACCTGCTCCAGGTCGTGGCCGATCACTCCGGGGCGCAGCCGGAAGCCGCTCAGGCCGGCCCGGCGCCACTCCAGCAGCAGGTCCGCCAGTTGTCCGGGCGCACCCGTGAACACCTCGGCGTCGCTGGTGCAGGCATGGCCCGCGAGGCCGTCCAGGCGGGCCTTGCGGTCCTCCGCCGCCGCGGGATCGTCGTCGAGGAACACCACCAGGTCACCGAAGATGTGCAGTGGCTCCTCCGCCCGCCCCGCGGCGGCCTGGGCGGCACGGATCTCGGCGACGACGGTGCGGGCCTGGTCGCTGTCGTGCGGGGTGACGTAACTGATGTCGGCCGAACGGCCCACCAGTTGGTACGGCACGCTCTGGTGCGCGAGCGCACTGACGACAGGCTGGCCCTGCGGGGGCCGAGGGGTGATCGAGGGCCCTCTGACGCTGAAGTGCCTGCCCTCGAAGTCGATGTAGTGCAGCTTGTCACGGTCGATGAAGCGCCCGGTGGCGGCATCGCGGATCTCCGCGTCGTCCTCCCAGCTGTCCCACAGACGGCGCACCACCTCGATGTAGTCGGCGGCCTCCTCGAAGAGTTCGGCGATCAGGTTCCGGCCGGCCGGGGTGTCCCGGTCCTCGGCGCGGAGAGGCGGGAAGGTACGGCGGCCGAAGTGCGCGGCCTCGTGCTGCCGTGCCGACACCTGGACGCGCAGGCCCGCGCGACCGGTGCTGACGTAGTCCAGGGTGGCGATCGCCTTCGAGATGTGGAACGGCTCGGTGTGGGTGGCGACCACGGTCGGCACCAGACCGATGTGCCGGGTCAGCGGGGCGACCCGCGCGGCGACAAGCACGGCGTCCAACCGGCCCCGCACCTGGTCGGTGCGCCCGTCCGGCTCCGTGAGGTGCGAGGACTGCAGGCCGAGCGCGTCCTCGAACGTCACGAAGTCGAGCAGGCCGCGTTCGGCCTCGGTCACGAGATCGGCCCAGTAACCGGCAGTGAACAGGTCGTGGGGCCGGGCGCCCCGCTCACGCCATGCGGCCGGGTGCCAGCCGGTGCCGTCCAGCGCCACGGCAAGGTGAAGAGGGGGATGTGCGGACACGAGAAGGGTGCCTTCCTGGTCGACCGTATGTGATCACCAGTCCTCGTGCAGAAGGACTCGGTGGCGGGGAACAGGTCAGGAACGACAGAGGGCGCCGGCCACCCGTTGCAGATCGATGTGAGGCCGGGAGTACAAGCGGACACAGCCGCGCGCGACGAGAACCCCGGCAGCCGGGACGAGCACGCGGGAAACGGCGGGCAACACCGTCACCTCCGCTCTTCCAGCTGTTTGTCCTGCTCGGATCGGGGCTCGCCGCGCTCCGGCATGGCAGGCCCCATGTCGTCGCAGGTTAGGCGGAGCCGGACGGAGGAAGGTGGAGAGCGTGTTGCGGTTCCATGAAACCGTCCAGAGGCTCCTGGCAGGGCTGAGCGGCGGCACCGTCCGCGATGTGCACCGCCCAGTCCAGGATCTGCACGGCCGCCCCTGCGGCCTCCAGTCCTCGGCAGTGGGCATGGTGCCTGCGGGTGATGCCGTCCAGGTCGAGGTGTCGGCCGAAGGCGGGGTAGGCGGCGAGTCGTCGTGCGTAGGCCCACAGGTGCGGATGCGCGGCGATGCGGTGCACCGCGGCGGCATCCAGGTGCAGTCGGTGCACGGTGTCGATCTGCACCAAGGTCACCCACAACTGCACGTCGGCGGCCGTCATTTCGTCGCCCAGGATGAAGTCCTGAAAGGCGAGCCGCCCCTCCAGTGAACCCAGGGCGCGGAGCAGGGATGTCAGGGCTGTCTGACACTCCCCGGCATCGGTGTCGGCCTGTCCGGCGTGCTGTGCGGCTGCGTTGATGCGGTACTCGCAGAGGTGCTCGACGGCCTCGATCTCCGCCTCGGCGCCGTGCGGGTACAGCGCGGGCCGGTCGGGGTGGTCACGGCCGAAGTACCGGGCCAGGTCGTGCAGGATGTCGGGGGTGTGCGTGCTGACGATCCGCCCCGTCCAGTCGTCGCTCAGCACCGGTGCCGCGGTGGGGCCGGAGTACCGGTGCGAACTGGTCTCGTACAACGGGCGCAGAGCGGAGTGTCCACCGTCGGGTCCGTCGGGCACGGCCGGCAGCAGCACCACGGGGAGGGTCTCTTCCAGGCCGAGCAGGCTGTGGGTGATGGCGATCCGCAGACAGTGGGGGCAGGACAGCGAGAGGTGGAGGCGGTAACGGCGCGGCACAGCGTAGTAGCCACTGCTCGCGTCACGGCCGATCCTGCCCCGGAACGACGGCACCGAGGGGCGGGACGGCACGGTGGTCAAGGGTGCGGCGGGCATGTGTCTCCCTGGGTCCGGGTCCGGGTCCGGCTTCTGGTTCTCAGAGGTGCGGCGGGCAGCACCGGGGGGGTGGGCGCGCGGCGGCGTTGAGGTGTACCCGTATGCGACGGGACGGGTGCCGGTGGGCACCGCCGGTTCAGCGAGGAGCGTTCGCCGCGCTGCAGACGCGCAGGAGATCGATGTGGCGGCGGGAGGTCAGGAGGAGAGACGGCCGGCCAGCACGCACCGAGCGGTCGGCAGGCGGCTCCAGACGCTCCATCATTTCCTATCCATCCACTGGGGAATCTGTACTGGAGTGTCAGGCGGCCTTCGCACCCCGTCAAGAGGGCCTTCTCGCGTCGCGCCCGACGTCTCACATGATGAGAGGATGACGCGACTTCCAGGGGGGCGCTGCGCCGCCGGCACCGGCAGAGACTGGCAGATGCTCCCATCCGTCTGGCGAATACCCAGTTCAGCGACGCATCCGGCAGGGCGTCAGGTGGCGCAACTATCCGGCAACACAATTATTCCTATCGGATAGCTATGGTTCGAGCCATGCCGCCCACCGACCGCATCCGAGACCACGCCGGCCAAGGCGCCGCGACCACGGTCGCCGCCCACCGCAGCCGGCGCAGGCTGCGCGCCGACCGGGCCAGGCAACTCGCCGACCTGCTCCGCCGCCAACTCCTCACCGGCGCCTTCCCCAACGGCGCGCTCCCCCACGAGTCGACTCTCGCCACCGACTACCGCGCCTCCCGCAACACCGTCCGCCAGGCCCTCGGCCTGCTGCGCACCGAGGGTCTCGTCGAGCGCCAGCCCGGTGTCGGCACCCTGGTCGTGGCCCGGAAGTACCCTCACGGCCTCGACCGCCTGCTGGGCCTTGCGGAAACCCTCCGCGAACACGGCCGGGTCACGAACGAGGTCCGCACGATGGGCCCCGTCCCGGCGCCCGCCCCGGTCGCCGAACGACTCCACGTGCCCTCGGGCACCGACGTCCTCTACATCGAGCGCCTGCGCCGTCTGAACGGCCTCCCTCTGTCCCTCGACCTCACCTACATCCCCCTGGACATCGGCACCGCGCTCCTCGCCGCGGACCTGGAGAACACCGACGTCTTCCGCCTGCTGGAGGCGACCTGCGGTCTGCCTCTCGGCCACGCCGAGATCACTCTGGAGGCGGTCAACGCGGACGCCCACTCCGCCGCCGTGCTGCAGGCCCCGCAGGGCGCGGCTGTCCTGATGCTGGAACGTCTCACGCATCTTGCCGACGGCAGGCCCGTCGACCTCGAGTTCATCCGCTTCCGTGGCGACCGCATCGCGATGAGCGGCTCGCTGCACCGCTCCGTCTGACGCCCCCGAAGAGACAACCTTCAGAGACAACCTTCCTGGAGACAGCCATGCCCTTGGCGCCCCAGCGGGCCGACGTGCCCGTGACCATCGACGAGTCGAAGTGCATCGACGGCTGCACGCTCTGCGTGGACATGTGCCCGCTGGACTCCCTCGCCATCGACGCCGGCAGCGGCAAGGCGTACATGCATGTCGACGAGTGCTGGTACTGCGGCCCGTGCGCGGCCCGCTGTCCCACCGGAGCCGTCACGGTCGACATGCCCTATCTGCTCCGTTGAGAGGCCCGAACACCCATGAAACGCACCGCAGTCGCAGTATCGGCAGTGGTCCTGCTGCTCCCGCTCGGCGCCTGCGGCGGTGACGCCGAGGCCGGCAGCCGCTCTACGGTCACCGTCACCGTCGGCTACCAGTCCAAGACCATCAACACCGTCACCGCCGGGACCCTGCTGCGCTCCCTCGGCTACTTCGAGCAGGAGCTCGACTCCCTCCATGACGGTCACACCTACAAGGTCGCCTGGCAGGACTATGCGACGGGTGCCCCCATCACCGCCCAGATGACCGCCGGGAAGATCGATATCGGCTCGATGGGCGATTTCCCGCTCCTGATCAACGCGGCCCGAGGCAAGCAGCTCGGCCGCCCCACCCACCTCGTCTCCGTCACCGGATACAACCTGCGCGGCGGCCTCAACACCATCGTCACCGCGCCGGATTCCAAGCTCGCCTCCCTGCGGGACCTGGCGGGCAAGAGGGTCTCCACCAGCGTCGGTTCCGCCGCCGACGGCACGCTCGTACGGGCCCTGCAGCGCGCCGGCATCGACCCCGGCAAGGGCATCGAGAAGCTCAACCAGCAGCCCGCGGTGGGTGCTTCGGCCCTGGCGGCGGGCAACACGGACGCGCTGTCCCAGTTCGTCGCGTGGCCCGGCCTGCTCGCCTTCCAGGGCAGGGCGAAGGCGCTGTACGACGGAGCGCAGCTGAACCTGCCCACGTTCCACGGTGTCACCGCCCGCGAAGACTTCGCGAAGACGCGCCCGGCCGTGCTGGAGGCGTTCCTGAAGGCCCAGGCGCGGGCCACCGACTACCTGAACGAACACCCCGTCACCACCACCGAGAAGGTCGCGCAGGCCACGGGACTGCCCGCCGAAGTCGTCTACCTCTACAACGGCGCCCATGGCATCTCCGCCTTCGGCCCGGCTCTCAAACCCCAGCTCGTCTCCGCCCTGAAGCAGGACGTGTCGATCCTGAAGTCCGCCAAGCTGACCGGCGACGTGGACGTGGACTCCTTCGTCGACGACCAGTACGCGAAGAAGGCACTCGGCAAGGCCGGGTACGCGAGGCGGCTCGCCGCAACGCCCCCGTCCGCCGCGAGCGAGGTGTGGCCGAAGGGCGCCCGGAAGACCCGCACCTTCACGTCGCCCGTCGAACTGCTGGCCTACGTGGCGAAGCACGCCGACGGCATCCGCGCCGGCTACGTGCCCGACGCCACCACCGGCACCCTGTGGTTCGCCGACAAGGCGGTCTGGGTGGCCGACGGCGCCAAGCTGCTGCCCTTCGTCGCACCGGCGACCGCACAGGCGTACGTCGACGGTCACGTCGGCGCACGCGTCATCACGTATGCCGAGGCGCTGGAGCGGGCGTCGTGACCCGGTACGCGCTGCGCGGGCTGTCCCTGGCCGTCGCCCTCGGCCTGTGGCAGCTGCTGACCACGCTGCACGTCGACCTCTGGCTGCGCTTCTCGCAGTTCCCGACGGTCACCGACGTGGTCCGCGCCTTCGCCGACCGTTTGTCGGGACCCGACTACTGGATGGACCTCACCGACAGCCTCACCCGGATTCTCACCGGTTTCCTGCTCGCCGCCATGCTGGGCGTGGCCGGGGGTGTGCTGGTGGCCCGCTCCCGTCTCGCCGAGGACCTGCTGGGCCCGCTGCTGGAGGTGGTCCGCCCCATCCCGGCGATCGCCCTGGTCCCTGTGGCGATCCTCCTCCTGCCTTCCGACGAACAGGGCATCGTCTTCATCACCTTCACCGCCGCGTTCTTCCCGGTCCTGGTCTCCACCCGGCACGCGGTGCGCGCGCTGGCCCCCGTATGGGAGGACGCGGTGCGCACCATGGGCGGCGGCCGGTGGCGGATCCTCCGCTCGGTCGTCCTGCCGGGCGCGCTGCCCGGCATCTTCGGCGGCCTTTCGGTCGGCGTCGGCGTCGCGTGGATCTGTCTGATCTCCGCCGAGATGATCTCCGGTCAGTACGGGGTCGGCTACCGCACCTGGCAGGACTACACGGTGCTCGACTACCCCGGCGTGTTCGTCGGCATGGTCACGATCGGCGTGCTCGGCTGGCTCACCTCCACCGCTGTCGAGCTACTGGGCCGCCGTCTCACCCGCTGGCTGCCGCGCACCTCGTACGCCCCCGGCGCCCGGCCCCGGGTTCCCAGGGCAACGGGTCCACGGCCGGAGCCCTCAGCGGTACGCACCTCATCCCCCGCATCCGAGGCCGAGGAGACGCGCGATGAGCACCTCGTCTGAGACGACGACGGCCACCGTCGGTGCCGCCGCTGTGAGGAGGACCGCGCCCGTGGGCGGCGCACGGCTCACCCTCCGCGCCGCCGATCTCGGCCATCCCGGCTCCCTCGCCCTGGCCGAAGTCGATCTGGACATCGCGCCCGGCGAGATCCTCACCGTCGTCGGCCCCTCCGGCTGTGGCAAGTCGACCCTCCTGCGCGCCCTGGCCGGCCTCCTGCCCCCGCTCGCCGGGCAGCTCACCGAGGACGAACACCTGCTGACCAGCCCGTCCGTCGAGCGAGCCCTGGTCTTCCAGGAGGACGCCCTCCTGCCCTGGCGCACCCTGCGCGCCAACGTCGAACTCCCGCTGGCCATCCGTGGCCTGCCGCGCGCCGAACGCCGCACGCAGGCCGAGGCGTGGCTGGCCCGGGTCGGCCTCGCCGAGCACGCCCGCCAGTTGCCCCACCGCGTCTCCGGCGGGCAGCGTCAGCGCGCGCAGTTGGCCCGTGCCCTCGCCGGCCGCCCGCGCACCGTCCTGATGGACGAACCGTTCGGTGCTCTGGACGCCCAGACCCGGTCCGGAATGCAGGACCTGCTGGTGGAGGTGCTGCACGGCACGGGCGCGACCGTCGTCTTCGTCACCCACGACGTGGAAGAAGCCCTGTTCCTCGGCGACCGCGTGGCCGTGCTGGGCGCGGGCCGGCTCGCAGCCGTACGGGACGTACCGCGCCCGCGCGAGCGCGCCGCCCACGACGATCCGGCGCGCATCGCCCTGCGGCGCGACATCCTCACGTCACTCGGTTCTTGAAAGGCACCCTGGTGGACACCCCCCTGGAAATCCCGGCCCTCGCCGACGCCGAGGAGCTGACCTGCGACGTCCTCGTCATCGGCGGCGGCACGGCCGGCACCATGGCGGCGCTGACCGCCGCCGAGCACGGTGCGGACGTCCTGTTGCTGGAGAAGGCGCACGTCCGCCACTCCGGCGCGCTCGCCATGGGCATGGACGGCGTCAACAACGCGGTCATCCCCGGCCGTGCCGAACCCGACGACTACGTCGCCGAGATCACCCGTGCCAACGACGGCATCGTCGACCAGACCACCGTTCGCCAGACCGCCACCCGCGGCTTCGCCATGGTGCGGCGACTGGAGTCGTACGGGGTCAAGTTCGAGAAGGACGAGCACGGCGAGTACGCGGTCCGCCAGGTCCACCGCTCCGGCTCGTACGTGCTGCCCATGCCCGAGGGCAAGGACGTGAAGAAGGTCCTGTACCGGCAGCTGCGGCGGCGCGAGATGCGCGAGCGGATCCGGATCGAGAACCGGGTGATGCCGGTGCGCGTGCTGACGGTTCGGGGGCAGGCCGTGGGGGCGGCGGGCTTCCACACGCGCACGGGTGCGTTCGTCGTCGTCCGCGCGGGCGCGGTGATCCTGGCGACCGGCCCCTGCGGACGGCTCGGCCTGCCCGCGTCCGGCTATCTGTACGGCACGTACGAGAACCCGACCAACGCGGGTGACGGCTATGCGATGGCCTACCACGCCGGTGCCGAACTGACCGGTATCGAGTGCTTCCAGATCAACCCGCTGATCAAGGACTACAACGGGCCGGCCTGCGCCTACGTCGCCAATCCTTTCGGTGGCTACCAGGTCAACCGGCACGGGGAACGCTTCGTCGACTCCGACTACTGGTCGGGTCAGATGATGGCGGAATTCGCGGCGGAGGTGGCGAGCGACCGGGGCCCTGTCTACCTGAAGCTGAGCCATCTCCCGGAGGAGTCGGTCACGGCCCTGGAGTCCATCCTGCACTCCACCGAGCGCCCGACCCGCGGCACCTTCCACGCGGGCCGCGGCCACGACTACCGAACCCACGACGTCGAGATGCACATCTCGGAGATCGGCCTGTGTGGCGGCCACTCGGCCTCGGGTGTGCGGGTCGACGACCACGCCCGCACAACCGTCCCCCGCCTGTACGCGGCCGGGGACCTGGCCTGTGTGCCGCACAACTACATGATCGGCGCGTTCGTCTTCGGCGAGGTGGCGGGCGCGGACGCCGCACAGTACCCGCCGTACGAAGGGGACCTTCCCTCCGGCCAACTGCGCGAGGCGCACGAGCTGATCTACCGTCCGCTGCGCAACCCCGACGGCCCGCCGCAGCCCCAGGTCGAGTACAAGCTGCGCCGCTTCGTGAACGACTACGTGGCTCCACCGAAGTCCGGCGCCCGGCTGTCGCTGGCCCTGGAGGCGTTCGAGCGGATGCGCGCCGACATCGCCGCGATGGGCGCGCGCTCCCCGCACGAGCTGATGCGCTGCGCGGAGGTCACGTTCATCCGCGACTGCGCGGAGATGGCCGCGCGGGCTTCCCTGGCCCGCACGGAATCCCGCTGGGGCCTCTACCACGACCGTCTCGACCACCCGTACCGTGACGACACGTCCTGGTTCCACCATCTGGATCTGCGTAAGTCCCCTTCCGGTGCAATGGAGTTCACGGCCCGTCCCGTGGCGCCCTATCTGGTTCCGGTCGACGGTTTCACCCCGGCCGGCGGCCCCTCCCGGCACCTCGGCGAGGTCCACCCGGAGAAGGTGGCGACCGCAGGGTCCCGGGAGGTGGCCCCGGTGACGATGCGGCAGGAGCCCGCCGTGACCGGTACAACCGCCCGCCCAGATACCGACGCGAGGGCGGCGGCCACACCGCGCCTGCTCGAACTACTCGCCCTTGCGGAGAACGAGCCCGAACTCCCGCTTCTCACCCCCTACTTGACCGACCCGGAGCCCGCTGTCCGCAGCACGGCCGTCGCCGTCCTGACGGAGACCGTGCCACCGGGAACCGGACCGGCACTGGCCGCGGCGCTCGCCGACACCGACGCCGGCGTCCGCGCCGCCGCGGCCGCCTCGCTGCGCGAACTGGTCGAGACCCTGGCCCCCGAACCGGCCCTGCGTGACGGCCTCTTGGCCGCCCTCTCCGATGCCGATCCCGTCGTCCGTGCCGCCGCACTGGACGTCCTGCGCGGCCTGCGCGTCGGTGACGTCGACCTGTTCGTGGTCTTGCTGTCGGACTCCGCCATCGCTGTCCGTATCGCGGCCGTGCGAGCGCTCGTGTCGGTCGACGCCACCGCAGAGGTCGCGGGCGCGGCAGCCACCGAGCCGTCACGCGAGGTCCGCGTCACGATCGCCAAGGCCCTGGCCGGCATGGCTCCGGGTCCGGACTCGGACGTAGTCCGCTCGACCCTTGCCGAACTGGTCGACGATCCCGACGCCCTGGTGCGCGGGGCCGCCTACGAGGCCCTGGGCACGACCGGCTGTCCGACCCTTCTGGCCGTACATGCCGAGTCAGCCCTGTCCGACCCGGCCTGGCAGGTGCGGGCCGGCGCCGCCACCGCCCTGTCCGCCGCGGACCCTGACGTGGCCGTCCCCGCACTCGCCAAGGCCGTCGCCGACCCCAACGCCGACGTCCGCAAGGCCGCGGTACTGGCCCTGACCCGGCACCGTGCCACCGAGGACGCCCGAGCAGCCCTGACCACCGCGACGGCGGACTCGGACGCGGACGTCAGGGCCTATGCGGCGCGGGCACTGTGATGCGTCCTGGCGACGGACAAAGAGCCGGGCTGTGCGCCTCCGGACACCGGGACGACGTCTCCGGCCGATGCGGGCGCCGGCCGCCGTCTGCAGCCGGACGACCAGCAGCGGAGAGTCCGCACAGCTCGTCGCGTTTCCGCGCGCGACCGGACGCGTTCGGGGTCCTCGGAGATCACGTGAGCCGTCGCGGGCTTGCCGCACCGGCGAGGGGTACATGAAGACCTCGGCAGCGCGGGCGATCCGGGTGCGGTAGCCGATGCTCGGCGGCCGGTCACCGCCGGTTGCGGTAACCGGGGTGGCGTGGCCGCCGTCGGCGACATGGCGGCTGTCGCCGTTGGTGGGCAGGAACCAGTGCAGGGTGAGGCTCGTAGAGGTTCACGCCTTTCGCTTGTCGTCGGCGGTCGCGGTCAAGCTGCTCGTCCGGCGGCCACCGGCAGGGTCGTACGGCTGCCGAGGGCGTTGGAGAACTGGTCGACGACCTGGGCGAGGGCCTCGGCCGGGCCCGGCGCGACGGTCAGGGTGCCGTCCTCGCCCACCGCGATGTCCTTGTCGAGCGTGAACCAGCCCTGGACGATGTGCGCGGCGCCCATGGAACTGAGCACCGGGCGCAGGGCGTAGTCGATCGCCAGGACGTGCGCCGTGGTCCCGCCGGTCGCCAGCGGCAGGACCGTCTTGCCGACCAGGGCGTACTGCGGCAGCAGGTCCAGCAGGGACTTCAGCAGCCCGGAGTAGGCGGCCTTGTAGACGGGCGTGCCGATCACGACGCCGTCGGCGCGGTCGAACAGGGCGGTCGCCTCGGCGATCGCCGGGTGCCGGAAGTCGGCGCCGAGCAGTGCCTCGGCGGGGATGGTGCGGACATCGAGGGGGATCACCTCGTGTCCCTGGGCCGTGAGCCGCGCATCCAGGTGGCGCAGCAGCCGTGCGGTACGAGAGGTGGCGGAGGGACTTCCGGAGACAGACAGGACGGTGGCCATGGCGGACCCTTCAGGGGCGTGAGATTTCTTCGTGGGGGTGTGGGGCCGCGTACCGCGGCGTACTGCGGCCCCACACCCAGCAACGGCTACTTGTTGGTCTTCGGCAGGCCGGGAGGATTGATCTCGGACTTGGTCACGGCCTCGTTGGACAGGCCCCAGCGCTTCAGCACCTTGGCGTATGTGCCGTTGCGGATGATCTCGTTGAGTGCGTCGGCGAGCGGCTTGACCAGGCCGCTGTCCTTCTTGGTGGTGGCCGCGATGAGGCCCTGCAGGGTGGCGCCGGCGCCGGAGTACGTGCCGACGACCTCGGTCTTCCCGGTGGTGGCCGCGTGGTAGGCGGCGGTCGGGTTGGGGCCGAGGTAGAGGTCGATCCGGCCGGACTGGAGGGCGAGGTAGGTGTCGCTGTCGTTCTGGTAGTACTTGATGTTCACCGGCTTCAGGCCGGCCTTCACGTCCTCCTTGCTCCACTCGATCAGCAGCTTCTCCTGGTTGGTGCCGCTGCTCACGGCAACCGTCTCGCCCGCCACGTCCTTGGGCCCGGTGACCTTCAGACCGCTGCCCTTCCTGGCCTCGAAGCCGAGGTTGTCCTGGCGGTAGCCGGCGAAGTCGTACTTCTCCTTGCGCTCCTCGGTGTCGGTGATGTTGCTGAAGCCGACGTCGTACTTGGCGCTGTCGAGGCCGACGAAGATGTTCTCCCAGGAGACGGTGTTGATGTGCGGCTTGAGGCCGAGTACGTCGGCGACCAGGTAGGCGATGTCGGGTTCGATGCCGATGACGGTCTTGTTGTCGGTGGCGTAGAAGGTCAGCGGGGCCGCGGAGCCGGACGATCCGACGATCTCCAGGGTGCCTCTCTTGCGGATCGTCTCCGGGACCTCGGCGGCTATGGAGTCGACCTTGCCGGTGGTGATGCGGTGCTGATCAGGGCTCAGGTTGATCTTCGTAGCGGCGCCCTTGGTGGCCGCGACCTCGGTCGTGCCGCCGTCGGAGGGGTTGCTGCACGCGGCGAGGACGAGGGCGGCGGTCAGTCCCAGCGCGGCTGCGGAGGTGCGGCGGGTGAACGAGGTGGACATGGTCGTGCTCCTTGCGATGGCGAAAGGGGTGAGGGGCGGTCAGAGGACCTTGGAGAGGAAGGCGCGGGTGCGCTCGTGCTGCGGGTCGTCCAGTACGGCCGCGGGCGGGCCCTGTTCCACGACGACACCGCCGTCCATGAACACCACGGTGTCGGCGACCTCGCGGGCGAAGCCGATCTCGTGGGTCACGACGATCATGGTGGTTCCGGTGCGGGCCAGGTCGTTGATGACGTCGAGGACTTCGCCGACCAGCTCCGGGTCGAGCGCAGAGGTGGGCTCGTCGAAGAGCAGCACCTTCGGTTCGAGGGCGAGCGCGCGGGCGATGGCGACGCGCTGCTGCTGACCACCGGACAGCTGCCGGGGGTAGGCCCCCGCCTTGTCGGCGAGACCGACCCGGTCGAGGAGCCGACGGGCCCTCTCCTCCGCTTCCTTGCGCGGTCGGCGCAGCGCGGAGACGGGAGCCTCGATGAGGTTGTCCAGCACGGTCAGGTGCGGGAAGAGGTTGAAGTTCTGGAAGACGAACCCGATGTGGGTGCGCTGTTTCAGAACGTCCTTCTCCTTCAGCTCGTGCAGCTTGGCGCCCGAGCGGCGGTAGCCGATGAGTTCGCCGTCGATGCTGATCCAGCCGCGGTTGACCTTCTCCAGGTGGTTGATGGTGCGCAACAGCGTGGACTTTCCGGAGCCGGACGGGCCGAGGATGACGGTGACTTCGCCGGCGCGGACCTGGAGGTCGACGCCGCGCAGCACTTCCAGCGGACCGAAGCTCTTGTGGACGCCGTGGACGTCCACCATCACGTCGTCGACCGTCGGCTTCACGTCCTTGAGGGCCACCGTCACGTCGCTCATCGGCTGTCTCCCAAGGGCTTCAGGGGTACGACGGGCTGGTGACGCTGTGCCGCCGCGGCACGCAGGTCGCGGACGAAGCGGCGGGCGCGCTGGATGGGGGTGGGCGGCGGGGTGCGGTTGGCGCCCCGGGCGAAGTGCCGCTCCACGTAGTACTGGGCGACCGACAGCAGGGAGGTCAGCACCACGTACCAGGCGGTGGCGACCAGAAGCAGCGGGATCACCCGGCCGTTGCGGCCGTAGATCACCTGCACCTGGTAGAACAGCTCACCGATGGACATCACGTAGACCACCGAGGTGCCCTTGAGCAGGCCGATGATCTCGTTGCCGGCCGTCGGCAGGATGGCGCGCATGGCCTGCGGCAGCACGATCCGGCGAATCTGGCGCAGCCGTGGAATGCCCAGCGCGGCGGCGGCCTCCAGCTGCCCGTGGTCTACGGCGATGACGCCGCCGCGGACGATCTCCGCGGCGTAGGCGGCCTGGTGCAGCGTCAGTCCGATGACGGCGGCACCGATGCTGCCGATGAGGCTGTTGCTGTCGACGGACCAGAACACCGGACCGAAGGGGATGCCGACGCCCAACTCCCTGTACAGCGCGCTCAGGTTGAACCAGAACACCAGCTGGACGATCATCGGGATGGAGCGGAAGATCCAGATGTAGGTCCAGGCGACGGTCTGCAGTACCGGGCTGCGCGACAACCGCATGAACGCCAGGACGGTGCCGAGGAGGAAGCCCAGCACAGTGGCGTACGCGGTGAGCTGGAGGGTCACCCCAACCGCCTGGACGATCGTCTCGGACAGGACGTAGTCGCGGAAGACGCCCCACTCCCAGACCGGGTTGGTGACCAGCCCGTGCGCGAACTGGGCGACCAGCACGACCACGGCCACGGCCGCAACCCAGCGGGCGTAGTGGCGGGCGGGGACGACCTTGAGCGAGGCCGGGTCGTCCGGGGCGGACGGTGTTTCGGGGCCGGTGCCCGGGGAGGCCGCGCCGGGTGGCGCGGAGGCGGAATCGGTGGTGAGTCCCATCGTGGTGTTCCTGCTTACTCGTTACGTGTGTTCGGGCGGGTTGATCCGCGACGTGTCGATCGCGGAGGCGGAGGTGCCCCACTTCTTGAGGATTCGGGCGTAGGCGCCGTTCTTGATCAGCTCGTTGACGGCGGAATGGAACGCCTTGGTGAGCGGGGAGCCCTTCTTGAAGGCGAAGCCGACGTCGAGGCGGTGGTACTCGCCGAGGAAGGTGGCCTGCGCGGCGGGTTGTGCGGCCTGGTAGCGCAGGCCGTTGATGGTCGACATGATCACGTCGATGCGGCCCTGCTGGAGCGCGGTGAGCGTCGCCCCGTTCTCCGAGTAGACCTTCACGTCGTACGGTTTCTTGCCCGCCTTGGCACACACCCCCTTCTGCGCGGTGAGGGTCGCCTCGAAGGTGGTGCCGGCCCCGGTGCCGATGGTCAGCCCGCACAGCTGGGTGAGGTCGGTGACCTTCGTCTTGAGCGCAGTGCCACCCGTCTTCACCGCGAAGCCCTGGCCGTCGTCGATATTGGTGACGAAGTCGATGGTCTTCAGGCGTTCGGTGGTGACGCCGAAGTTTCCGGTGCCGACGTCGTACTTGCCGCTGCCGAGGGCGGGCAGGATCGTCTCGAAGGAGGCGTCCTGGCGCTGCAGCTTCACGCCGAGGACCTTGGCCACCGCGTCGGCGAGGTCTATGTCCTGGCCCGCGGGCGGCTTGTCCTGCCCGTTGGGGTAGTACGCCCCGGGCGGGAATCCGATCGAGCTGCCGACCCGCAGCGTGCCCGCCTTGCGGACGTCGGCGGGCAGCAGGGCGGCGACGGAGTCCACCTTGTGTACGGAGGCGACCGGATCGTCGGTCGGCGCGGGGGATGCCTGAGCGCCCGTCGGTATGGTTCCGGAGGTGTCGCCGGAGCCACAGGCGGTCAGCGCCAGTACGGGCAGCAGCGCGATGGCGGCGGCGATGCGCAGGCGGGTTCCGATGCCACGGACGCTCACAGGTCGGCTGCCTTTCCTTGGTGTGGTGCGGTCGGCAGGTGCTTTTCGAACGGCAGGGGCCCGATGGTTTCCGGGTCGGCCTCGGTGTCGAACAGCGGGATGTAGCCGGTCGTCAGGTACAGGCCGCGAGCCTCGGGCTGGCGCGGACCGGTGGTCAGGTAGATCCGCCGGTAGCCGCGGGCGCTCGCCTCGCGCTCCAGCTCGGCGACGACGCGTCGGGCCAGACCGCGCCTCCGGTGGGCGGAGTGCGTCCAGATCCGCTTCAGCTCGGCCGTCGTCTCGTCGTACCGGCGGAAGGCGCCGCCCGCGACCGGCTCGCCACGCTCGAGGAGCAGGAGCAGTACGCCGCCGTACGGCGTGGTGAACTCCTCGTCCGGATAGCGGGCCAGTTCGGCGTGAGCGTCCTTGCCGTAGCGTCGTGAGTACTCGTCACCGAGTTCGCGCAGCAGGGGCTTCACTCTCGGGTCGGCGACCATGACCTGGGTGATCGTCAGTTCGGAGGCGGACGTCATCCGTTCAGCGCCGCCAGGTTCTGCGTGCCGCGGGCCGCCCGCTCGGCATCGCGCTTGGCGACCTCCTCGCGGACGATCGGGATCACGTACCGGCCGAAGTCAATGGCGTCGCCCAGCAGGTCGTAGCCGCGGGCGGAGAGGATGTCGACGCCGAGGTCGTAGTAGTCCAACAGTGCCTGGGCGACCGTCTCCGGGGTGCCGACCAGGGCGTTGGAGTTGCCCGCGCCTCCGGTGGCGGCGGCCGTCGGGGTCCACAGGGCGCGGTCGTAGCGCTCCCCCGCCTCGGCGATGGCGATAAGCCGCTGTGAGCCGGTGTTCTGCGGCGCGGCATGCCCATTGTGGCGCTTGGTGATCGCCTCGCCCTTCTCCTTGCGGGACTTAATCGCACCGACCGTGCGGTGGGCCTTCTCCCGGGCCAGCTCCTCCGTCGGGGCGATGATCGGGCGGAACGCCACCTGGATGCGGGGCAGCTCGGTGCGGCCCGCGGCCTTCGCGGCGGCCTTCACAGCCTCGATCTGTTCGGCGGTCTTGGCCAGGGGCTCGCCCCACAGGCAGTAGATATCGGCCTCGACGCCCCCGGCGGCGTACGCGGCGGGCGACGAGCCGCCGAACGACACGTCCGGGCGGGGCTGTTGGACCGGGAAGACATCGCTGACGAAGTCGTGGAAGCGATAGTGCTCGCCCTCGTGGTCGAAGGGCTCGTGGGTGGTCCAGATCTTCTTGACGATCCGGATGTACTCGCGGGTGCGGGCGTAGCGCTCGTCCTTGGTGAGGGTGTCGCCCTCACGGCCCTGTTCGTGGTCGTTGCCGCCGGTGATGAAGTGCACGGTCAGCCGGCCCTCGCTGATCTGGTCGAGGGTGGCGAAGGTCTTGGCGGCGAAGGTCGGGTACGAGACGTTGGGCCGATGAGCGAGGAGGATCTGGAGGCGGTCCAGCCTGCTCGCGATGTAGGCGGCAGCCGGAGCGGGGTCCGGAGACCCGGAGCCGTAGGCGAACAGCACGCGGTCCCAGCCGTGGTCCTCGTGCGCCCGGGCGAGCCGGAGCGTGTACTCCTTGTCGAAGGCGGCGCCGGAACGCGGGGTGGTCTCTGAGCCGTCGTTGGTGGCGGCGATGCCAAGGAACTCCACGGGCATGGGAGATGGCCTTTCCTCAAGTCCTCTGGGGCCGTGCCGCTCCGTGGGCAGTAGCAGGGCGCGGCGGAGCAGCCCTGGGTGCGGCCGGGTGTGACGGCGCTTCAGGGTGCTGGAAACCAGGTGGTGAGCAGGTGTGATGACGCCGGGGCGTGCGCCTCGGGCGAGGTCGGGCGGCGGCAGCGTCTGTCAGGTCTCGCAGGACCGTCCGTACGCGGGTTCAGCGCGTGTTCAGCGATTGCGTACGACGGTGCTGCGAAGGGAGGAACTCGGCCCGCAACGGGGTCACCGAGGGAGGGAATGGGCCGGTCGGACGGCCCGCTGCCGCGTCAGGCGCAACACGCGGCGGACCACACCCGACCGAAGTCGATGTGGTCACGGGTGACCAGGCGCTGCTCGGCATTCATGCGATTAATTGAGCAGTACATCTCGCTTCTCGTCAACCACGGCCCGGATGCCGGACCGGCGCCCAGCAGTTCCTGTGCGTGGTTGACACATGCGCACGGTGCGCCCATACGATCGAGGACGGACCGGCTCCGCCGCGCTGCGGCGGCCGTACCGGCCGCGTTGAGGGACGCGGCGAACGTGATGACGCCGAAACCCAGCCATCGCCCCGTACCCGCGCTGTGTCTGCGCGGCATCCACGAACGCCCGCCGCCGGGTGGTCACCGACGCCCGCGCCTCCCTCCCCTGGAGAACCTCCTGATGGTCTCGCCATCCGAAATCACCGTTTCTTCCCGCGTCTCCGCAACCGTCCCGCACCCAAGCCACCTCAAAGGCTCCAGCAGCCAAGGCCCCGACGACGAGCTGCCGCACATCGTGCCTCGCCGGCACGTCGGCCGCTGGCTGACGGCTACGGCGGCGCTGCTGGTCTTCGCGATGGTGGTCAACTCCGTCGTACGCAACCGCGCCTTCCAGTGGGACGTGGTCGGCCGGTACTTCACCACCGCCGCCGTACTCGACGGGCTGCTGCTCACCTTGTGGCTGACCGGCGTGGTGATGGTGCTCGGCTTCCTGCTCGGCATACCGCTGGCCGTGATGCGGCTGTCCGCCAACCCGGTGCTCCGCATGCTGAGTTGGGGATACGTGTGGATCTTCCGGTCCACCCCGCTGCTGGTGCAGCTGCTGTTCTGGTTCAACATCGGGGCCCTCTACCCGACGCTCGGCCTCGGCATCCCCTTCGGGCCTCAGCTCGTCACCGTCAAGACGGTCAACCTGCTCGGTCCCACCCTCACCGCCGTCATCGGCCTGACCCTGCACGAAGCCGCCTACGCCGCCGAGGTGGTGCGCGGCGGCATCCTCTCCGTCGACTCCGGCCAGACGGAGGCCGCCCAGGCACTCGGCATCGGCAGGCGGCGCACCCTGCGCCGGATCGTCATCCCGCAGGCGATGCGCTCCATCGTCCCCACCGCGGGGAACATGCTGATCGGCACCCTGAAGGGCACCAGCATCGTCAGCGTGCTGGCCGTGCACGACCTGCTGTACTCGGTGCAGCTGGTCTACAACCAGACCTACCAGGTCATCCCGCTGCTGATGGTGGCCACCCTCTGGTACATCGCCGTCACGACCGTGCTCGGCGCGGGACAGTTCTACGTCGAGCGCCACTACGCGCGCGGCTCCTCCCGCACGCTGCCACCCACGCCTCTGCAAAGGCTCAGGGTCCGTCTGGCCGCGCTTCGTGCCCAGCTGGCCAGGGCGACCGCGCCCGACGCCCGCCCGGCGGCCGACGGTGGCCGTTGAGCCCACCCGCGGTGTTGCGTTCCCTACATTTCCTATCGATTCACTAGGAAAGCATTGACGGCCCGCCCAACGGGTGCGCAGGATGATGCACATGTCCCACACGCAGCAGCGACTCGTTCGTCGTCGGCATGTCGACTTTGGTCACGTCGTCAGCGCCGCCTGCTGTCGCGTGTAGCGCACGCGGCTCACACATCGCGCGTGCCACTCCGTTCCTTCTCTCATCCCCGGCGATCAGGCAGACCCACCCGCTGCACCTGACGGCCCGACGCACTTCTGAAGGACGACCGCCATGACCACGGCACTTCCGGCCCAGGCCACTCCATCGGATTCGCCACTTCCCGACCTGCGCCATCTCCGCCTCGTCGGCGACACCACGCAGAGCGGCTCCGAGGAACACGGTTCCACACCCGTTGTCGGCTACCTCGTACTCATCCCCGAGGGCACCGACCCCGCCCAGCTCTTCGCCGAGAACGTGCCACGGCCGGAGATCCGACCGGTCGCCTACACGGACTCACCTCCCGTGCAGCAGACGGGAGGCGGTGTCATCCGCATCGATGCCGCGCGACACGTCGCCGAGGTGGATGGACGCGAACTCGACCTCACCTACCTGGAGTTCGGGCTGCTGGCACATCTCGTGCGCCATCCCCATCAGGTGCATTCGCGTGAGCAGCTGATGGCCGGCATCTGGGGCTACGACCACATCGGCGACGGCCGCACCGTGGACGTCCACATCGCGCGCCTGCGCCGCAAGCTGGGCAGGGCTCACCGGCACCGAATCGTCACCGTACGACGCGTGGGCTACAAGTACGTGCCCGACCAGCAAGAGAGCCCCAGCCGAGAGAGCACCAACACCGCATCTTGCCGCCGACCTTGAGGAGACCACCACCATGGGCGTTGCCGCTGCGCCGTCCGGTCCCGCCTCGGATTCCGACCGGACCGGGCCCGGGCGTGCGCACTGGCTGCGCGTGGCCCGCGAGACGGCGGACGACCTGGCCACGGACGCGGTGGCCAGGGATCATGCAGGCAAGGCCCCGTTCGATGAGGTGTCCCGGCTGCGCGAGTCGGGGCTGCTGACGCTCCTCATACCGGCAGAGCTCGGGGGAGGCGGCGCGGACTGGCCCACGGCCTACGCGGTCGTCCGGGAGATCGCCGCCGCCGACGGTGCGATCGGTCAGCTGCTCGGCTGTCACTACTTCCTGTCGTGGAGCGCCCGGTTCTTCACCGAGCCCTCTCTCGCCGCTCAGGTCGAGCGGCAGTCCGCGGCGGAGCAGTGGTGCTGGGGCGGTGGTTTCGCGCGCCAGGAACCACCTCTGACGCTGGCCAGGAGAGCCGCCGGCTTCGTGCTCGACGGTCGGCAGAGCTACACAACCGGGGTCCTGGTCGCCGAGCGCCTCGCCGTGCGGGCCGTACGGGCCGACACCGGCGAACCACTCGCCGTCGTCGTCGATCCCGCCCATCACGGGGTGGGGATCGACGGCGACGCCGACACTTTCGGCCAGCGGCTCGCGGCCGGCGGGAGCGTGGAGTTCGACGGTGTACCGGTCGCCGCCGACGACGTACTCGGCTCCCTGTCCGCGGACGAGGATGTCCTGTCGCCCCTGGCTGCTCTGGCATCGCCGGTCGGGCGTCTCCTCTCCGTCCAACTCCGCCTCGGCATGGCCGAGGGAGTGCTCGCCGAGGCCCGTGACTACAGCAGGGCGGGCCACTCACCCTGGCACCCGGACTGGCCGGTCGGCTCCCCCCAGGACCCGCAGGTGCTCACCGCCTACGGAGAACTCACCGTCCTCACCCGCGCCGCGTCCGCGCTCACCGATCAAGCACAGGCAGCCGTGCACGACGGCCTCGTACACGGCGAAGACATCACCTACGACGAGTACGCGGAGATCTCCGTCCTCGTAGCCATGGCCGAAGCCGCCGCCTCCAGGGCTGCACAGGAGTCCACCGCCCGCGCCCTCGACATCATCGGCGCCCGCTCCGCGTCCTCGCGGCTGGGCTTCGACCGCTTCTGGCGCAATGCCCGGACGCACACTTTGTACGAGCCCGTCGCCCACCGGCTCCGCGATGTCGGGGACTATTTCCTCAACGGAGCCCACCCTCCGTTCGTCCTGCCTGTCTGACCTTGCGATTCCGCCGGGCTTTTCCCCGACGGAATCGGCGTGATCGGCAATCCGCCACACATCCCGGCATCCAGACAATTGTGAACGCCGCACTTCGCTCACATGTCGGGCGGTTCAGGATACGAGACGCCCGCGCAGGCGACATTGACTTGGCCGGATTCCGCTGCAACTCTCTTGGCTGTGAGCAAGTCCGAGAACCTCGCCGCGCGCCTGCACGTCGATCTGCGACGTCAGGCCAGCGCCATCTGTGCCGTCGGCCGCTGAACGCACTGACGGGCGCCGCTCTCCCGCTCCGTTTTCACCATCGGCCACCACGACTGTTGTCGGCGTAGGCGGCTGATTCCTCGCAGGCATTCCTGGCGAATCACTTTCCCCTTTCGCTGTCCGCATTGCTTGCGCCCAATTGCCGAGCACCCCTCTCGGTCACGGCTTCCTCATGCCATCGATTCCGCCTCAGTCCCCATTCGCGTGAACAGGACCTTTCCATGGCCACTACGGCATCGACCCGACGCCAGTTCCTCTCCCTGCTCGGTCTTTCTGCGGTGGCCGTGAGCTGCGGCACGACCGCCGGAGCCGCTTCCGGCAAGGGCCAGACCAAGACGCTCCGGTATCAGGGCTGGGCGGGTCAGGTGACCTTGCCCGAGCTGGCCGAGGATCTCGGCTATCTGGAGGACGTGAAGCTGAAGTGGGTCGGCAACACCATCAGCGGTCCGCAGGACATCCAGTCCGCGGCCACGGGTCAGGTCGACTTCGGCGGCGCGTTCAACGGCGCGGTCGTCAAACTCGCCGCGAACCACGCCCCCGTCAAGGCCGTCATCAGCTACTACGGATCCGACAAGTACGCCTACAACGGCTTCTACGTCCTCAAGGACAGCCCGATCCGCTCGGCCCGGGACCTGCTCGGCACGAAGGTCGGGATGAATACCCTCGGAGCCCATGCCGAGGCCATGCTCGACATCTATCTGCAGCGAGGGGGTCTGTCCCAGGCGGAGATCGGCAAGGTCGAACCCCTCGTGGTGCCTCCGGTCAACACCGAGCAGTCGCTGCGGCAGAAGCAGATCGACGTGGCCGTGCTCGGCGGCATTCTGCGCGACAAAGCACTGGCAGCCGGGGGCATCCGCCCGCTGTTCACCGACTATGAACTGCTCGGCGCATTCAGCGCAGGCACCTACGTGATGACGGACCGGTTCCTGAAGCAGAACCCCGACACGGCCCGCATCTTCGTCACCGGCGTGGGGCGTGCCATCGAGTGGTCCCGTTCCACTCCGCGCGAAGAGGTCATCACCCGGATGACGGACATCGTGAAGAAGCGCGGCCGCAACGAGGACACCGCACCCCTGAAGTACTGGCGCTCCTACGGTGTCGCCGAGAAGGCCGGCCTGATCACCGGCAAGGAACTCCAGCTGTGGGTCGACTGGCTGTCCGACCGCGGTGACATCAAGAAGGGCCAGGTCACGTTGCCGGACCTCTACACCAATGAGTTCAACGGCAACCAGAAGTCCTCCTCCGCCACCAAGAGCGGGAGCTGATCCCATGCCGGAATCCACCACGCAATCCACCACGCAATCCACGACGACCAAGATCGTTTTTGAAGGCGTGCGGAAGGACTTCACCGTCAGGGACCGCAGGGGGGATCGGCAGGCCACCCGTTTCACCGCCCTCGACGGCATCGATCTGGAGATAGCGGCCGGCGAGTTCGTCGTCCTGGTCGGTCCCAGCGGTTGCGGAAAGTCGACTCTGCTGGAGCTGCTCGGCGGCCTCGTCCAGCCCACCGGCGGACGGATCCTGCTGGACGGTCAGCCCGTCAGCGGCCCGGGCCTGGACCGGGGCATCGTGTTCCAGCAGTATGCGCTGCTGCCGTGGCGCACGGCGCAGGGCAATGTCGAGTTCGGCCTGGAGGCCACAGGCGTCCCACGGCGTCAACGGGCCGGACGTGCCCGCGAGTTCCTGGATCTGGTCGGCTTGACCGGGTTCGAGGACCGCCATCCGCATGAGCTGTCCGGCGGGATGCGGCAACGGGTGGCGATCGCCCGCAGCCTCGCCTACGACCCCGATGTACTCCTGATGGACGAGCCGTTCGCCGCGCTGGACGCCCAGACCCGGGAGTCGCTGCAGGACGAACTGCTGCGCATCTGGCAGCGCACCGGCAAGACCGTCGTCTTCATCACACACGGCATCGAGGAGGCCGTCTACCTGGGACAGCGCGTCGCCGTCATGACGTCCCGCCCGGGCCGCATCAAGCAGATCGTGCCCGTCGCCTTCGACTCCCGTACGGCGACGGACGACCTCCGCTCCAGTCCCGAGTTCGCGCGACACCGGCACGAGATCTGGTCGCTGCTGCACGACGAGGTGGCCAGGGCCCAGCAGTTGGAGAAGGAGGAGGCTTCCGTATGAGCCCCACAACCGACACAGCCGCCGAGAAGACCACAGCGCCGGGCTCGGCGAGCACCGCCGAGCCCGTCCCAACCGTTTCCCCCACTACGTCCACAGTGTCTGCTACATCCACAGTGTCTGCTACATCCGCTGTGTCCGCGCTCCGTGACGCATCGCCGTCGAGCGTGCGCCAGGTCCGCTCCACGGCGACCCGGTTCCGCCGGGCGGTCCGCCGGCTGCCCTACCTGCTGGTCAAGGGGGCGACCAGGTCCGTTGCGATCGTGGCTCTGCTCCTGCTGTGGGAGACCGCACCGCGCCTGGGTCTGGTCGACCGCACCTTCCTGCCTCCGTTCAGCGAGGTCGCCCACGCCTGGTGGGGACTGGCCGCCGACGGTCAGCTCGCCGACAACACCCGCGCCAGCCTCGTGCGCTCGTTCAGCGGATTCGGTCTCGCCGTGGCCGTCGCCGTGCCGCTCGGCCTGCTGATCGGCTGGTACCGGCCGGTCGCCGACCTCCTCGGTCCGCTGCTGGAGGTGTTCCGCAACACCGCCGCCCTGGCCCTGCTGCCGGTGTTCGTCCTGCTGCTGGGCATCGGCGAGACCTCGAAGATCTCCATGGTGGTGTACGCGTGCACCTGGCCGATCCTGCTCAACACCATCAGCGCGGTCCGCAACGTCGACCCGACCTTGCTGAAGCTGGCGAAGTCGATGGATCTGTCCGCGCCCCGGCTGTTCCAGAAGGTCATCCTGCCGGCCTCGGTGCCCGTGATGTTCACCGGCATCCGGCTGGCCGGAGCGGCGTCCATCCTGGTGCTGGTCGCCGCCGAGATGATCGGCGCCAAGGCGGGCCTCGGTTATCTGATCAACGCCTCCCAGTTCAACTTCGCGATCCCGCAGATGTACGCGGGCATCATCACGATCTCCGCCATCGGCGTGATCTTCAACCAGTTCCTGGTGACCCTGGAGCGGCGGCTCAGCTCCTGGCGCGTACCGGCCGACGCCTGACCCGGCCGCCCGCTTGTCTCACTGCCACCCGGTCCCGTCGCGCTGCCCCGCTCGCCTCCCGCCCGTGGGTCTCACTGCCCCTGCGTCTCACCGCCCCCGATCCGAGGTACCCCATGACCGCGACCAGCCCCCGACGCCTGCATCTCAACGCCTTCCTGTTGAACGCCGGCCACCACGACGCCGCCTGGCGCCACCCGCGTACCGAGCCCGAACGGGTCACCGATCTCCGCTATTTCCAGCAGCTCGCGCAGACCGCCGAGCGGGGCCTGCTCGACTCCGTCTTCCTCGCCGACGGCCTCGCCCTGTGGGGGAAGGTCCGGCACAACGCGCTCGGCGGCTTCGAACCGCTCACCCTGTTGTCGGCCCTGGCGGCGGTCACCGAGCACGTCGGCTTGATCGCCACCGTCTCCACCACCTTCAACGAGCCCTTCCACACGGCCCGCAAGTTCGCCTCCCTGGACCACATCAGCGGTGGCCGGGCGGGCTGGAACATCGTCACCTCCGGCACCGTGAACGAGGCCCGCAACTTCGGGCAGGACGAGCACCTGGAGCACCGGCTGCGCTACGAGCGGGCACGGGAGTTCGTCGAGGTCGCCACCAAGCTGTGGGACAGCTGGGAGGACGACGCGATCCTGCTCGACCGTGAGCGCGGCGTGTACGCCGACACCGACAAGGTGCGGGAGATCAACCACCGCGGCGAGCACTTCGCCGTGCAGGGCCCCCTGAACGTACCGCGCAGCCCGCAGGGCTACCCGCTGCTGGTGCAGGCCGGTTCGTCGGAGGACGGCAAGGAGTTCGCCGCCCGGTACGCCGAGGCCGTCTTCACCGCCCAGCAGACCCTCGCCGACGGCCAAGCCTTCTACAAGGACCTCAAGTCGCGGCTCGCCCGCTACGGCCGTACCGAGGACCAGTTGCTGGTGCTTCCCGGCATCGCCCCCGTCATCGGCTCGACGGAAGCGGAAGCCCGCGCGCTGGAACAGGAGCTGACGGATCTCCAGGTGCCCGAGTACGGGCTCGCCCAGCTGTCCGGGATGCTCGGCACCGACCTGACCGGGCTGCCGCTGGACGGGCCGCTGCCCGAGCTGCCCGAGGAGCGGGACATCAACGGCAACAAGAGCCGTTTCACGCTCGTCGCCGAACTCGCCCGCCGCGACGGCCTCACCCTGCGCGACCTCATCGCCCGGCTCGGCGCCGGCCGCGGTCACCGGGTGTTCGCCGGCACCCCCGAGCAGATAGCCGACCAGCTCCAGGAGTGGTTCACCCAGGGTGCCGCCGACGGCTTCAACATCATGCCGCCCCATCTGCCAGGCGGCTTGGAGGACTTCGTCGACCATGTCGTGCCGATCCTGCAGCGGCGCGGCCTGTTCCGCACCGAGTACACCGGCCGCACCCTGCGCGCGCACTACGGCCTGGCCCGCCCCGTCAACCGGCTGACCGCGACCACCGTGACGGCCGCGGCAGAAGGGCGGCCCGCATGACCGGACTCGACCTCACCACGGACGTCCTGGTGGTCGGCGGCGGCCCCGCGGCCACCTGGGCCGCGCTCAAGGCGGCCCAGGACGGAGTGGACGTCGTCCTCGCCGACAAAGGCTACTGCGGCACCAGCGGCGCCACCGCCTCCGCCGGAACCGGCGTCTGGTACGTCCCCCCGGAGCCCGCCGCGCGGGAGGCGGCCATGGCGAGCCGGGAGGCACTGGGCGGATTCCTGGCCGACCGGCGCTGGATGACCCGGGTCCTGGACCAGACGTATGCGGGCATGAATGAGCTGGCAGCGGCCGGACGCTACCCCTTCCCCACAGGACCGGACGGAAAGCAGCTCAGAAACGGACTGCAGGGACCGGAGTACATGCGCAGGATGCGCATCCGCGTCCAGCGCGCCGGAGCCCGCATCCTCGACCACAGCCCGGTCACCGAACTGCTCACCGACCCCTCCGGAGCGGTCGCCGGAGCCAGGGGCCACCGGCGCCAGGCCGGTCAGCCCTACCGGGTGCGCGCCGGGGCGGTCGTCCTGGCCACCGGCGGCTGCGCCTTCCTCAGCGGCGCACTCGGCTGCAACGTCAACACCGGGGACGGCGCCCTTTTCGCCGCCGAGGCGGGCGCGGAGCTGTCCGGGATGGAGTTCTCCAACGCGTACGGCATCGCGCCCGAGGGCACCTCCGTCACCAAGACCGCGTTCTACTCCTTCGCGACCTTCTACCACGAGGACGGCACGGTCCTGGAGGGTGCGGCCAGCCAGGGCGGCCGGTCCGTGATCGCGAAGGCGCTGCTCAGTGAGAAGGTGTACTGCCGCCTCGACCGGGCGGACGCGGCGGCCCGCAAGGCGATGCGGCTGGCCCAGCCCAACTTCTTCCTCACCTTCGACCGGCTCGGCATCGACCCCTTCACCCAGCACTTCGCCGTCACGCTCCTCGCCGAGGGCACCGTGCGCGGCACCGGCGGCATCCGCATCACCGGCGACGACTGCTCCACCACCGTCCCCGGACTGTATGCGGCCGGGGACGCGGCGACCCGTGAGCTGATCTGCGGCGGCTTCACCGGTGGCGGCAGCCACAACGCCGCCTGGGCCATCTCCTCCGGCACCTGGGCCGGCCGGGGCGCGGCCCGCCATGCCCGCTCACTCGGCGTCCGCGCCGGTACGAGGCGCCTGGTGGCCGCAGGCGGAGCCGGGCTCCGGCCCACCGGCACCCCGGGCTCCGCCAACGGCTTCCGGGACGTCATCGCCGCGGTTCAGGGCGAGGTGCTGCCGTACGAGAAGAACTACCTGCGCCGAGGCGACCGGCTCACTGCCTCGCTGGAGGTGCTCGACAGCGTGTGGGAGGAGGCGCGCGCCTCCTTGCACGCCGAGGGCGGAGACACCGTACGGGCCCGGCAGGCGGCGGCGATGGCGGCGCACGCCCGCTGGATGTACGCCTCGGCGCTGGCGCGCACGGAGACCCGAGGCATGGCCAAGCGGCTCGACTTCCCCGCACAGGACCCCGGACAGCACCACCACATCGTCACGGGCGGCCTCGACCGGGTGTGGACCCGCACCGAGCCCCTGACAACCGCCCCGTCGGCATCAGCGGCACCAGCCGCACCCCTGGAGGTGGCCTCATGATCGAACTGGTCTCGGCGGAACGCTGCATCACCTGCGACAAGTGCATCAAGGTCTGCCCGACCAACGTCTTCGACCGCGGCGAGGACGGCATCCCCGTGCTCGCCCGCCGCGACGACTGCCAGACCTGCTTCCAGTGCGAGGCCAACTGCCCGGCCGACGCACTGTACGTAGCGCCCGTGACCCGCCCGCTGCCCGACGGCTCCACCGCCCGCGACGAGGAGCACCTGGACCGTACCGGCCTGCTCGGCAGTTACCGCCGGCACATCGGCTGGGGACGAGGCCGCACCCCCGGCGCGCTACGGGCCGTCGGCCCTCCCCTCGGACCACCGGGGTCCAAGGGACCGTCCCTGCCCATCACCTCCTGACGACCTCCCGACCGATCACCTCCCCGCTGATCACCTCCTGGAAGGAACACCCGCACATGAGCACCAGCATCGGCTTCGACATCCGCAGGATCGGCGGCCGTATCGGCGCCGAGATCCTCGGCGTGGACCTCTCCACCGACCTCGACCCCGCCGTCGTCACCGAGATCAACTCCGCCCTCCTGGAACACAAGGCGCTGGTCTTCCGCGACCAGAACCTCGACGACGCCGGCCAGCTCCGCTTCGCCTCCCTCTTCGGCGAACTCACCACCGCGCACCCCACCGTCCCCTCCGTCGACGGCCAGCCCCACATCCTGCCCGTCGACGGCGACGAGGGCATCCGCGCCAACCACTGGCACACCGACGTCACCTTCGTCCGTACGCCCCCGAAGGCATCCACGCTGCGCAGCATCGTGATCCCGCCGTATGGCGGCAACACCCTCATCGCGAACTCGGCCGCCGCCTACCGCGACCTGCCCGAACCGCTGCGCGAGCTCGCCGACAAGCTCTGGGCCGTACACACCAACGACTACGACTACGCCGCCGCGAAGAACGAGAAGGCGGCCGAGCACCGCAGGCGGTTCGTCTCCCGGAAGTACCGCACCGCCCACCCCGTCGTCCGCGTCCACCCCGAGACCGGGGAGCGCGGGCTGTTCATCGGCGGCTTCGCCCAGAGCATCGTCGGCCTCGACCCGTCCGACTCCCGCGACCTGCTGCGCATCTTCCAGTCATACGTCACCCGCCCGGAGAACATCGTGCGGGTGACCTGGACACCGGGCGACCTCGTCCTGTTCGACAACCGCATCACCCAGCACTACGCCCCCGACGACTACGGCGACCTGCCGCGCCTGCTGCACCGGGTGACCGTCGCGGGCGACGTCCCCGCCGGGATCGACGGCACCCTCAGCCACGTCATCGAGGGCGACGACGCCTCCCACTACACCCCCGCCGCGGCCTGACCCCCACGGGCTGCCGGGCAGGGACACCCGCCACCTGCCCGGCGGCCCGCCCGCAAGGGACACCGGCCGAAGCCGTACGGGATAATGCGCACATGCGGATCTCAGCCAGGGCGGACTACGCGGTACGTGCCGCGCTGCAGCTCGCCGCGTCACGGGATGACGGGCCACTGAAAGCCGAGGCCATTGCCGCCGCCCAGGACATTCCGCACAAATTCCTCGAAAGCATCCTGAACGACATGCGCCGGGGCGGCCTCGTGCTCAGCCAGCGCGGCGGCAACGGAGGCTACCGACTGGCCAGGCCCGCCGAGTCCATCAGCATCGCCGACGTCATCCGCACCGTGGACGGACCGCTGGTCTCGGTGCGCGGCGTCCGCCCCCCGGAACTGTCCTACACCGGCCCCGCCGAGTCGCTGCTCCCCCTGTGGATCGCGCTGCGGTCCAACGTGCGCGAGATCCTCGAGGGTGTGTCGCTCGCCGACGTCGCATCGGCCCAACTGCCCGCCGACGTTTCCGCGTTGACCAACGCCCCGGGTGCCTGGGTAAACCCCTGACACGCTGGGCCCATCACCCACCGATCCCAAAACGCGAGATTGCGACGTCCATCATGTGAACTACCCCTTGGGGACGACGCCACCTTCTGCCACGATCCCTAGCAACGAGGTAGGAAAACTAGGGATCTATGGGGGTGGCCATGGGAACGCTCGACCGCACAGCCCAGTCGCTGCCTCTTCTGACCTCGCGCCGGCACATCGACCTCGGCCATACCTCCAGCGCCATCTGTCGGCCCCTCTGACGCCACAGAGCCTCCTCTCTCCCAATGAGCGCTGCTCTCCCGCCCGTCCCGCCTCGGTTCGGCGTTTCGGACACCCCCGGCTGACCGCGTCCCCCACGTTCCATTTCTCAGCCCGCGACGGCTTGCCTGCCGCCGACGGCCGACGAGTGGAGTGTCGGTGCATGCCGACAAGCAGTCGCCTCGCATCTTCGTATCTCCCTGCTCACTTATCCCCTGAAAGGACACCGCCGTGTCTGCCGCAAGACCGCTCACCACCCTGCGCACCATCGCCGCCGTAGCCGCACTCCCCCTTCTCCTCACCGCCTGCAGCTACGGCTCCAAGGCCACCGACGACGGCAAGCAGACCGCGGTCCCGGCAGGCGCCAAAAAGCTCTCCGCCGACGAAGTGAAGATCGGCTACTTCCCCAACCTCACGCACGCCACCGCTCTGGTCGGCGTCCAGGAGGGCCTGTTCCAGAAGGAGCTCGGCGGCACCACGATCAAGCCGTCCACCTTCAACGCCGGCCCCTCCGAGATCGAGGCGCTGAACGCCGGCTCCATCGACATCGGCTGGATCGGCCCCTCCCCCGCCATCAACGGCTACACCAAGTCGAACGGCAAGAACCTGCGCATCATCGGCGGTTCCGCCTCCGGCGGCGTGAAGCTGGTCGTCAACCCGAAGAAGATCAAGTCCCTGGACGACGTCAAGGGCAAGAAGATCGCCACGCCGCAGCTCGGCAACACCCAGGACGTCGCGTTCCTCAACTGGATCGCGGAGAAGGGCTGGAAGGTCGACGCTCAGAGCGGCAAGGGCGACGTCTCGGTCGTCCGTACGGACAACAAGATCACCCCGGACGCCTACAAGTCGGGCTCGATCGACGGCGCCTGGGTGCCGGAGCCGACCGCGTCCAAGCTCGTCGCCGAGGGCGGCAAGGTACTGCTGGACGAGTCGTCGCTGTGGCCCGACAAGAAGTTCGTGATCACGAACATCATCGTGTCGCAGAAGTTCTTCAAGGAGCACCCGGACGTCGTCGAGGCCGTGCTGCGCGGCTCGGTGAAGACCAACGCGTGGATCAACGCCAACCCGGAGAAGGCGAAGGCGTCCGCCAACGCGGCGCTGGAGAAGCTGTCGGGCAAGGCGCTGCCCGCCGACGTCATCGACCCGGCCTGGAAGTCCATCACCTTCCTCGACAACCCGCTGGCCTCCACCCTCAACACCGAGGCAGAGCACGCGGTCAAGGCCGGTCTCCTGGACAAGCCCAATCTGAAGGGCATCTACGACCTCACCCTGCTCAACAAGGTCCTCAAGGCCCAGGGCAAGGGCGAGGTCAGTGACGCCGGTCTCGGCGCCCGGTAACGGCAACCGGATCCGATGAGTTCCCAGGAGGTGACGACCGTGGCTGCCACGATCACCGAGGCTGCCGAGGACGCCGCGGCGGTGACGCACGCCGCCCGGATCGAGCACGTCTCGAAGTCCTTCCACGCCCCGGGCACGCCCGGCGGACAGCAGCTCGTCCTGGACGACATCACGCTCGATGTCGCACCGGGCGAGTTCGTCACCCTCCTGGGAGCCTCGGGGTGCGGCAAGTCCACCCTGCTCAACCTGGTCGCGGGACTGGACCGGCCGTCCACCGGCTCGATCGATACGGACGGCCGACCCGCCCTGATGTTCCAGGAACACGCACTGTTCCCCTGGCTGACCGCGGGCAAGAACATCGAACTCGCGCTGAAACTGCGCGGAATCGCGGGGCCGGAGCGCCGGCAGGAGGCTGAGCGGCTGCTGGAACTCGTACGGCTGCAGGGCGCGTACGGCAAGCGGGTGCACGAACTGTCCGGCGGTATGCGGCAGCGCGTCGCGCTGGCCCGTGCGCTGGCCCAGGACAGCCGGCTGCTGCTGATGGACGAGCCGTTCGCCGCCCTGGACGCGATCACCCGTGACGTCCTGCACGACGAACTGACCCGCATCTGGACCGAGACCGGACTCTCGGTGCTGTTCGTGACGCACAACGTGCGGGAGGCCGTGCGGCTGGCACAGCGGGTGGTGCTGCTGTCTTCACGGCCGGGGCGCATCGCCCGGGAGTGGACGGTCGGCATTCCGCAGCCGCGCCGCATCGAGGACAGCGCGGTCGCCGAACTGTCCGTCGAGATCACCGAAGAACTGCGTGGGGAGATCCGCCGCCATGGCCGGCACTGACACGGGTGTCGACATCGGCAAGGACGGCTTGCTGGCCGCCGGGCAGCCCCGGGATCCGCACGATCTGACGGGGCTGGAGGCCGGGCTCGACGCGCTGGAGTCGGTGCAGGCCGGTCGTACGCCGCTGCGCGAGACGCTGATACGCAAGGTACTGCCGCCCGTCACCGCCTTCGCACTGGTACTGGTGGTCTGGCAACTGCTGGTGTGGGCCGAGGTCGCCCCCGACTACAAACTGCCCTCGCCTTCCGAAGTGTGGGGCGAGGTACGCGATGCCTGGCTGCAGGGCGCGCTGCTCGACTACATCTGGACCAGCGTCTCGCGCGGTCTGCTCGGCTTCCTGATGGCGCTCGCCATCGGTACGCCGCTCGGCCTGCTGGTCGCCCGGGTGAGGTCCGTGCGGGCGGCCATCGGCCCCGTCCTGTCCGGCCTGCAGTCGCTGCCGTCGGTGGCCTGGGTACCGCCCGCCGTGATCTGGCTGGGCCTGAACGACTCGATGATGTACGCCGTGATTCTGCTCGGTGCGGTCCCGTCCATCGCCAATGGCCTCGTCGCGGGCATCGACCAGATCCCGCCGCTGTTCCTGCGCGCCGGACGGACACTGGGCGCGACCGGACTGCGCGGGGCCTGGCACATCGTCATGCCGGGCGCGCTTCCCGGCTATCTCGCCGGGCTGAAGCAGGGCTGGGCATTCTCCTGGCGATCGCTGATGGCCGCCGAGATCATCGCCTCCTCGCCCGATCTGGGCGTCGGCCTTGGCCAATTGCTGGAAAACGGGCGGAACAACTCCAGCATGTCGCAGGTGTTCCTGGCCATCTTCCTGATCCTGCTCGTCGGTATCGCCATCGAACTGCTCATCTTCAGCCCACTGGAGCGGCGGGTGCTGCGCAGCCGTGGCCTGCTGGTCACCCGCTGAACGAACGGTCCCGATCGACACGGGATGCGCGCCGCATCCCGCCGCACACCAGCACACCCCCGGCGCACGGCACCGGCTCCGCAGAGGCATCACCCCACAGCGGAGCCGGTGCCGCTCTGTGCCTGGGCTCCAGGACATCCGGAACGGAGACGAGCCGGGTCGCACCGGCCGGGGTCAGCCACCGTGCGTCCTTTTCCAGCCCGACGGTTTCGACGAGCCCCGAAGCTGTCGATGCCGTGGCACCACCGCCGAACGAGATGCCTGGGTCCACCACAGCTTCACCTGCACGGACATACGGAGCTCGCACAGCTCCGAGGCGGCGAACCAGCCGTACCCGAACAACCAGCCGCCGACCACGTCCGAGGGCCAGTGAACACGTAGCGCCACGCGGCTGAGTCCGACGAGCACGGCCACCACACCGGCGGCATCCGGCACAGCCCCGGCGGACAGCCCGGTCGCCAGCAGGGCAGCGCAGTGGCCGGGATGGAAAACTCGCTCCACGGCAGTCCGACAGCCGTTCCTGCGCCGGAGGGCGGGGACGGTCGACAGCGCGGCAGAGGGCAGTGCGCGCCGCGTCGCCGGCCGCCAGAACCAACAAGGCCCGGCACCGGTCGAGTTCGGACGCGACGGCCGACTCACGTGCCAGACATCGTACGGCCACCGCGGTGTACGCCACCGGACGTGAGCCCAACGCGGTTACGGCCAACCACATCCGTCTCCCCGTACGTGTTCGTGGCGCTGGCAGGGCCGTGCGTCGATCGAAGAAAGCAAGTGGCTGCTCGTATCGAGTCGGGCTGTGAAAGTTGCCGGCCGACCTGGGCGAGTGAATCTGAGTCGACCCTCGTTCGAGGTATCCCGTAAGTCGTTCGTAGGCGTGATGGGCGTCGTTGATCAGGTGCTCGGCCTCGGCACGGGTGCCGCAGTCGGTGACCTTGCCGACGCCCGTCGCAAGGAATTCCCCTGCACTGTGCTGCCGATCGGCCGCACAGCTCGTATCGTCGCCGCCTCACTCCTCCGCGTCCTCGAGAGCGGCGAGCCGACAGCCCCGCCGGATCAGGCCGGCGGGGCTTCGTCCTGCTGTCAGGTGTCACGCGCGAATCACAGACCTCGCGGACACGCTCCCGGCACAGGATCCCAAAACTGGACATACATGTCCACATAGGACTGGACGGACGGTCCTGGACGGCTTCTACTACATGTGCCATGTAGGACCGCGGAAAGCTCCCCCCTGCACATCGGGCGATTCCGCCCGTTGCCGCAGGTCAGAAGCGGGTAGTGCTGTGTACCACCAGCAGACGAAGAATCTGCTGGGACGAACGCGCACCACGCCCAGGCACAGCGTCTTGTCCGTGCCCGCAGAACCGAGCCCTCAGCGCGGGAGTCAGCACCGCGCTGTCAAATTACCCCGAACTACGCGTCCCGGACGGCACTCGTTCCGACCACCTTCGAGCCCCTGAACCGCCCTTCCGCGAGCCGGCATGGTGGCCGCACGCATAGCCAACCCGCAAACTATGTTGCCCCGCCACATGTGCGCCTGACCTGCATGTTTCTACCGTGTGCCGACACGTTCCCGTCCCCACCGCACACGAGGAAGTGGCGCACATGGCCTCCCCGACCACCGCTCCCCCACCCCCCACCAGCCTCCCCCGCATCGTCGCCGCCAGCCTCATCGGCACCACCATCGAGTGGTACGACTTCTTCCTGTACGGCTCCGCCGCCGCGCTGGTGTTCAACAAGCTGTTCTTTCCGGGCTCCGATCCGCTGGTCGGGACGCTGCTGTCGTTTCTGACGTACGCCGTCGGGTTCGCGGCCCGGCCGCTGGGGGCGCTCGTGTTCGGGCACTACGGCGACCGGCTGGGGCGCAAGAAGCTGCTGGTGCTGAGTCTGCTGCTGATGGGCGGGGCCACCTTTGCCATCGGGCTGTTGCCCACGCACGCGACCGTCGGCACCGCCGCGCCCGTGCTGCTCACCACGCTGCGGCTCGTCCAGGGGTTCGCGCTCGGCGGCGAGTGGGGCGGGGCCGTGCTGCTGGTGTCCGAGCACGGGGACGCGCGGCGGCGCGGTTTCTGGGCCTCGTGGCCGCAGACCGGTGCGCCGGCGGGGCAGTTGCTCGCGACCGGTGTGCTCTCACTGCTCACCGCGGTGCTCTCGGACGCCGCCTTCGACACCTGGGGCTGGCGGATCCCGTTCCTGCTCTCCGGTGTGCTGGTGCTGATCGGTCTGTGGGTTCGTCTCTCCGTCGACGAATCCCCGGTCTTCAAGGAGGCGTTGGAGCGCGTCGAGTCCCGGCGGGCGACCGGTGGCACGGAGACCCTGCCGCTCGTCTCCGTGCTGCGCCACCACTGGCGGGACGTGCTCGTCGCGATGGGCGCGCGGATGGCCGAGAACATCAGCTACTACGTCATCACCGCCTTCATCCTCGTCTACGCCACGGATTCGGCCGGCGTCTCCAAGCAGACCGCGCTCAATGCCGTACTCATCGGCTCCGCCGTGCACTTCGCCGTGATCCCGGCCTGGGGCGCGCTCTCCGACCGGGTCGGGCGGCGGCCGGTGTACCTGTTCGGCGCGGCCGGTGTCGGTCTGTGGATGCTCCCGTTCTTCTCGCTCGTGGACACCGGATCGTTCGGGTACCTGGTGCTCGCGGTGACCGTCGGCCTGGTGCTGCACGGTGCGATGTACGCGCCGCAGGCCGCCTTCTTCGCCGAGATGTTCGCGACCCGGATGCGGTACTCCGGCGCCTCCATCGGCGCCCAGTTCGCCTCCGTGGCCGCGGGTGCGCCCGCCCCGCTCATCGCCACCGCGCTGCTCGCCGACTACGGCAGCTCCACCCCGATCGCCCTTTACGTGATCGCCGCCGCGGTGGTCACTCTGGTCGCCGTGGGCGTGGCCCGGGAGACGCGGCACCGGGACCTCGCGGAGGTGACGGCAGCCGGTGACGGCGAGGGCGCCACGGCGGGCAACGCGACCGCCGAGGCACGGACAGTCTGACCGGCAGCACCCCACTGCCCCCCGTACGGCGCTCGCCTACGGGGGTCAGTGCCGTTCCGGCACAGACAACCGGTGCAGTCGCAGGGCCAGTTGGATCTCCAGGGCGCGGGCCGGGGTCTGCCAGTCCTCGCCCAGGAGACGGCCCACCCGTTCCAGCCGCTGGGCGACGGTGTTCACGTGGACGTGCAGCGCGTCCTTGGTGCGAGCCGGGCTCATCCCGCAGGCGAAGTACGCGTCGAGCGTGCGCAGCAGCTCCGTGCCGCGTCGCTCGTCGTAGGACGCGATCGCGCCGATGGTGCGCTCGACGAATCCGCCCACGTCCCGTTCGCCCGCGAGGAGGAGGCCGAGGAAGCCGAAGTCCTCGGCCGCCGCGCCGTCGCCCGCGCGGCCGAGCAGGTGCAGCGCGTCCAGGCAGCGGCGGCCCTCGGCGTAGCCGGCGGTCACGGCATCGGGGTGTGCGGCCAGGTCGGCGACGGGCGCCGAGGCGCCGACGGTGACCGGCTGGTGGACGGCCGTGCCCAGCTGGCGGGCGGTGCGGCGGGCCACGTCCGCGGCGGTGTCGCCGCAGGCCAGCGGCAGCAGCAGGACCGTGCCGCCGTCGCGGGCGGCGGCCAGGCCGTGCCGGGTGGCGGCGAGGTGGGACGCGGCCGACCACAGGCGGCGGCGTGCGGCGGCCTCCTCGTCGGCGTCGGCGGACGGGCCGTCCAGGCGCGCGGCGAGGACGACATGGGTGGCGTCCAGGTTCGCGTCGAGGCGGGCGGCGCGTTCGCGCAGCAGGCGCGGATCCCGGTCGCGGGCGTCGAGGAGGTCGTCCAGCAGCTCGCCCCGTACGCGCTGCTCGGCCTCGGCCGCAAAGCGGCGGGCGAGCAGGAGCAGCGAGGTGACCATCGCCGCGCGCTCCAGCGTGCGCTGGTCGACGGGGTCGAGGCCCGGGTGCCCGCGCAGCACGAGCGCGCCGAGGAGTTCACCGCCCGCGGCCACCGCGGCGATCCAGTCGCTACCGTGCCGTACAGCGTGTCCTTCGGCGCGCGAAGCCTCCAGCGCGTCGGCGGGTGCCGTACCGTTCTCTGCGAACTCGACCGTGCCGTCCAGGACTTGGGAGACGGCGGCGGCCACGTCGTGGACCCCGCCGCCGCGCAGGACGAGTTCGGCGAGCCGGTCGTGGACCTCGGAGGCGCGCTCGATGACGGCGCTGCGGTCCCGGATGATCTCGTTGGCCCGCTCCAGGCCGGACAGGGCCGCGCGCGTCTCGGTGAGCAGGTTGGCGGTGTCGATGGCGGCGGCGGCAAGCGCGGCGAAGGAGCCGAGCAGGGCGATCTGCTCGCGCTCGAAGACGCGGGCGCGGCGGTCGGCGGCGTAGAGGACGCCGATGACGTGCGGGCCCAGCATCAGCGGCACACCGAGGATGGCGACCAGGCCCTCGTCGCGGACGCCGGTGTCGATGGCGCGGGTGTGCTGGAAGCGGTCGTCCTGGAAGTAGTCGTCGGTGACGTAGGGCCGCGCGGTCTGGGCGACCAGTCCGCCGAGTCCCTCCCCCATGCCGAGGCGCAGCTGCTGGAAGCGGGCGGCTACGGAGCCCTCGGTCACGCGCATGTAGGTGTCGCCGCGCGCGGGGTCGTTGAGGCTGAGGTAAGCGACGTCCGTGCCGAGCAGCGAGCGGGCGCGCTGCACGATCGCCTGGAGGACGGCGTCCAGGTCCCGCAGACCGGCGAGGTCGTGGGCGGTCTCGAACAGCGCGGACAGCTCCGCCTCGCGCCGCCGCCGTCCCTCCAGCTCCGACCGGACGCGCAGGGCAAGCAGCTTGGCCTGTTCCAGTGCGGCTATCCGCTCGGCCGGGAGACCCTCGGCGCGGGCGAGCAGCACCGGCTGCTCGTACGCCTCCACGGAGGCGTCACGGGCCAGCAGTGCGAGGTACGGGGCGTCGGCGTGGTCGGCGGGACGCTCGGCCGGCTGGACGTGATCGCGAGACATGGTCACAGGATTCCGCATCGGCGGCCCGGCCGTTCGGGCCTGTGGACAACTTCCGCGCCCGGCGCCGCAGGCGGGCTCAGCGGGTTCAGTGCGCTGTCCACCCGCCGTCGAGCACCAGTGAGGTCCCGGTGACGAAGGATGCCTGGGGGCTGCACAGATACGCGACGGCCTCGGCGACCTCCCCCGGTTCGAGGAGCCGCCGCACGGCGCTGTCCTTCAGCAGCACCTCCGACACCACCCGCTCCTCCGGAATGCCGTGCGCCCGGGCCTGGTCGGCGATCTGCTTCTCGACCAGGGGGGTACGCACATAGGCCGGGTTCACACAGTTGGAGGTCACGCCATGGGCCGCGCCCTCCAGCGCGGCCGTCTTGGACAGGCCCTCGAGACCATGTTTGGCAGCCACATACGCGGACTTGAATGCCGAGGCGCGCAGTCCATGGACGGAGGACACATTGACGATCCGGCCCCAGCCCTGCTCGTACATGTGCGGAAGCGCGCCGCGGATGAGCCGGAACGGCGCCTCCAGCATCACGGTCAGCACCATGTGGAAGACGTCGGGCGGGAACTCCTCGATGGGGCACACCAGTTGGAGGCCGGCGTTGTTGACCAGGACGTCGGTGCCGACGGCGGCGCGTTCGGCGGCGCCGAGATCGGTGAGGTCCAGGGTGTGCGGCACGACCGTGCCCGCGAGGTCGCCGTCCCGCCGGGCGAGTTCCGCCAGCTCGGCCAGGCCCGCCGCGTCCCGGTCGACGGCTCTCACCCGGGCGCCTGCCGCGGCGAGCCGCAGCGCACAGGCGCGGCCGATGCCGCTCGCGGCACCCGTGACGAGGGCGGTCCGGCCGCCGAGGTCGAGCGGGACGGGCTGGGTGTGCGGCTGGGCGGCGAGCGGGGGGCTGGACGAGGTCATGTGCCGACCCTAGGCCGGACCCCAGCCCTCAACACATGTGGTGAACAGCCATACTTCAGTCGTGGCTCGTAGGGTCAAACCATGTGGGTGCCTCGGCCAGGGCCTGCTTGATCCGGAAGAGTCCGAACTCGTTGAGGTCGGGCAGCGCGTCCACCTCGAACCACCCCACCTCCAGCGACTCGTCGTCGTTCACCCGCGCCTCGCCGCCCACGGCCCGGCAGCGGAAGGTGATGTCCATGTACTGGCAGACGTCCCCGTTGCCGTAGGTGACCGGTTCCGGGGAAGCCTGGACGAGGACGACCTCCTCGGCGACGCAGCGCACCGCCGTCTCCTCGAAGACCTCCCGCACCGCGCAGGCCGCGGGCTGCTCGCCCGGCTCCGGGATGCCCCCGATCACCGCCCACCGGCCGGTGTCGGACCGCCGCCCCAGCAGCACCCGGCCCTCGTCGTCGAAGACGATCGCGGTGACCCCGGGGAGCCAGAGCAGCTGATGGCCCGCCGAGGCCCTGATGGTGCGGATGAAGTCCGGAGTAGGCATGCGTCCGACCCTATCGGGCCGGTCCGCGGCCTTCTCGCCGGTTCAGGGGGCGTACAGCGGTCGTACGGCTACGCGCCACCGGCGCGCCGGCCGCGCACTCCGGACCCGATCGCCCAGCCGATACCGCCCGCGGCGACCAGCACCAGGGCCATCTCCGGCAGGATGCCCAGCTGCGTCGCGGGCGTCTTGGAGGTGCGCAGCGGCACCTTCTGGACGAGGTAGGCGGGCACGAACATGCCTGTCTTCTGGGTGATCTTCCCGTCCGGCATGATGATCGCGCTGACCCCGCTGGTCACCGGCACGGTGACGGTCCGGCTGTGCTCGACGGCGCGGACACGGGACATGGCGAGCTGCTGGTAGGTCATCTCGCTGCGGTCGAAGGTCGCGTTGTTGCTCGGCACGGAGATCATCTCCGCGCCGTGCGTGACGGTGTCCCGCACGGCCCAGTCGAAGGCGGCCTCGTAGCAGGTCGCAAGGCCTACCTTGGCGCCGTCGATGTCGAACACGCCCGGCGTGCTGCCCCGGCTGAAGTCCTGACGGACCATGCTGGTCCAGTTCTTGTTGATCGCGCCGACGAGCCCGCGCAGCGGGAGGTACTCACCGAACGGCTGGATCTGCCGCTTGTCGTAGGTCTGGGTCGGTCCCTGGCCCGGGTACCACAGGATCTGCTCGTTGAGCAGCCTGCCGCCCTTCTCCACCACGCCGCCGACCGAGACGGGCGCCCCGACGGCCTTGGCAGCGCCGTCGATGACGGCAGCCGCGTCGAAGTTGGTGTAGGGGTCGATGTCGGAGGAGTTCTCCGGCCACAGCACGTAGTCGGGCTTCGGGACCTTGCCCGCCTTGATCGCGGCGGCGAGCTTGAGGGTCTCGCGCGCGTGGTAGTCGAGCACGGCCCGCCGCTGGGCGCTGAACTCGAGCCCGGAGCGCGGCACGTTGCCCTGGATGACAGCGACGGTCGCGGTGCCGTCCTCCGCCTTGTCGCTCACCAGCGACCTGGCGGCGACCGCGCCCGCCACCGGCACGGCCACGCTGAGCAGCGCGGCGGCAGCGGTCGCGCGCCGGACGTCCAGGCCGCGTCGCCGCTCCACGATCAGCCGCACGGCCTCGTACAGACCGAACCCGCACAGGACGACCGCGAAGCCGAGCACCGGCGCGCCGCCCACGGCGGCCAGCGGCAGGAAGACACCGTCCGCCTGCCCGAAGGCGATCTTGCCCCAGGGGAAGCCGCGGAACGGTACGCGCGCGCGTACCGCCTCACCGGCTATCCAGACGGCGGCGGCCCACACCGGCCAGGCCGGCAGCTTGGCCACCGCGGAGATGCCGACCGCGACCAGGGCGACGAAGACCGCCTCGATGGCGACCAGGGCGAGCCAGGGGCCGGGACCGACTTCCACGCCGGTCCACACCAGCAACGGCAGCAGGAAGCCGAGCCCGAAGACGTAGCCGAGGCCGAGCGCCGCCTTCCACGTGCGTCCGCGCAGGAGCCAGGCGAAGCCGGCGAAGGCGGGCACGGCCAGCCACCACAGGATGCGCGGCGGGAAGCTGAGGTAGAGCAGCACTCCGCAGAGCGCGGAGAGGGCGGCCGGGGCCAGCCGGCGCACCAGACGGCTGCCGCGCGCGCCGGGCCCGGGCTGCGACTTGAGCTGGTCCGACTGGTCCACGGAAGTTGCGGTGACGGTCACCCGGGGAGTGTACGGCGCGTGACCAGGCCGCCGACAACGCAGCCCGGACGCCGGTACCCGCCACCGAGGCCTTCGGCGCGAGCATCCGTACATGTGCCCCAGGGGCGGCACACGTCCCGTAAGTGGGCGGGAATCACGACCTTCCTGTGCAACTCGTCCACAAACCGGCCATCAGCCGTTACGGTGTGCCCGAGCCTCGGCGCTGCGGCCGGATCCGGTGCGCGACCGAGGGCTGCACGGGCCGGGAGACCGGAGTACGAGGGCGGCGGGTGGGTCGTCAGGGGAGCGGCGGGTTGGGTTCTACGGGGACGAGGTCCGCGGGCGGGGTGGACGTGGACAGCAGCAGGCGAAACGTTTCTGACGGGGTCGGCATGATCCTGCTGGGGTCCTGCGCGGGGTGGTCGCTGATCACCGCGGCGGCTCACGACGGGCGCCCCGAGGGCGTGCTGCTCGCGGTGCTCGCCGTGGCCGCCGGCTATGCCTCGGGCCGGATCTCCGGGGCGTTGCTGCCGGTGGTCGCGCCCGGCGCCGGTGCCGTGGCCGGGCTCGCCCTCGCCGTGTCCGTCCCCGATCTCTCCCCCGGTCTGCGCTCCGCCGCCCCGCTCGGGCACGCCGGTGCCACCGGGGCCCTGCTGGCGCTTGCCACGGGTTCCGCGTGCTGCGCCGCATGGGCGACGCCCGTGCCGGTGCTGCGGCTCGGGCTGCGGGTGCTCGCGGTCGGGATCACGCTGACGGGGGCGGCGGTCGGGTCGACGGCCGGTTGCGCAGCCAGTGCCGTCGTCCTGCTGTGCTCGCTCGCCGCGGGCTCGATGCCCCACCGGGGCGCCGGTGTCGCGGGCCTGGCCGTGGCCGCGGCTCTGGTGGCGGGGACCACCTGGGCGGTCGCCGCCGACGCCCTGCCCGGCGGTCTCGCCGATGCGCTCGGCGGCCGGTTCACCGTGCACCGCGTGCAGCTCTGGCACGACGCGCTGCGGCTCGCGTGCCGGGACGCCGTCCTGGGCGCTGGTCCCGGGCGCTTCGGCGAGCTGAGCCGCACCGCGTCGCAGGCGCTGCCGCCCGACGGCAGGCCGCACTCGGCCCCGCTCCAGCAGGCGGCCGAGCAGGGGCTCGTCGGGGTGCTCCTGCTCGCGGCAGCGTTCGGCTGGGTCCTGCACGCCCTGTGGCGCACCCCGCGCTCCACCCCGGTCGCCCTCTCCGCGGGCGCGGCGTTGACGGTGCTGGCCGCGCTCGCCTCGGTCGGCAACGCACTGAGCTTCCCCACGGTGACGGCGGGGGCGGGGCTTCTGGCGGGGTGGGCGACCGCGCGCCCGTGGGCGGGTGAGGGCATGGAGCCCCCGGGGTGAGCCCTGCCTGAGGCGGACGTGGGACCTGAGCGGTGATTCAGCCTGCTGTGCCCGGCGTGATCGTCCGCAGCCGGGCCCTGATGGCCCGTACCGCCGATTCGGCGTTGTCGACGGTGATCGTGAAGGTGTGGCCGTCCCACAGGCTCAGCACGATGCCCTCGCCGCGCCGGACGACGACCGCGGTGCCCTTCTCGGGGCGCCACCGGTAGCCCCAGCCGCCCCAGTGACGCGGGGTGACGAGTGCGGTGAAGTCGGCGCCGGCGACCTGGGAGAGCGGGATGCGGCGGCGTGGCACCCCGATGTGGCCGCAGCGCACTTCGAGGGACTCCTCGTCGAGCCTGAGGTCGACGTGCACGAAGGCGAGCGTGCCGAAGAGGACCAGCAGACCGGCCGCGATGCAACCCACGACGGACATCACCAGCGGGGCGATGCCCGAGGTCCAGGCCGAGTCCACGGCCAGCTCGATACCGAGGGCCATGCAGGCCGCGCCGACCAGCGCCAGCAGCCACTGGACCCGGTTGGTGGCGCGTCCGGTCCAGACGCACGCAGCGTCCTTCGCATGGGGGCGGTCCCTCATGTTTACGAGGTTACTCAGGTTTCCGTGCGCGGGTACCCGCTCGCACAGGGTGACTGCTCCGGGCGGCCCAGCGAGGTCGCCCGCCGGTTCACGCCCGGTCGGCCAGCGGGCCGGCGGCGGTCAGCAGCCGTCCTTCGGCGTAGTGCAGCGCCGGCCCCGGCAGCTCGCCCTCCCGCCCGCTCAGCAGCACCGTCAGGGTGCCGTCGGCGGGGGCGTCGGGGGCGGGCTGTTCGCCGATGCGGCGCAGGGCCTGGGTGGCGACCGCGCCGGCGGAGCCGTGCAGGACGAGCGGGGCGGCGCCGGGGCGCTGCACAGCGGTGCGGATACGTTCCGCCACCAGTTCGTAATGGGTGCAGCCCAGGACGACGGTCGTTACATCGTCCGGCGTCAGCTCCGTCGCCGCGGCGACCGCGGCCTCGATGGCCGCCTCGTCCGCGTGCTCGACGGCCTCGGCGAGGCCCCAGCAGGGGACCTCGGTGACCTTGACCCCGTCGGCGAATTCTTCGATGAGACCGCGCTGGTAGGGGCTGCCGGTGGTGGCGGGGGTCGCCCAGATCGCGACGGATCCGCCGCCGGCCGCGGCCGGCTTGATGGCCGGGACCGTGCCGATCACCGGGATGCCAGGCTCCAGGCGGGCGCGCACGGCGGGCAGGGCGTGCACGGTGGCCGTGTTGCAGCCGATGATCAGGACGTCGGGCCGACGGGCCGCGGCGGCCTCGGCGACGGCCAGGGCACGCGCGGTGAGGTCCTCGGTGGTGCGGGGCCCCCAGGGCATGCCGTCGGGATCCAGGGAGAGGACGAGATCTGCGTCGGGCCGCAGGCGCCGTACCGCGGCAGTGGCCGCCAGCAGGCCGATTCCGGAATCCATGAGCGCGATCTTCACCCGGCAACGATAGACGATGGGCCCTTGTGAGCCCGTCCGGTGGGGCAGACTGCGCCCGTGAGCGCCCACATGTGGATGACCGTCGTATCGCTCGTCTCGCTCGCCGCCTGGTGCTGGCTGCTGCTGTGTCAGGGGTTCTTCTGGCGCACGGACGTACGGCTGCCGCCGCGCCGGGACCCGGGGGCGTGGCCGTCGGTCTGTGTGGTCGTCCCGGCCCGCGACGAGGCCGCCGTGCTCTCCGTGAGCCTGCCGTCGCTGCTGGCGCAGGACTATCCGGGGCGGGCGGAGGTCTTCCTGGTGGACGACGGGAGCACGGACGGCACCGGGGAGCTGGCCCGTGAGCTGTCCCGGCGGCACGGCGGGCTGCCGCTGACGGTGGACTCCCCCGGTGAGCCGCCCGCGGGCTGGACGGGCAAGCTGTGGGCGGTGCGGCACGGCATCGGCCTCGCACACGCGCGTGAGCCCGAATATCTGCTGTTGACGGACGCGGACATCGCGCACGCGCCGGACAGCCTGCGCGAGCTGGTGGCCGCGGCCCGCACCGGTGGCTTCGACGTCGTGTCGCAGATGGCGCGACTGCGAGTGGAGAGCCTGTGGGAGCGGCTCGTCGTTCCCGCGTTCGTGTATTTCTTCGCGCAGCTGTATCCGTTCCGCCGGATCGGGCGGAAGGGCTCGCGCACGGCGGCAGCAGCGGGCGGCTGTGTGCTGCTGCGCGCGGACATGGCCGAGCGGGCGCGGATCCCGGACGCCATCCGGCACGCCGTCATCGACGACGTGGCGCTCGCGCGCGCGGTGAAGGGCGTCGGCGGGCACGTGTGGCTGGGGCTGGCCGACCGGGTGGACAGCGTGCGACCGTATCCTCGGCTGGGCAGTCTGTGGCGGATGGTCTCGCGCAGCGCGTACGCCCAGCTGCGGCACAACCCCCTGCTGCTGCTCGGTACGGTCGCCGGGCTCGCGCTGGTCTACCTGGTGCCGCCCGCGGCCGTGGTGACGGGCATGGCCACGGGCAGTACAGCGACGGCGGTCATGGGTGCGGCTGCGTGGACGGTGATGACGGGAACGTACGTCCCGATGCTCCGTTACTACCGGCAGCCACTGTGGCTCGCACCGCTGCTGCCGTTCACCGCGTTCCTCTACCTCCTCATGACGGTCGACTCCGCCGTGCAGCACTACCGGGGGCGCGGGGCGGCCTGGAAGGGCCGTACGTACGCCCGTCCCGACGCCGTGCCCGACGAGAGCTGAGCCGGTCGAGAGCCGATCGGGCTACTTGCGCCCAGGTGTCCAGTTCATGCCCCACCCGTAGGCGCGGTCCATGGTCCGCTGCGGGCTCACCCCGCGCTCGGGTACCAGGTAGCGCGCCTCGCGCTGGACGACGAGATCGCCGCCCGTGTTGGTGATCAGGGCGAGCGCGCACACCGTGGAGGGGACCGTGCACTCGTCCAGCGAGAAGTCGATGGCGGCGCCGTGCTGGGGCTGGAGGGTGACGGTGGCGTGCAGGTCGGCGAACGATGCGGCGCCTTCGTAGATGGTGACGAAGACCAGGATGCGCCGGAAGTCCTGTTTGTGGTCGAGGTTGATGGTGAGGTTCTCACCGCTCGTCACGGCGCCGGTGCGGTCGTCGCCGTCGAGGTGGATGTACGGCGGCCGGTGCAGCGAACCGAACGCGTTGCCCAGGGCCTGGACGACTCCCTTGCGGCCGTCGGCGAGTTCGTACAGGGCGCACAGGTCGAGGTCGAGGTTCCCCTGCCCGGCGCCCCAGCGTCCGCCCCAGCCCGGGAGCTGATTGCGCATCTGCCAGTTGAGGTTGACCCGCATGGCTCCGGACGTGCCGCCCTGCTTGGCGAGCGACACGGAGGGGGCTGCCTTGGTGAGGGTGACCTTGGAGAGGCGGACCGGCGGCGTGGACGGGGGCGGGGGCGGCAGCGGGGCGGCCGTTGCGCCCGGGGGCGGTGGGGGCAGGGGAACGGCCGTCGCGCCGGGAGGCGGCGGGGGCAGGTGAGCGGCCGGGGGCCCCATGGGCGCCGGGGGCGCCCCAGGCAGGACTGTCGGTACGGACGGTACGGCAGGCGGCGCGGCGGGCGGGGCGGGCGACACGGGCGACGGTGCCGCGTGCTGCGGCTCGTCCACGGTGATCCCGAAGTCTGTTGCCAGGCCCTCGAGTCCGCTGCTGTAGCCCTGGCCTACGGCGCGGAACTTCCAGCCGCCCTGACGGCGGTAGAACTCTCCGAGAACAAAAGCCGTCTCCACGGTGGCGCCCGAGCTGTCGAAGCGGGCGACCACCGTGCCGTCGGCCGCGTCGGTCACCTCGATGTACAGGCCGGGGACCTGGCCGAAGGTCCCGCCGTCGGCGGAGGCCGCGAGGACGACCCGCTCGATGGCGCCCTCCACGCGCGCGAGGTCCACGGAAAGGGTGTCGGTGACCCGGTCCCCGGCGGCCCGCTTGCCCTCGTGGCGCACCGCGCCGGAGAGGTGCGCGGGCTGGTTGTAGAAGACGAAGTCGCCGTCGGAGCGGACTTTTCCGGTGGCGAGCAGCAGCGCCGAGGCATCGGCGTCGGGCACGCCGGGTCCGGAGCGCCAGCCCAGTTCGACGCGCAGGGCCGTGCCCGGCACCGGCGTATTGGAGCCCTTCGGCATTGACATGTCCGCCCCCATCCTGTCGGCGCCGGGTACACCCGGCGGTCCCAGGCCATCTCTGCCCGCTCAACCTATTCCCGGGTACGGCGAACTCCCATGAACGGCACAGGAAGATCGCCGGTCAACCGACGGTAACCCAACAGGAACTCGCCATTTACACGATCCAAACGTTGACCGGCGCCCCTTTTGGGAAAGTTCGCTCGCATTGGGGATCTCAAGGCACTGCCGACACGGAAAACAACCCTCTTATCGGTCTCCCCAACCAGCACATCGTGGGCTTAACTTATGTGCCATGACCTCCCCCCGCTCCACTTATGGTGGCGGCTACTACTCCGCCTCCTTCCCGGACACCCCGATCTACGACTCGCTCGTGGCCGAGCGGGGCACCCCGCAGATCGCCCCGATCCGGGTCCCCGCCGTCTACGACTCGGGCAGCAACCTGCCCGCGCTGCCGTCGGCGCTCCCCGCGCTCCCGGCGGCCCCGTCGCCGCAGGTCCCGGCCTACGGCTACCCGCAGCAGGCGCAGCCCGCTCCGCTGCAGCAGGCACCCACGGCGTACATCCCGCAGCAGGCGAGCGCGCCGCGCGGCTATCCCGGCCCGCAGGCCCCGCAGCAGCGCCCGATGGCGGCGGGTCCGATGGCGACGGGCACCGGGTACGAGGCCATGCGCCCCGCCGCGCCGCGCCCCGTGCAGGCCCAGTACCAGGACCCGTACAACAACCAGCAGTACCGCGGCTACTGACGGGGACCCCGGGCTGTCGGTGCCACCTGGCACGATGGCGGCATGGGGAACGCGAAATTGCAGTCGATCCATGTCCATCCGGTCAAGGCGTTCCGGGGCCTCGCGCTCCGGGAGGCCGTGGTGGAGCCCTGGGGCCTGTCCGGGGACCGGCGCTGGACGCTGATCGACAACGGGGGAATGGTCGTCACACAGCGGGAGCAGCCGCGTCTCGCGCTCGCCGCCGCCGAGCCACGGCCCGGCGGCGGCATCAGTCTGTCGGCGCCCGGCTTCCGGTCGCTGATAGTGCGGGAGCCGGCGCCCGGTCCGACGGTGCAGGTGAACATCTTCGGCACGAAGGTGGAGGCGGTGCCGGCCGCTGCGGCAGCCTCCGCCTGGTGCAGCCACTATCTGGGGGCGGAGGTCCGCCTGGTCCACATGGACGATCCGGCCACCCGCCGCCCGGTCGATCCCCGGTACGCGCTGCCCGGCGAAACGGTCAGTTTCGCCGATGGCTGCCCGCTGCACGTGACCACGCTCGCCTCGCTGGGCGCCCTGAACTCCCTGATAGCCGAGGGCAGGAACGCGGCCGAGGGCCCGCTGCCCATGAACCGTTTCCGGCCGAACCTGGTTGTCGGCGGCACCGAGCCCTGGGCGGAGGACCACTGGTCGCGCATCGCCGTCGGCGAGGTGGAGTTCCGGGTCGCCAAGTCGACCGCGCGCTGCGTCGTGACCACCACCGACCAGGACTCCGCGGTACGCGGCCGGGAACCCCTGCGCACGCTGGCACGGCACCGCAACATCAACCAGCGGCTGATCTTCGGGCAGAGCCTGGTGCCCGTGTCCCCCGGCACGATCCGGGTCGGCGATCCGGTGCGGGTGCTCCAGTAGGGCTCGAGGACCGCACTGTGTCCTGACGGGAGGGGGCCGGAGCACGAGAACCGGCGCGATCACGCCGGTTTTCCGCGACCACTCCGGCATTCCCCAACTCGGTCGGCGAACGGGGAACCAGGGGCCGGGACCCGGTCGTTGGGACGTGTGAGAAATTCGTGAGGGATCCCGGTCGGATGTGAAGTCGCTCTCTCCTGGACCGGGCTGGGGGCGATTGACCGCGCCGGGGGTTGTGTCGGTGCGGAAGGGGGGTGGGGTACGTGCGGGCACTGACGGGACTGTGGCGCTGGCGGCACAATCCGCTGCGCCGTGCGACGGATGTGGCCGAGGCGTGGGTGGCCCTCGTGGCACTGGTGCTGATCACCGTGGCCGCGCCGGTGATCGGCAGTCTGGTCGGCGCCGCGGCCCAGGACTCGCTGCAGCGGTCCGCGCGGGAGCAGCAGCACTCCCGCCACCTCGTCACGGCCACCGTGGTGCGTGACCTGGGGGACGCCCCGCCGGAGACCGACCCCGACACCTCCGCGGTGCACGCGTCCCGGCGCCGCGTCGTCGCCGACTGGACGGCACCGGACGGCACCCGGTGGCACGGCCGGGCCCTGACGCGCCTCCAGTCCCCGCAACACGGCGACCATTTCAGACTGTGGACGGACGGGCACGGCCGAATAACGACCCGCCCGCTGGACTCCGCGACGGCGACGGCACACGCGGTGCTCGCCGGCCTCGGCGCGGCCCTGATCACCGCGGGCCTGGTCGAGGCCGGGCGGCGCGTGACCGTGTGGCGCATGGTCCGACGCCGGTACGCGCGTTGGGACCAGGCCTGGGACCGAGCGGGTCCGGACTGGGGCAAGGCAGGCACCGGCAGCTGACCGCCTTCCGGCTCTGGTCAACCCATCCCTCGCGCGCACGCTACGGTGGACCGGCCGAAGCGCTTTCGGTGACGGCCCACGGACGATGAACCGCACGGGCCTGCCGGTTTCGTGGGCGCGATGGAGCCATCAGTACGACGAGGTGGGGGCACAGCAACGCCATGGCACAGGGCACGGTCCAGGTGACGCACAGCGGTACCTCGCGGTGGCGGCGCCGCACGGGTGAGTACGCATCGCTCGCCGCCGCCCTGGACGCCGCCACCGACGGCGACGTCCTCACCATCGCCCCCGGCACCTACCGGGAGAACCTGGTGATCCAGCGCGCGGTGACGCTGCGCGCTCCCGAGGGCGCGCCGGGCTCGGTGCGGATCGCGCCCGTGGACGGGGTGCCGCTGACCCTGCGCGCCTCGGCCGTGGTGCACGACCTGCACGTCGAGGGCCAGGACGCGGCAGCGCCCGCCCTGCTGGTCGAGGAGGGCGCGCCCGAGCTGACGGGCCTGCGGATCGTCACCCGGTCCGCCACGGGCATCGAGGTGCGCGGCGGGGCCCGGCCGACCGTGCGGCGCTGCAGCGTGGACAACCCGGCCGGCATCGGCATCGCCGTGCTCGACGGCGGTGGCGGGGTGTTCGAGGAGTGCGAGGTCGTCGCCGCCGGGCAGGCGGGCGTGGCGGTGCGCGGCGGCGCCCACCCGCGCCTGGAGCGCTGCCGGGTGCACCACGCCTCCGGCACCGGCGTGTCCGTGACCGGCGAGAACTCCGCGCTGGAGGCGGTGGGTTGCGAGGTGTACGAGGTCCGGGGCGCCGGTGTGCAGGTGACCCAGCAGGCCAGCGCGCACCTGACGGACTGTGATGTGCACCGCACCGCGACCGACGGGGTCACGCTGGACACGGACGCGGTGCTCACGCTCGCCGACTGCCGGATCCACGACATCCCGGAGAACGCGGTCGACCTGCGCTCGCGTTCGGTGCTCACGCTGACCCGGACGACGGTCCGTCAGTTCGGCCGCAACGGCCTGTCGGTATGGGACCCGGGCACCCGGGTGGACGCCAACCAGTGCGAGATCTTCGACAGCACCGGCGACTACCCGGCCGTGTGGGTGAGCGACGGCGCCACCGCGGTCCTCGACTCCTGCCGGGTGCACGACGTGCCGGACGCGCTGTTCGTGCTGGACCGCGGCTCACGCGCGGACGTCGTGGACAGCGACCTGTCGCAGGTGCGCAACACGGCGGTGTCGGTGAGCGACGGGGCGACCGCGCAGCTCGACGACTGCCGGATCCGGGAAGCGGCCACGGGCGCCTGGTTCCGCGACCACGGCAGCGGGGGCACGCTCAGCAACTGCACCCTGGACGGCACCCAGACCGGCGTGATCGTCACCAAGGGCGCCGACCCGACCATCGAGCGCTGCACGGTCGACTCCCCCACAGAGGCCGGTTTCTACGTGTCCGCCGGCGGCCGGGGCAGTTTCCTGGGCTGCCGGGTCAGCGGCAGCGGCGGCTACGGCTTCCATGTGATCGACGGCTGCCGGGCGACCCTGCGCAAGTGCCGTACGGAGCGGTGCGCGCGCGGTGGTTACGAGTTCGCCGACGCGGGGCCGGACGCGGGTTCCGGGACGGGACCGGTGGTGGAGGACTGCACCAGCGACGAGAGCGGCGGGGTCAAGCCGCGCGCGGTGCACGAGACGGCCGTACAGACGACGGCACAGTCCCCCGGGCTGCTCGGCGCGATTCCCGGGCAGCGCACCACCGAGCAGGAGCCGCTCGTCGCCGCGGCGGAGCCGGAGAAGCCGGCCCGGACGTCGAAGGCCGTACTCGGTGAACTCGACGCGCTGGTCGGCCTGGAGAGCGTCAAGCGCGAGGTGCGGGCTCTGACCGACATGATCGAGGTGGGCCGGCGCCGGCAGCAAGCGGGCCTGAAGGCGGCCTCGGTCAAGCGGCACCTGGTCTTCACCGGCTCCCCCGGCACCGGCAAGACGACGGTCGCCCGGCTCTACGGCGAGATCCTCGCCTCCCTCGGGGTGCTGGAGAAGGGTCACCTGGTCGAGGTGTCACGGGTCGACCTGGTCGGCGAGCACATCGGCTCCACGGCGATCCGTACTCAGGAGGCGTTCGAACGGGCGCGCGGCGGTGTGCTGTTCATCGACGAGGCCTACGCGCTGTCCCCGGAGGACGCCGGGCGGGACTTCGGCAAGGAGGCCATCGACACGCTGGTGAAGCTGATGGAGGACCACCGGGACGCGGTGGTGGTGATCGTCGCCGGGTACACGGCGGAGATGGAACGCTTCCTGTCCGTCAACCCCGGCGTGGCCTCCCGCTTCTCACGGACGATCACCTTCGGCGACTACGGCCCCGAGGAACTGCTCAGGATCGTGGAGCAGCAGGCCGACGAGCACGAGTACCGGCTGGCGCCGGGCGCGTCCGAGGGGCTGCTGAAGTACTTCACGGCGATCCCGAAGGGCCCGGCGTTCGGCAACGGCCGGACCGCGCGTCAGACCTTCGAGGTGATGGTGGAGCGGCACGCGAGCCGGGTCGCCCAGGTGGACGACCCGACCACGGACGACCTGACCCTGCTGTTCGCGGAGGACCTGCCGGAGCTGCCCTGACCGCCGGCAGGCCGAACAGCGGGCGTCGACGGCCTCATCCGAAGGTGCCTTACCCGGAGCTGACTTGGCCCGCTCGCTCCGGTTCCGGGCGCTGTTCCGGCAGTTCCGGGTGCAGGCGGGCCAGCAGGCGTGCGCGTTCGCGGGCGAAGACCGGGTCCGCCTGGTAGTCGCAGTGGCCGAGGATCGGGGCCGGGAGCGGGTGTTCGGGCGTGCGGCCGTAGGCCAGTGGGTCCCGCAGGGGTTCGTGGTCCACGTCGGGGCCGGTGGTGTCGCGCACCCGGACCGGGCCGCCGATCGGGTCGGTGAGCCGGTAGAGGTTGCGCCAGCAGGCGACGTCGCGGTGCAGGGCGGCCAGCGCGGGCGGTCCGAAGTGGGCCGGGAACCAGCGGCCGTACAGGCGCTCCAGCGGGGAGCCGTAGGTCAGCAGGGCGACGCGCCCGCGGGCCTCGGGCGTCAGCTGCCAGGCGGCAGCAGCGGCCAGGACGCTGCCCTGGGAGTGCCCGGAGAGGACCAGACGGCCCCCGGTGCGCCGGGTCCAGGTCGCCATCCGCCAGGTCAGGTCCGGTACCGCGCGCTCGGCGTAGCAGGGCGGCGCGAAGGGGTGGGCGGCGCGCGGCCAGAAGGTGCCGACGTCCCAAAGGATGCCGATGGTGCGCCGGGCGGAGGCGTCCTTGTAGGCGCGGCGGCCCCAGGTGACGAACGTCAGGAAGCCGAGCCCGATCAGCCAGGAGCCGAGTGCCTGTGAGGTCTCGACCGCGGCCTGGACGGCGTCGTGCGCGCGGCGCGTGGCCCCGTCGGGGGTCTCTCCGGTGGCCGCGGCCCCGGCCAGCGCTCCGGCGCCCAGTACCAGGGTGGTGACGCAGAGGACGGCAACGACGAGAGGCGTTCGGTCCGTGAGGCCGGCCATCGCCCGGACGTGGGCGATGGCGCGGCTGCGGGCGTGGTCCTCGGGCTCGCCGGGGTGCTCGTCGTGCAACCGCGCGCGTTCGGCGCGGCTGAGCCGGGCGGTGTGTACGGCGAGTCCGGCGGCCAGGACCAGCAGGACCGCGAGCAACGGTGGGATCGCGGACGCCTGCCAGGTCAGCAGCACCGGCGGCCCGGCGAGGGAGGCGCGGGTGCCGTCCAGCCAGTCGGCGACGCGCTGGGCCACCCCGCCGGACATCACTCCGCCGAGCGCGCAGCCGAGCAGGGCGACCGCGGGTCCGCCGAGGCCGCTCATCCCGGTGCGCGGGTCGGGGCGGCGGCGGTACAGGTCGTGGGCGACGGCGGCCAGGGCGAGGACGAGCAGCCCCTGGGCCAGCATCAGGCCGCCGAAGGCCGGGTCCGAGGGCAGCCGCCCGGCGGACCGCCAGCCGGGCCGGGGCCAGCAGGCGTACAGCAGCGTGAGCAGCAGCAGACCGAGCCCGGCGAGCGGCAGGCCCCGTACGAGGTGCCGGTCGAGCGTGTGGTCGAGGTGCTGCTCGCTGCGGCCCCGGCTGCAGACCACGCCCACGACGGCGACCGCGCCGCCGCACAGGGCCGCGGCCAGCAGCCAGCTCAGGACGTTCAGGGCCGCGGGGCCGCCGGGGCGGTGGTCGAAGCGGGCCGCCGGTGTCGCAACGGCGGCGGCGACGGTCAGCAGGCCCGCCGCGGTGTGCGCGGCACGCAGCCGGGCCACGAGGCGGCGCCCGTACCAGAAACCGGGCCGGCTCAGGGCGCTGCTGTCGGTCTGCGGTTCAGGCTCGTGGGTCGGTTCAGGCTCGTGGGTCGGTTCAGGGTCGCGGTTCATCGGCCGGTGGGACTCGTAGTCGCTCCAGGTGCGGTGCGACAGGTACCAGAGCAGGCCGGTGAGCGCGGCCGGGGCCAGTGCGGCGAGGGTGAGCCGGCGGCCGGGCGCGGTCCACCAGCCGCCGGACGTGCCGGGCGAGAGGAAGCCCAGCCAGGAGTGGCGGCGGGAGCAGGCGCGCACGCCCGCGCATTGCCAGGCCACCAGATCCACGGCGACCTCGCAGACGGCGGCCACCAGCAGCACGGTCAGGGTGAGTGCGGCCAGGCGCACCAGGAGGCCGTACAGCCGGACAGTGCGCTGCCGGCCCGGTGCGGCCGGGCGCATCCAGTGCGCGAGGTTGACCACCATGAACGGCAGCAACAGCAGCCACAGCGCGCGGCTGCCGTCACCGGAGGTGAGGTTGCACCAGACGTACGCCTCCTGCACCGGCCCGCTCCGGGACCGCTCCCCCGCTTCGGCGCCGACGTCCGCGGCGCGCCGGAAGACGGCGGCCGTGTCGTCGCCGGTGATCCGGACGGTGCGCGGATCGTCGAGCATCTTCTCGGGCGTGGTGCCGCCGACCCCGTGGACCAGGAGTTCCAGGTCGGTCTCCGGCTCCCCCGGCCGGGCGGCGGCGCTGTCCGAATGCGCTGCGGTGGCGCTGTCCGTGTGCTCCAAGACGGTTCGTTCCTGTGCACGTTCCACTGTTCTCGCACTTCCCCCGTGACGCGGCCTGCGGCCTGTGTGCGTGCCCACAAGGATGGCGTGTTACGGGCCGCTGTGCACCTCTCGTCATGGAATCTCCCCGATCCGTGTGACAGCGGGCTGGGAACCTGTCATCGGGTCGGCATGTGCGCATCGTCACGGATGGTGGCGCAACCGGTACCGACCCGTGAAAGGATGGGACGCCCGCGCACCGTGGACGGATGGAAGAACCTGGTCGGAGCAGGTGCGCCTGGCATGTCGGACGGTTGACGGCGAAAGGACCGGAGCGTACGTGAGCGAGAATCAGAACCTCCTCGCGGAGCAGCGCCGCGCCCTGATCCTGGACGAGGTCCGGCGCCGCGGCGGCGTCCGGGTCAACGAACTGACCCGCAAGCTCGGCGTGTCGGACATGACCGTGCGCCGTGATCTGGACGCGCTGGCCCGCCAGGGCATGCTGGAGAAGGTGCACGGCGGCGCGGTGCCGGTGGTCGAGGCGAGCACCCACGAGCCGGGCTTCGAGGCCAAGTCGGGTCTGGAGCCGACGGCCAAGGAGGACATCGCGCGCGCCGCCGCCCAGCTGGTCACGCCGGGTACGGCGATCGCCCTGTCCGGCGGTACGACGACGTACGCGCTCGCGCACCACCTGCTGGAGGTGCCGGATCTGACCGTGGTGACGAACTCGGTGCGGGTCGCGGACGTCTTCCACGCGGCGCAGCGGTCCTCGGGGCAGCGGCCGGGCGCGGCCACGGTGGTGCTGACCGGCGGGGTGCGCACCCCGTCCGACTCGCTGGTGGGGCCCGTGGCCGACCAGGCGATCGCCGCGCTCCACTTCGACCTGCTCTTCCTCGGGGTGCACGGAATATCGGTCGAGGCCGGCCTCTCCACGCCGAACCTCGCGGAGGCCGAGACCAACCGGCGCCTGGTGCACTCGGCGCGCCGGGTCGTGGTGGTGGCGGACCACACCAAGTGGGGCACGGTGGGCCTCAGTTCGTTCGCCACGCTGGAGCAGGTGGACACGCTGGTGACCGACGCGGGGCTGCCCGCCGAGGCGCGGGCGGAGATCTCCGAGCACCTGCGGCAGCTGGTGGTGGTGGGCGGGACCGAGGACGACGAGGACATCTGACGGCACATCAGCTAGGCTCTGACGGTACGTCAACTCGACAACTATACGAGGGAGTTCGTCGCGATGGCTCGTCGACTGCGCCCGGTCGGGACCGACTTCGTCCAGGCCGCACCCGTGCGGCTCGTGTTCACCCGGGACATCGCCGCCACCCCGGACGCCGTCTTCCACGCCCTCGCCGAGGACGTCGGTGGCTGGCCGGAGTGGTTCTCGGCGGTGTCCTCGGCCCGGCCCACCGAGGGCGGGCGCGAGGTCAGGCTGCGCGGTGGCACCCGCTTCGAGGAGACGGTGCTGGTCGCGAAGGCGCCCGAGGTCTACACGTACCGCGTCGACGTGACCAACACGCCGGGAGCCCGCGCCTGGGTCGAGGAGTGGCAGCTGGCTCCGGCGGGCACCGGGACGCGCGTGCGGATGACCTTCGGGCTCGACGGTACGACTCCGTTCCGCCTGGTGTGCCGTCTCGCCCGGCCGGGCGTCGGGCGCGCCTTCCGGCAGGCTGTCGGCGCGCTGGACCGACGGCTGCGCAACTAGGCCGAGAAGAGGGTGACGCGCGGGGCGCGTCAGTCCGGCCACACCCCGGTCTTGAGCAGGGACTCGATCGCCTCCGCGTACGGCGTGATGTCCAGGCCCTGCTCCGCGAGCCAGGCGTCCGAGTAGTACTTGTCGAGGTACCGGTCGCCCGGGTCGCAGAGCAGGGTGACCACGCTGCCCCTGCGGCCCGCGGCGGCCATCTCGGAGACGATCTTCAGCGCGCTCCACAGGCCGGTGCCGGTGGAGCCGCCCGCCTTGCGGCCTATGGCGCGCTCCAGGGCGCGTACGGCGGCGACGCTGGCCGCGTCCGGGACCTTCATCATGCGGTCGATCGCGCCGGGCACGAAGCTCGGTTCCATGCGCGGCCGGCCGATGCCCTCGATGCGGGAGCCGCAGTCGCAGGTGACGTCCGGGTCGCCCGTGGTCCAGCCCTCGAAGAAGCAGGAGTGCTCCGGGTCGGCGACGCAGATACGGGTGTCGTACTGCATGTAGTGGACGTAGCGGGCGAGGGTCGCCGAGGTGCCGCCGGTGCCGGCCGTGGCGACGATCCACGCGGGCTCCGGGAACCGCTCCAACTCCAGCTGGCGGAAGATGGATTCGGCGATGTTGTTGTTGCCGCGCCAGTCGGTGGCCCGCTCGGCGTAGGTGAACTGGTCCATGTAGTGGCCGCCGGTCTCCGCCGCGAGGCGGGCGGACTCCTCGTACATCTTCCGGGAGTCGTCCACGAAGTGGCACTGTCCACCGTGGAACTCGATCAGGCGGCACTTCTCGGCGCTGGTCGTGCGGGGCATGACCGCGATGAAGGGCACGCCGATCAGCTTGGCGAAGTACGCCTCGGAGACAGCCGTCGAACCGCTGGACGCCTCGATCACCGGGCGGCCCGGGCGGATCCAGCCGTTGCAGAGGCCGTAGAGGAAGAGCGAGCGGGCGAGCCGGTGCTTGAGGCTGCCGGTGGGGTGCGTGGACTCGTCCTTCAGGTAGAGGTCGATGCCCCACCGTTCGGGCAGCGGGAAGCGCAGCAGGTGCGTGTCGGCGGAGCGGTTGGCGTCGGCCTGCACCTTGCGGACGGCGTCTTTCAGCCAGTCGCGGTAGGCGGCATCACTGCGGTCGACGTCGAGGGTGGCGCCGGTCCGGGACTTCTGGATCGTACTCACGGCGGGGCTCCTTACGCTGGGCACCGACGACGCCTCGCGCAGCCGGCACCTCGATCATAAGCAGCTTCCACACCACATCCCACCTGCATAAACCCATCTTTGAGCCACCCAAAGACGGGCTGTTGCCCGCATGCGCCAAGCGCACGGGTCGCACGGCGCGATCGCTCCGGGCGCCGGGCGCACACACTCCGTGCGCACTGGTGCTCCCGGCCACACGCGGGCAGACTGCAAGGCATGGGACGCTCGTCCCGGACGGGGGCGCTCACGGGGATCACGCGCAAGGGGGCGGCGAGACATGGCGGAGCCGGAGTTCACGGCCAAGGGCGTGCGGATCGGGAAACGGCTGCGCTCGCTCACCCGGGCCGGGCAGGTCCGGATCAGCGACGGCAGGCTGGAGTTGCTGACCAGCTACGGCAGCGAGATCGACAGCGCGCCGGTGCAGGCGGTACGCGCCTCCAAACCCTGGTACGCGCCGGAGGACCGGGCGTTGGCCGATCTCAACGGCAAGCGGTACCTGCTGACGATGGGTGAGCAGGACCCCGCTCCGGGAAAGCCCGGGCCGCCCGCGGCACGGAGTTTCATCGAGGCGGTGCGCCGGGCCGCCCGGCGCGGCGGCTGAGGGTCACAGCAGGTGAGCTGAGAGTCGCAGCAGCTGAACCGAGGGGCGCGGCGGCCAGGTAGCGCGGCCCTTTCGGGAGCGCCGGTCGCGGCGAGTTGCGGGAGTGCATCCGCTGCGTCACGCTGGTCTCACGTCACTCTGGGTTTACCGGCGATAACGCTGCGAACCAGCCCGCCGGCCACGACAGCAGGCGGCCGGCTGGACGCGGGCACCCTGCTGGATCCGTTGTTCTCCGTGTTCCTCCGGTCCCTCCGGACCTCACATCGGGGAGTCGCAGCCGTGATCAGTCACCCAAGCAGGCACTGCACGGTGGAGCTCCAAGCCCTGCCGTCGCGGATCGGCCAGGTCCGCAGAATCGTATCTGCGCAGTTGCGCTACTGGCATCTGGAACCCTTGATAGACCGGGCCGCGCTCGGTGTGACCGAGCTGCTCAGCAACGTCCACCGGCACGCCCGACCCGACAAGTCGTGCACCGTCGAGCTGGAGCTGCTGCCGGACCGGCTCACCGTGTCGGTGCGCGACAACGATCCGCGGCTGCCGGTGGTGGCGGAGGTCGAGGACGTGGCCGAGGCCACGGACGCGGCCGACGTCGGCCCGCTGGCCACCTGCGGGCGGGGCCTGGCGATGGTGGCCGCGCTGAGCGAGAGCTGGGGTGCGCGCCCGGACGGCGACAGCGGGAAGGTCGTGTGGTTCACGCTGCCCGCCTCGACGCCGGTGCGCCCGCACCCGGCACGGACACCGCGCCGCACGCCGGAGCAGCCGTCCACGCCGCACTTCGTGGACGTCCAGCCGGCGCCGGCCCCTGTCACGGCCACCGCACCGGCCCGCGCCGTCGTCCACGCCTCCGTCACGGCCCCCGCCCCGGCCGTGGTCCCCGCGGAGGCCACACCGACTCCCGCCCGGTCGGCCGTCCCCGGCTGACCGGGCGGTGAGCCTCCACCGGCAGGCGGACGGCCGGCCGGACGGCGTCCTCCCGCGCTCCTCACTCCATGGCGATCGCGCGCAGGACGTCCAGGCGGGCTGCCCGGCGCGCCGGGCGCAGGCCCGCGAGGGCGCCGGCCGCCAGGCCCACCAGGGCCACGACCACGAGCCGTGCGGGCGGCAGGGCGAAGGCGAACGCGGTGTCGCTCGCGCCGTCGGAGGCCTTCACCAGCACCCAGCCGAGGAAGGCGCCGAGGCCGAGCCCGCCCGCCGTGCCGAAGGCGGCGACCAGGACCGACTCCCAGCGGACCATGGCCCGCAGTTGGGCGCGGGTCTGACCGACGGCCCGCAGCAGCCCCAGCTCCCGGGTGCGCTCGTGGATCGCCAGGGTCAGCGTGTTGGCGATGCCGAGCAGGGCGATGACGACCGCGAGGGCGAGCAGCGCGTAGACGAGCGTCAGCATGATGTCGATGCCGGCGGCCGAGGACTGCGCGTACTCGTGGCGGGTCTGCACCTCGGGTTCGCCGAATCGCGCGGCGACCTGTTTCACCGCCGCCTTGCCCGCGTCGGTGCTCACGCCGTGCTTGAAGGTGACGGCGACGAGCGTGTCGGAGTCCTGGGTGCGGTGCGGCGCCCAGGCGGCGCGGGTGATGACGTAGTCACCGGCGAGTTCGGACCGGCCGTAGACCGCTCGGACGGTGAAGTTCCGCGTCCTGCCGTCGGTGAAGGTGAGCCGGGCGGTGCCGCCGGTGTGCAGGTGCTGCCGGTCGGCCTCCGCGTGCGTGACGGCGATGCCGTCGGCGCCGAGGTCGCGCAGGGAGCCGGTGACCGTGCCGAGGTCGAAGGTGCGGTCGAGCGCGGCCGGGTCGGTGACCGTCAACGCCCTCCCCTTTCCGTCGACTTCGGCGACTCCACGGCCGAGTCCGACGGCGGTGTCCACCTCGGGCAGCCGCTGCAGGGCCGGGGCGAGCCGCGGGCTGAGCCCGCTGCCGCCCGCGCCGAAGGACGGGGTGCTGACGGCCACGTCGCCCGCGAAGGACCGCGACACCGTCTGGTCCATCGTGGCCTTCAGCGAGGCGCCGAACACGGTGAACAGCGAGACGACGGCCACGCCGATCATCAGGGCGCTCGCGGTGGCGGCGGTCCACTTGGGGCTGCGCAGGGCATTGCGCCGGGCGAGGCCGCCGGTGACGCCGCGGAGCCGGTCGAGCGGGCCGCCGAGCAGCCGTACGGCCGTGGTGGCGGCGACCGGGCCGAGGGTCACGAAGGACACCAGGGCGAGCAGTGCGCCAAGTCCGGCCAGCCATACGGACGGTGAGACGAAGACGCCGGTGAGGGCCGTCGCGACCGCCAGTGCGGCGAGGACCGTACCGGCGATCGCCCGGAGTCGGGATGCGCCCGAGCCGTCGACGGCCGTCTCCCGCAGCGCGGCCAGGGGGGCGGTGCGTCCCGCACGTACGGCGGGCAGCAGCGCGGAGCCGAGGCAGACCACGATGCCGACGGCGAGCGGCAGCGCCATGGACAACGTCTTGATCACCAAGTCGCCGTCGGGGAAGGGGAATCCGATCGCCGGGAACAGTGCCTGGAGCCCGGCGGCGATTCCGATGCCGCCCGCGAGTCCGGCCAGGGAGGCCGTGACGGCGACACCGGCCGCTTCGGCGAGGGCGGCGGCGGTGACCTGCCGGCGGGAGGCCCCGAGGGCGCGCAACAGGGCGTTCTCCCGCGTGCGTTGGGCGACCACGATCGCGAACGTGTTGTGGATGGAGAAGGTCGCGACGAGCAGCGCGACACCGGAGAACACGAGCAGGAAGGTCGTGAAGATGGTCAGGAACTGGCTGGAGACCATGTCGGTGTTCTCCTGCGCGGACCGCTGACCGGTGATCGCCTCGACTCCCTCGGGAAGCACCGGAGTCAACCGCCGGACCAGCTCCCGCTGGCTCACTCCGGGCTCGGCCCGCACCTGGACGCTCGCGGCCTGGCCGGGCCGCGCGGTGAGGTACCTCTCGGCGTCGACCCGGGTCATGCCGGTGAACGTCACCTGGGCCATGCCGTCCTGGCCGCCGAAGGTGGCGAGCCCGACGATCGTCACCTTCACCGGGTCCGGGGTGCGCAGCGTGGTGGTGTCACCGATCTTCAGGCCGCCCTTCTTCGCCGCTCCCCGGTTCACCACGACCTCACCGGACCGGGCGGGGACCCGGCCCTCGGCGAGCCGGTACGGGTTGAGCTTCGGGTCGGTGATCCAGTTCCCGGCGAGGGTGGGCGGTCCCTGGCCGCCGACGGGCTTGCCGTCGGAGCCGACGAGTTGACCGGCGCCCTGGATGTTCGGGGCCGCGGCGGCCACACCGGGCACCTTCTCGACGGTCTTGACCAGCCCGATGTCGACGGGGCTGCGTACGCCCTGGGCCTCGCCGGGCGTGGTGATGGCGTCGGAGCCCCGTACGACCGCGTCCGTACCGCTCGCGGCCTCGCCGAACATGGAGTCGAAGCTCGCGCGCAGCGTGTCGCCCATGACGAGTGTGCCGGCGAGGAAGGCGACGCCGAGGAACACGGCGAAGAACGTGCCGGCGAAGCGACGCCGGTGCGTGCGCAGGGAGTTGAGGCTGAGCCGCAGCGAAGCGTTCATGACCGCACCTCGAAGGCCTTCATGCGGTCAAGGACCTTGTCGGCGGTCGGGGACGCCATCCGGTCGACCAGGCGCCCGTCGGCGAGGAAGACCACCTCGTCGGCGTGGGCGGCGGCCACCGGGTCGTGGGTGACCATGACGACCGTACGGTCCATCTGCCGTACGGCCCGCCCGAGGAGTCCGAGGACCTCCCCGCCGGAGCGGGAGTCGAGGTTGCCCGTCGGCTCGTCGGCGAAGACGACGTCCGGGCGGCCCGCGAACGCCCGTGCCACCGCCACGCGTTGCTGCTGTCCGCCGGACAGCTCCGAGGGCCGGTGGTGCAGCCGCTCGCGCAGTCCGACGATGTCCACGAGCGCGTCGATCCACTCCTGGTCGCCCCGCTTTCCGCCGAGGTCCAGGGGCAGGGTGATGTTCTCCGCGACGGTCAGCGTCGGCACCAGGTTGAACGCCTGGAAGACGAAGCCGACCCGGTCGCGGCGCAGCAGGGTGAGTCGGCGGTCGTCCAGCGCGCCCAGCTCAGTGTCGCCGATGTATGCCGCGCCCGAGGTGAGCGTGTCGAGGCCGGCCGCGCAGTGCATCAGGGTGGACTTGCCGGAGCCCGAGGGGCCCATGATCGCGGTGAAGCGTCCGGCGGGGAAGTCGACGTCCACGCCGTCCAGGGCGTGTACGGCGGTGTCGCCACCGCCGTACACCTTGACCGCGCCGGTCACGCGGGCGGCCGTACGCAGTGCGGTCGTGGTCGTGGATGCGCTCATGCCGCACCGCCCTTGACCGCACGGCCGAACTGCTCCTCCAGGACGGAGAGCCGGCGCCAGTACTCGTCCTCGTCGATCTCACCGGCGGCGAAGCGGCGGCCGAGCACCGCGAGCGGCGAGTCGCCGGCCGGGCGTCCGCCCTCGACCGGCCGCCAGGGTCCGCCGCGTCCTCGCCAGACGGTGCGGCGCAGGAAGGTGACGGCGCCGATCACGACAACCGCCCAGATCAGCGGGAAGAACAGGATCCACGGGCCGGGTCCGCCGTCCCAGTTCGCCAGAGTTTGCATGTCGGTTCATCTCCGTCGTCGGAGGGGTGGGTCTTCGGGTGATGTCCCGAGACTCCCTCCGGGAGGGCGTCCGGGTCGTCGTGCGGCCGGCGGCGGTGCGGGTACTTCCAGGGGAGTACGTACGGGGCTCGCGACTGCTCCCGGCAGGGGTGGCGTGCGGAAAGGGCTGGCGGACTGTAACTACTAGTATGTACAGTGATCGCATGAGCACCTCGGAACGACTGATCGAGTCCACGCGCGAACTGCTGTGGGAGCGCGGTTACGTGGGCACGAGCCCCAAGGCGATCCTGGAACGCGCCGGGGCCGGTCAGGGCAGCATGTACCACCACTTCAAGGGCAAGCCGGATCTCGCCCTGGCCGCGATCCGGCGCACCGCCGAGGAGCTGCGGGCCACCGCCGAGAGACTCCTCGACGGGCCGGGCACGCCGTACGAGCGCATCGAGGCGTATCTGCTGCGTGAGCGTGACGTGCTGCGCGGCTGCCCGGTCGGCCGGCTGACCATGGACCCGGACGTGATCGCGAGCGACGAGCTGCGCGCGCCGGTCGACGAGACGATCGCCGCCATCCGGGCACGGATCGCCGAGCTCGTCGAAGAGGGCAAGCGTGAGGGGCAGTTCGCTCCCGGCCTGGACGGCGAGGAGATCGCCGCGGCCGTCCTCGCGACCGTGCAGGGCGGCTATGTGCTGGCCCGCGCGTCCGGCTCTCCCGCCGCGTTCGACGCGGGTGTCCGCGGCCTGCTCTCCCTCCTCGCACCCCAGGCTTCCTGAACCGCCCCAACTCCCCGTCCTCCCGAACTCCCCGACAGGAGCAGTGACTTCGTGCACATCACCCGACGGCGGCCCGACACCTGGCAGGGCCCGGCGGAGAACTTCACCGGCACGGTCTGGCTGGACGAGATAGCCGCCCCCGCCGCCCCGTCCCGGCTGCGCATGTTCAACGTCCACTTCGCACCGGGCGCCCACACCGCCTGGCACCGGCACCCGCACGGCCAGGTGCTGCACGTGCTGGAGGGCGAGGGGCTGGTCCAGCGCAAGGACGGCGACGTGGAGGAGATCCGCGCGGGCGACACCGTGTGGATCGAGCCCGGCGAATGGCACTGGCACGGGGCGGCGCCCCACACCTTCATGACCCACCTCGCGGTCGTGGAGGCCGCCGAGGACGGCACCACCACCGAGTGGGACGCGCACGTGAACGACTACCCCGCCTGAGACCTGAGACCTGAGACCACAGACAGGGAATCGCGACATGCACGCCATGCAGTACGAGTTCACCTTGCCCGCCGACTACGACATGGGCATCATCCGCTCCCGCGTCGCCCGCGTCGCACACCTGCTGGACGACTGGGACGGCCTCGGCATCAAGACGTACATCCTGCGCGAGCGCGGGTTTCACGGCTCGCCGGTGAACCAGTACGGGCCGTTCTACCTCTGGAACACCATGGAGGGCATGAACAGCTTCCTCTGGGGAGGCACCTTCCAGGGGCCCGTCAACGACTTCGGACGGCCGGAGATACGGCAGTGGACGGGGCTGGCGTTCGAGGAGGGCACCGCCGCCGGGTCCTCCGCCGCCTTTGCCGTGCGACGGCGTCAACCGGTCCCGGAGGGCGTGGAGTTGGCTGCGTTCATGGCGGACGCGGTGACCGAGACCGGACGGCTGGCCGCGGAGGACGGTGCGGTGCTGGCGGCGTCCGTCGTGGACACGCGCGCCTGGGAGCTGGTCCACTTCTCGCTCTGGGAGCGCTGGGAGCACGGGGTGGACGGGATTCCCAAGGCCGAGGGCGACGTCTTCGAGGTGCTGCACCTGTCGGCGCCGGAACGCGGCGAGCTGCCGCGCGGGCGACAGTGGTGAGAACCGTCCGTACGGTCCTCGGTGACCTGCCTCCCGAGGAGCTGGGCGCGTGCGACGCGCACGACCATCTCTTCTTGCGCAGCCCGCAGTTGCCGGGGCAGGAGCTGAACGACCTCCGTGCCGCGCGGGCCGAGCTGGCCGCGTTCCGGGCGGCGGGCGGAGCGGCCGTCGTACAGTGGACCCCGTACGGCATGGGGCGGCGGGCGGCGGACCTGCCGGGGCTGTCCCGGGCGAGCGCAGTGCACGTGCTCTGCGCTACAGGCCTGCATCAAGCCGCCCAGTACAGCGAGGAGTTGCTCGCGGGACTGCGCGGCCGGCTCGCCGACGTCTTCGTCTCGGAGCTGACCGAGGGCATCGGCACGACGGGCGTGCGCGCCGGGTTGATCAAGGTGGCGGGTGGGTTCCACGCCCTCGACGCGCACGCTCGCTGGACCATGGCCGCGGCGGCCGAGGCGCACCACGCCACCGGTGCGGCCATCGCCGTCCACCTGGAGCTGGGCACCGGTGCGCTGGACGTACTCGACCTGCTGTGCGGCGAGTTGGGCGTGCCCGGCGACCGGGTGGTCCTGGGACACCTGAACCGCTCTCCCGACCCGGTGGTGCACCGCCAGGCCGCCGCGTCCGGCTGCTGGCTGGCCTTCGACGGGCCGTCCCGCGCCCATCACGCCACCGACTGGCGGATGCCCGAAGCCGTACGCGCCCTCGCGGAGGCGGGGTTCGGGGACCGGCTGCTGCTGGGCGGGGACACGGTACTCGCGGGGACCCGCTCGGTCGACGGCGGCCCCGGCATGCCCTACCTGCTGCGCCGGGTGCGGCCCCGGCTGGAGGAGGCGGTGGGCCGTGACCTGGTGCACCGCATCCTCACGGAGCATCCGGGGCGGGCGTTCGGGGCCGACTGGCGGTGACCGGCTGTTCCCGGCGGTGGCGGTGGCGGTGGCGGTGGCCCGATCGTACGGAACTCTGTCCTCGAGACGGCTGGCCGCCCCGGCCGCCGTCCGGAGGATGGAGACGGAGATCGAGATGGAGGGAGCCGACAGACCCTCCCGAACCGAGGAGACGAGCACACATGGCCCTGGAGATGCGCGACCGCTGCGAGCGCTGTGAAACCGCCGAGCTGTCGGCCGACGGTCCGGCCCGCATCTGCTCGTACGAGTGCACCTTCTGCGTCGCCTGCGGCGCGGCCATGGAGCAGATCTGCCCCAACTGCGGCGGCGAACTGGTCGCCCGGCCCCGCCGCGTGGCCCGCGCCGTCTAGGGTGCCGTCACCGCAGTGCGTCCAGCGGGTCGTCCAGCACCGGCTGCCAGGCCAGTTCGGCCGCGCCGACCAGGCTGTTGTGGTCCAGGGTGCAGGGCAGAATCGGTACGCCGCCGCTCTGGCCCCAGAGGCTGCGGTCGGCGACGACCGCGCGGAGCCGGCCGGGGTCGGCGTCGAGCAGGGTGCGGTGCAGACCGCCCAGGATGATGCGGTCGGGGTTGAGGATGTTGACCAGGCCGGCGAGGCCGAGGCCGAGGCGGTCGATCAGGGCCTCGGCGGCCGTGCGGACGGCCGGGTCGGCGTACTGGGTGCGCAGGAGGTCGTTGGCCTGCTGGAGCAGGGAGACCTCGGGGCCGGGTTCGCGGCCCGCCTCGATGAGCAGGGCCAGCGGGTCCGCCTCGACGTCCAGGCAGCCGCGGCTGCCGCAGTGACAGGGGCGGCCCTCGGGGTTGACGGTCAGATGGCCGACCTCCAGGGCCAGGCCCGAACTTCCGGTGTGCAGGCGGCCGTCGAGGACCAGGGCGCCGCCGACTCCCCGGTGCCCGGTGGCCACGCACAGCAGGTCCCGGGCGCCCCGGCCCGCGCCGTGCCGGTGTTCGGCGAGCGCGGCGAGGTTCACGTCGTTGCCCGCGAAGGCGGGGCCGGTGATCCCGGCGGCGCGCACGCACTCCGCGAAGATCCGGCGCACCGGGGCGCCCACGGACCAGGCCAGGTGAAGGGGGTTGAGGGCGAGGCCGTCGGGTTCGGCGACGGCGGACGGGACGGCGAGGCCGGCGCCCACGCACCGGCGGCCGGTGGTCCGCAGCAGGTCCGCGCCCGCCTCGACCACGGAGCCGAGCACCTTCGCCGGGTCGGCGTCGACGGTCTCGCAGCCGGGCGCGGTCGCCACGATCCGCCCGCCGAGGCCGACCAGTGCGGCCCGGAAGCCGTCGGCGTGCACCTGCGCGGCGAGCGCCACCGGCCCGTCCTCGGCGACCTCCAGCCGGTGCGAGGGGCGCCCCTGGGATCGGGCCGCCGCGCCGGGCCGGGCATCGACCCGGATCAGGCCCAGCGCCTCCAGTTCGGCGGCCACCGCCCCGGCCGTCGCCCGCGTCACCCCGAGTTCGGCGGTGAGCACGGCCCGCGTCGGCGCCCGCCCGGTGTGCACCAGCTCCAGCGCGGGTCCGAGCGCACCGCGCCCCCGGTCCAGCCGTGCCCTGGAGGTGGTCCCTTCCCCCGCCTTCCGGGGGTCCGCCTTGCCGCTCATGAGGGCGAGTCTCCCATGATCCGCTCCGGTCGTGGCATGCCGTGGTCTACAGGCCGCTCACCCGCAGCGTCATGTTCAGCCGCCCCGTAAGACCCAGCTCCGGCGGCGCCGTGCCGGGGTGCACGCGCGGCACCCCGTGGTAGGCGAGGCGGGACGGCCCGCCGAAGACGAACAGGTCGCCGCTGCGCAGCTCCACGTCGGTGTACGGCTTCGCGCGCGTCTCGGTGTTCCCGAAGCGGAACACGCAGCTGTCGCCGAGGCTCAGCGACACCACCGGCGCGGCCGACTTCTCGTCGCCGTCGCGGTGCATGCCCATGCGGGCGTCGCCGTCGTAGAAGTTGATCAGCGCGATGTCGTACGGCTCGGCGGGGACCGCCTCCGGGCCGAGCGCGTCGGCGACCGCGCGACGGCCCAGTTCGCCGAGCCAGGCCGGGAAGGGCTTCACCGGGGTGCCGTCGCCGTCGACCACCGTGCGGGCGTAGGCGTACGGGTACCAGTGCCAGCCCAGGCAGACCTGGCGGGCGGTCATCGTGCCGCCGCCCGGGGTGCGGACCGTGCGGAGTCCGGCCGGTGGCCGCGCCCAGTCCCGGCAGGCGGCGAGCAGGGAGCGCCGGCGGTCGTCGTCCAGCCAGTCCGGGACGTGCACGGCGCCCGGCGCGACCTCGGCGCGCGCCCGGGGAAACAGTTCCACGTCCATGTGCCCCATCCTGCCGCATGGCAGCCCCACCCCGGCTGAGCTGCGGCTCCGCTAGCCTGGACGCACGATGAACGACCGTATGACGACACCGTGGGGCGAGTTCGAGCTGTTCCGCTTCCCCGAGGACCCGCGTGACCGGCTGCGCGCCTGGGACGCCTCCGACGCGTACCTGCTGCGGCACCTGGCCGAGGAGGGGGTGCCGCTCACCGGCTCGGTCGTGGTGGTCGGGGACCGCTGGGGCGCCCTGGTCACGGCGCTCGCCGAGCACCGCCCGACGCAGATCACCGACTCCTTCCTGAGCCAGGAGGCAACCCGGGCGAACCTGGCCCGGGCAGGTGTCGAGCCCGGTGTCGTACAGCTGCTCACCACCCAGGATCCGCCGCCGGAGCGGGTGGACGTGCTGCTGGTGCGGGTGCCGAAGAGTCTCGCGCTGCTCGAGGACCAGTTGCTGCGGCTGGCGCCCGCCGTGCACGCGGGCACGGTCGTGGTGGGCAGCGGGATGGTGAAGGAGATCCACACCTCCACGCTTCAGCTGTTCGAGCGGATTCTCGGGCCGACCCGGACCTCGCTCGCGCAGCAGAAGGCGCGGCTCATCTTCTGCACCCCGGACCCGTCGCTGGAGCGGCCCGCGAACCCGTGGCCGTACAGCTACGCGCTCCCGGACGGCATCGGACCGGCCTCGGGCCGCACGGTCGTCAACCACGCCGGCGTGTTCTGCGCCGACCGGCTGGACATCGGCACCCGGTTCTTCCTCGGCCACCTGCCCGCGCCGGGCGCCGCTCGGGTGGTGGACCTGGGGTGCGGGAACGGCGTCGTCGGTACGGCGGTGGCGCTCGCCGACCCCGCCGCCGAAGTGCTGTTCGTGGACGAGTCGTTCCAGGCGGTGGCGTCGGCGGAGGCCACGTACAAGGCCAACGGGGTGCCGGGGCACGCCGAGTTCCGGGTCGGGGACGGGCTGGCGGGAGTGGCGCCCGGCAGTGTGGACGTGGTCCTGAACAATCCGCCGTTCCACTCCCACCAGGCGACCACGGACGCCACGGCGTGGCGGATGTTCACCGGGGCGAAGCGCGCGCTGCGGCCGGGCGGCGAGCTGTGGGTGATCGGCAATCGGCACCTGGGCTACCACGTGAAGCTGAAGCGGCTCTTCGGGAACAGCCAACTGGTGGCCGGCGACCCGAAGTTCGTGGTGTTGAAGGCCGTCAAGAAGAGCTAGCGCCCAACGCCCCTAGCTCGGGCGGGCGTACGACCGTGGACTAGGCGGACGTACGGCCCAGTACGCCGATGATGCGGATCACCTCCCCCGCCATCGCCTCCCGGCCGACGCCCAGGTACTTGCGGGAGTCGACGGCCTCGGGGTGGGCCGCGAGGAACTCGCGGATCGCCGCGGTCATCGCCGCGTTCAGGGCGGTGCCGACGTTGACCTTGGCGATGCCGCCCGCGACGGCGTCGACCAGGCCGTCGTCCGGTACGCCGGAGGAGCCGTGCAGGACGAGCGGCACGGGCAGCGCGGCGGACAGCCGCTTGAGGAGGCCGTGGTCGAGGGCCGCGGTGCGGGTCGTCATGGCGTGCGTGCTGCCGATGGCGACGGCCAGGGCGTCGACGCCGGTGCCGCGGACGAAGTCGCGAGCCTGGTCGGGGTCGGTGCGGGCGCCCGGCGCGTGCGCGTCCAGCCGGGGCTGGCCGCCCTTGCCGCCGATCTGGCCCAACTCGGCCTCGATCCACAGACCTTGGGCATGGGACCAGTCGGCGGCGGCACGGGTCGCGGCGAGGTTCTCGGTGTACGACAGGTGGGCCGCGTCGTACATCACCGAGCTGAATCCGGCGCCGGCTGCCTGGCGGAGCAGGTCGTCGCTCTGCACATGGTCGAGATGCAATGCGACAGGTACGTGGGCCCGTTCGGCGGCGGCGACCGCGGCGCGGGCCAGCGGCAGGAGCCGCCCGTAGCGGAACTTGACGGCGTTCTCACTGATTTGGAGGACGACGGGCACCCCGGTCGCCTCCGCGCCGGCGATGACGGCCTCGATGTGTTCCAGGGTGACGACGTTGAAGGCGGCGACGGCGGAGCGGGCCTCGGCGGCGCGGGTGACCAGTTCGCCGGTGGTCGTGAGGGGCACGGCTGGGTTGTCCCTTCGTGAAACGTCCTGATGTAAAACGTCCTGACGTAAGGCGTCCTGACGTAAGGCGTCCTGACGTGCGGCGTCCTGAGGCGTCGGTCAGGGGGCGAGGATCACGGAGCGGGTCAGGTGGCGCGGCTGGTCCGGGTCGAGGCCTCGGGTGGCGGCGACCGCGACCGCGAGCCGCTGGACGCGGACGAGTTCGGCGAGCGGGTCGAGCCCGTCGGCGACCCACAGCCCGCCGGTGCCGAGGACCTGTTCGGCGAGACCGTCGGGTGCCTCGCCGAGCATCCAGGTCGCCGTGCCGTCGGTGGTGATGCTGATCGGGCCGTGCCGGTACTCCATCGCCGGGTAGGCCTCGGTCCAGGACAGCGAGGCCTCGCGCATCTTCAACCCGGCTTCGTTGGCCAGCCCGACGGTCCAGCCACGGCCCAGGAAGGTGAACTGCGTGCAGTCGACCAGCCCTTCGGGCAGCGGCGCCGACAGGGCCGTGCGTGCGTCGGCCACGGCGGTGTCGGGGTGCAGGCCGAGATGGGCGCGCAGGAGGGTGAACGCGGTGGTGGCGAAGCGGGTCTGGACGACGGAGCGTTCGTCGGCGAAGTCCAGGACGACGAGGTCGTCGGCGGCGGTCATCACGGGGGTGGCCGGGTCGGCGGTGACGGCCGTGGTCCGCGCCGTCCCGGCCAGCTCGCTCAGCAGGTCGAGCACTTCGGTGGTGGTGCCGGAGCGGGTGAGGGCGACGACACGGTCGTACGACCGTCCGCGCGGGAACTCGGACGCCGCGAACGCGTCGCTCTCCCCCAGTCCGGCGTTCTCGCGCAGCACGGCCGCCGCCTGCGCCATGAAGTACGACGTCCCGCACCCGACGAATGCGACGCGCTCGCCCGGCGCCGGGAGCGCCCCCGCGTGTTGTCCGGCCGCCTCGACCGCGCGCGTCCAGCACTCGGGCTGGCTGTTCAGCTCGTCCTCGACATGGCTCATGCCACACCCTTCCTTAGCTGCCTGATTGTTCCTGCAAGATATAGCGAGTTTTCGAGCACAATCAAGCATCCACGCTCAACGTGGGGTGCGCTAGGGTCGCCGTGAGATCGAAGAGCGATCGAAGAACGGAAGAACGGCCGGAGAAGCGGTCGGAGAGCGATCGGGAGCGGAGGTTGCGGATGTCCCGGGACGCCCGCTGGAAGGCGCTGCTGGAACTGCTCGTGGAGCGCGGCCGGCTGGAGGTCGAGGAGGCCGCGACCGAGCTGGAGGTGTCGGCGGCGACGATCCGCCGGGACTTCGACCAGCTCGCCGAGCAGCAGATGCTGGTGCGCACGCGGGGCGGGGCGGTGGTGCACGGGGTGTCGTACGAACTGCCGTTGCGCTACAAGACGGCCCGTCGCGCATCCGAGAAGCAGCGCATCGCCAAGGCCGTCGCCGATCTCGTCGCGCCGGGCGAGGCGGTCGGGCTGACCGGCGGCACGACCACCACGGAGGTGGCCCGCGCGCTCGCTGTACGCGGCGACCTGAGCAGCGGCACTCCGGCGCTGACGATCGTCACGAACGCGCTCAACATCGCCAACGAGCTTGCCGTACGCCCCCAGTTCAAGATCGTGCTGACGGGCGGGGTGGCGCGCCCGCAGTCGTACGAACTCATCGGCCCGCTGGCGGACGGGGTGTTGAGCCAGGTCACGCTCGACGTGGCGGTCCTGGGCGTCGTCGCCTTCGACGTCACGCACGGCGCGGCGGCGCACGACGAGGCGGAGGCCGCGATCAACCGGCTGCTGTGCGAACGCGCCGAGCGGGTGGTGGTCGCCGCGGACTCCAGCAAGCTCGGCCAGCGGGCGTTCGCCCGGATCTGCGGCGCGGATCTGGTCGACACGCTGGTGACGGACAAGGCGGTGGGGCAGGACCAGGTACGCCGCTTCGAGGAAGCGGGCGTTCAGGTGTTGACGGTCTGACGCCCGCCGGCGTCAGATGCCCCCGAGGTCCGCTTTCACGAACCCAGCGCCCCGCTGGTCGTTGCAGCCGACCGGCTTCCGGTCCCCGGGGTCGGGCCAGGCCTGCTGCGCCTGGAGGGCCACGCTGACGAGGGTGAGCAGCAGATCGACGTCGCTGGCGGCGTCGAGCCGCAGGGTCACCCACTGCGACCCCGGCACGATCCGGATCGCGCCCGAGGCCTTGAGATCCTTGGCGAACCGCCGGATGGCCCGGGTGGTCAGCCGCAGATCGACATCACGGCCCGAGTGGAAGTGGGCGATCTCGCCCTGCGGCGAACTCACCGCCTGCCCCCGGCCGCAGCTGGGCACGGCCGGTCTCAGATCCGGCCAGGTCGCCAGTAGCGCGAGCGCGCGCGAGGCCAACGTCATGGGCCCATCATGGCCTGCTCATCCCTCTGCAACCAGCTCGTGAGCAAGCATTAACCGACTTGTATCCGCTGTGCGTTCATGAATCGCACAGGTGCCCCGCCCCCGAACGCGCACCGCAGCTCGTGCAGGAAGGCGACGGCCGCGCGGGTGCCCCGGGCAACCATCAACTCCCTTGCAGCCACCGGCGGACATCTCTACGCTGACTTTGTGCCGCTAATAAACAAAACCCGAACGCACAGCGTCGTGCCGAGCACCGGTCTCCTACGTCTGCGCGCGGCGATCACCGCCTTCTTCGCCCTGGACGGCTTCATCTTCGCCGGCTGGGTGGTCCGTATCCCCGACATCAAGCAGCAGACGCACGCCTCCGCCGGCGCCCTCGGGCTCGCGCTGCTCGGGGTGTCCGCGGGTGCGGTGCTCACCATGACGCTGACCGGCCGGCTGTGCCGGCGTTACGGCAGTCACCCGGTGACCGTCGTGTGCATGGTGGTGCTCGCGCTGAGTGTCGCGCTGCCTCCGCTCACCCACTCCGCGGCGGCGCTCGGCGCCGTCCTGCTGCTCTTCGGGGCTGGGTACGGCGGCGTCAACGTGGCTTTCAACAGCGCTGCCGTAGACCTGGTGGCCGCGCTGCGCAGGCCCATCATGCCCAGTTTCCACGCCGCCTTCAGCCTGGGCGGGATGGTCGGCGCGGGCCTCGGCGGACTGGTCGCCGGTGCCGTCTCCCCCGCGCGGCATCTGCTCGGTCTCACCCTGATCGGGCTGGTGGTCACGGCCGTCGCCGGGCGGACGCTGCTGCGGCACGAGCCTCCCGTTCCGCCGGAGCGTGAACTGACGGAGACGGACGGTCGAGCACGCCGGGCGGACGGCCGTACCCGGAGGCTGGTCATGGTGTTCGGGCTGATCGCGCTGTGCACGGCCTACGGCGAGGGGGCCATGGCCGACTGGGGTGCCCTCCACCTCCAGCAGGACCTGGCAGCCTCGTCGGGCGTGGCGGCGGCCGGGTACGCATGCTTCGCGCTCGCCATGACCGCCGGCCGGCTGACCGGGACGGCCCTGCTGGAGCGCCTCGGCCGCGCCCGGACCGTGATCGCCGGCGGCACCACCGCGGCGGCGGGCATGCTGCTCGGCTCGCTCGCGCCGTCCGCGTGGGCGGCGCTGCTGGGCTTCGCCGTCACCGGACTCGGCCTCGCCAACCTCTTCCCGGTCGCCGTGGAACGGGCCGGCGCCCTGACCGGCGCGTCCGGTGTCGCCGTGGCCTCCACGCTGGGCTACGGCGGCATGCTGCTCGGGCCGCCCGCGATCGGGTTCATGGCCGACTGGTTCTCCCTGCCCGCCGCGCTCACGAGCGTCGCCGTACTGGCCGCCGTGGCCGCGGTCATCGGGGTGTCGACCCGGCGGGTGATGAGCGGCTGAGGACGGGTGGGGAAAGTCGTGCCCCCAGGGACTAATGGCGTGCCTTGTAGCAGCCTCCATCCGGCAGACTCACCCGCATGGAGACTGCTGAGTACCTTGAGACGCTGGACCGAGAGGGCCGCCTGCTGGCGGCAGCCGCCGAGCAGGCGGGTACCGATGCCAAGGTGCCGACCTGCCCTGAGTGGCATGTCCGGGACCTGTTGCGGCACACGGGCGCGGTGCACCGGTGGGCCGCCGCCTTCGTCGCCGACGCGCACACCGCCCCCCGCCCCCTCACGGACAGCCCGGACCTGGACGGCGCCGAGCTGGTGGCCTGGTACCGGGACAGCCACCGCCTGCTGGTGGACACCCTGGCCGCCGCGCCCGCCGACCTGGAGTGCTGGACCTTCCATCCGGCGCCCTGCCCTTCGCCGCTCACGTTCTGGACCCGGCGGCAGGCGCACGAGACGACCGTGCACCGCTACGACGCCGAGGCCGCGCGGGGCGGTACGGCCACCCCGGTCGCCACGGACTTCGCGGTGGACGGCATCGACGAGCTGCTGCGCGGCTTCCACGCCCGTAGCAGGAGCCGGTTGCGTGCGGAGGAGCCGAGGGTGCTGCGGGTGCGCGCGGAGAACGGGGGCGCGGACGCTGTGTGGACCGTACGGCTGAGCGCTGAGCCGCCGGTGACCTCGCGGGACGCGTCCGGCGCGGCCGATGCCGAACTGACTGGCTTCGCCGACGAGTTGTACCTGGCGCTGTGGAACCGGGTGCCGGTGCCTCAGGTGTCCGGCGACCGTTCGCTGGCGGCGCTGTGGCAGGAGAAGGGCGCTATCGGTTAGCCGAGTTGCTTCGTCGGGCGGGGTGCCCGACGGGGCGTCAGTTCCCCAGCATCCGGGCCAGCACCGCGCGTTGTACGGGCCGTACCTCGCCGTGCAGCGCGCGCCCCTTCGCCGTGAGCGCCACGCGCACCCCGCGCCGGTCCTCCGGACACATGGCCCGCTCGACCAGGCCGTCGTTCTCCAGGCGGCCAATCAGCCGGGAGAGCGCGCTCTGGCTGAGGTGGACCCGCTCGGAGATCTCCTGCACGCGGTAGGCGCAGGTGCCGTCCGCCGTCACGCCTTCGGCGAGCACGTCGAGCACCTCGAAGTCGCTGGCGCACAGGCCGTGTCCGCCGAGCGCCCGGTCCAACTCGCACTGGGTGCGGGCGTGCAGGTCCAGGATGTCCCGCCACTGCTCCACGAGCGCCTGATCGGCCGTCACTTGGGCCTTCTTCGCCGCCATGAACGCACCGTAGCAGAGAAGCGAAATTATTGCATCAGAATTAAATGCGTTTGCATTCGATGCATGCGCATGTAGTGTCTTGGGCATGACCTCTCCGCTCACCTCCCCCGCGACCCCTTCGCCGGCGGTTCGCTGGACTCCCCGACTGTGGGGCACCCTTCTGGTGCTGTGCGCCGCGATGTTCCTGGACGCGCTCGACGTCTCGATGGTCGGCGTCGCACTGCCGTCCATCGGCTCCGATCTCCATCTGTCCACGTCGACGCTGCAATGGATCGTCAGCGGCTACATCCTGGGATACGGCGGTCTGCTCCTGCTCGGCGGACGCACCGCCGACCTGCTGGGGCGGCGCCAGGTGTTCCTCGTCGCCCTCGGCGTCTTCGCGCTGGCCTCGTTGCTCGGCGGTGTCGTGGACTCGGGTCCGCTGCTGATCGCGAGCCGCTTCATCAAGGGGCTGAGCGCGGCCTTCACCGCACCGGCGGGTCTGTCGATCATCACGACCACGTTCCCGGAGGGCCCGCTGCGCAACCGCGCGCTCTCCATCTACACCACCTGTGCCGCCACCGGCTTCTCGATGGGCCTGGTGCTCTCCGGCCTGCTCACCGAGGTGAGCTGGCGCTTCACCATGCTGCTGCCCGGGCCCATCGCCCTGATCGCGCTGCTCGTGGGTGTGAAGCTGCTGCCGCGCAGCACCCGCGAGGAGAGCCACGACGGCTACGACATCCCCGGCGCCGTCCTCGGCACCGCGGCCATGCTGCTGCTGGTCTTCACTGTCGTCCAGGCGCCTCAGGCCGGCTGGGCCTCGGCCCGCACCCTGCTGTCGTTCCTCGCGGTCGCCGCGCTGCTGACCGCGTTCGTCCTGGTCGAGCGGCGCTCGCCGAGCCCGCTGATCCGGCTCGGGGTGCTGCGCTCGGGCAACCAGATCCGCGCCCAGCTCGGCGCGGTGGCCTTCTTCGGGTCGTACGTCGGCTTCCAGTTCCTGACCACGCTCTACATGCAGTCCCTGCTCGGCTGGTCGGCGCTGCACACGGCCCTCGCCTTCCTGCCGGCGGGCACGCTGGTGGCCGTGTCGTCGACGAAGGTCGGCGCGATCGTGGACCGGTTCGGCACGCAGCGGCTGATCGCGACCGGGTTCGCGCTGATGGCCCTCGGGTACGCGCTGTTCCTGCGCATCGACCTCGACCCGGTGTACGCGGCCGTCATCCTGCCGTCGATGCTGCTGATCGGCGCGGCCTGCGCGCTGGTCTTCCCGTCGCTCAACATCCAGGCCACCAACGGGGTCGAGGACCACGAGCAGGGCATGGTGTCCGGGCTGCTCAACACCTCGATCCAGGTGGGCGGGGCGATCTTCCTCGCCGTGGTGACGGCCGTGGTGACCGCGCAGGCCCCCGGGCACGCCACCCCGCAGGCCGTCCTCGACAGCTACCGGCCCGGCTTCATGGTCGTCACCGGCATCGCCCTGGCCGGCCTGCTGATCACCCTCACCGGGCTGCGCACCCGCCGCAGCCACCAGACGATCGTCGTCGCCAGGTCCACCGTGGAGGAGGCGGAAGCGGACCGCGTACCGGTCCGCGACTGATCGACCGCGTACCAGTCCGCGACTGATGGGGGGTCCGCCTCCGTACGTGCGCCCGGCGGGAGTTGGTTGTCCCGCCGGGCGCACGTCTGTGAGACTGACGGTATGTACGAATATGAGGGACAGGGGGGACGGCGCACCAAGGCCGAGCAGGACGCGGCCATGGTGGAGGTCGGGTACGCGCTGGTCAGCGCGGCCTTCGCGGCGGCCGTGGTGTTCGGTGCCGTCGCCGGGCCGGCGCTGCTCTTCGACCTGCCGCGGCTGCTCGGCACCGCCCTGCTGCGGCTCGGCCTGACGGCCGCGCCGGTGGTCTTCGTGGCCCGGGTGGTGAGTGTGCTGGTCCGCTTCCGGCGGGCCGCTCAACCCAGCCAGCCCGGCCGCACCAACCCCGACTCGTAGGCCAGGACGACGAGTTGGGCGCGGTCCCGGGCGCCCAGCTTCACCATCGTGCGGCTGACGTGGGTCTTGGCGGTGAGCGGGCTGACCACGAGGCGCCGGGCGATCTCCTCGTTGGACAGGCCGATCCCGACCAGCGCCATCACCTCCCGTTCCCGCTCGGTGAGTTGGGTCAGGGCGTCCGCGGCGGCGGGTTCCTTGGAGCGGGCCGCGAACTCGGCGATCAGACGGCGCGTGACACCCGGCGACAGCAGCGCGTCGCCCTCCACCACCGCCCGTACGGCACGCAGGAGTTCGTCCGGCTCGGTGTCCTTCACCAGGAAACCGGAGGCGCCCGAACGGATCGCCTCAAAGACGTACTCGTCCAGTTCGAAGGTGGTCAGCATGACCACCTTCACGTCCTTCAGCTCCGCGTCCCCGGTGATCCGCCGGGTCGCGGCCAGACCGTCCAGCAGGGGCATGCGGATGTCCATCAGGACGACGTCGGGCCGCAGTTCGCTCACCTTGCGCAGCGCTTCGTCGCCGTCCGCCGCCTCTCCCGCCACCTCGATGTCGGGCTGCGCGTCGAGCAGTGCTCTGAAACCGGCCCGCACGAGCGACTGGTCGTCGGCGAGCAGTACCCGGATCACTGGTCCTCCCTGGTGTGCAACGGCAGTACGGCGAGCACCCGGAAGCCGCCGTCGGGGCGCGGGCCCGCCTCGATGGTGCCACCCAGCGCCCCGGCCCGCTCCCGCATCCCGGCCAGCCCGTTCCCGCTGCCGCCGGCGTCCGCGCCGGTCGCGGGCCCGTCGTCGTCGATCCACAGCCGCAGGGCGCCCGCGTCGTGGGCGAACCGTACGCGCGCATGCCGCGATCCGGAGTGCCGTACGACGTTGGTGAGGGCCTCCTGCACGATCCGGAAGGCGGCGAGGTCGGCGCCGGGCGGCAGCCGGGGCGACTCGCCCTCGATGTCGACGGTCAGCCCGGCGGACGCGGCCTGTTCCACGAGTTCCGGCAGCCGGTCCAGGCCCGGCGCGGGGGTACGCGGGGCGGCGCCCGGGGCGCGCAGGGTGTCGAGGACCTGGCGCACCTCGCCGAGCGCCTCCTTGCTGGCGGCCTTGATGGTGGTGAGCGCGGCGCGCGCCTGCTCGGGGTCGCTGTCGAGGAGCGCGAGCCCCATACCCGCCTGGACGTTGATGACCGAGATGCTGTGGGCGAGGACGTCGTGCAGTTCGCGGGCGATCCGCAGCCGTTCCTCGTCCGCGCGCCGCCGGGCCGCCTGCGCGCGGTCCGCGCGCTCCCGCGCCCACTGCTCGCGCCGCACCCGGGCCAGTTCGGAGACCGTCGCGATGGCCAGAACCCAGGTGGCGACGCCGAGCTCCTGGACGATGCTCCCCCTCTTGTCCCCCGCGGGTGGCAGCCAGCGGTAGAGCCAGAGCGCGACCAGGGCGTGCCCGGCCCACAGCAGGCCGACCGCCGTCCAGGCGGCCCGCCGGTGCCCGGCGACGACGGCGCTGAAGCAGCCGACGGCGACGGCCAGGAAGACCGGGCCGTAGGGGTAGCCGACAGCCAGGTAGACCAGGGTCGCGGCGCTCGCGGCGTAGACGGCGAGGACGGGGTGGCGGTGCCGCCACAGCAGCACCAGCGAGGCCAGGAGCAACAGCACGCGCGCGTAGAGGTCGAGGGGCTGGCGGTGCGGCTGAGCGTGCGCGGCGAAGTTCGAGCCGATCAGCACGAATGCGGTGAGCAGCGCGGTGGAGCGCCACGGCAGGCGCGCGCGGTGCGCCTCGGGGCCGTCGGCGCGCTGCCACCACGGGGGTCCGTACCGCCACCAGCGCGAGGGCCCCTCTCCGTGCTGCTCATCCATGACCGCCACGCTAGACGCCGACGGGCGCCAAGGTCGTCAGCCGGGCGAGGTGATCACCAGTACTCCCCGGGGAGTACGACAGCACGAAGTGCGGCACCCTGCCGCGCAATCAGCGCAGCCCCACCCCATGCGCCAGCCGGGTCGCCGCGTGCAGGAAGAAGGTCTCCCGGTCCTCCACCACCCGGTTGAACTGCCCGAACAGCTCGAATCCGACGAGTCCGAACAGCTGGGCCCAGGCCGCCACCAGCGCGGCAGCCACCTCGGGGGGCAGATCGGGGGTGAGGTCCGCCGCCATGCGTTCGGCCTCGGGGCGCAGTTCGGCGGGGAGGGGGAGGTCGGCGAGGCCCGGACCCTGGTGGGCGTCGCGGACGATGCCGATGAGAAGCAGGCCGACGCGGGCGGCGGACGGGACGGTGGTCTCGGGGGCGGAGTAGCCGGGCACGGGCGATCCGTAGATCAGGGCGTACTCGTGCGGGTGGGCGAGGGCCCAGTCGCGCACCGCCCCGCACACGGCGGTCCAGCGCCGCACGTGGTCCGCGTCGGCGCTCTTCAGGTGGGCTGCCTCTGCCGCCTCGCCGAGGGAGTCGTAGGCGTCGATGATCAGGGCGGTCAGCAGTTCGTCGCGGCTGGGGAAGTAGCGGTAGAGCGCCGAGGAGACCATGCCCAGCTCGCGGGCGACGGCCCGTAGCGAGAGCTTGGCCGCGCCCTCAGCCGCGAGCTGTCGGCGCGCCTCGTCCTTGATGGCGGCGGTGACTTCGATCCTGGCCCGCGCGCGGGCGCCTTGTGCGGTGCTCATGGCAGCAGTGTGCCATGCAGACAGAGCAGTGCACACATTCCAGAGCACTGCTCTTGCTTTGGAGCACCTGCATCCCCCACACTGAAGTCAAGCGAGAGCACCGCTCTCCCAAACCGTGGGGGTCACCATGCCGTCTGCGTCTTCTTCTTCGTCCGCTTCCTCTTCGCCCTACTACCGCAAGGGCAGCCCGATGGAGGTGCGGCTGAACGGGATCATCGGCTGGCTCGCCCGGCACGGGATCAGCCTCGCGGGCAGCGCGGAGCTGTCGGTGCGCGGGCGCAAGAGCGGGCAGATGCAGCGCATCCCGGTCAACCCGCACACGTACGAGGGCGAGCAGTACCTCGTCTCGGCGCGCGGCCACTCCCAGTGGGTGCGCAACATGCGCGCCGCCGCCGGCGGCGAGCTGCGGGTGGGCCGGAAGGTGCGCACGTTCACCGCGATGGAGCTTCCCGACGCGGAGAAGCTCCCGATCCTGCGGACCTACCTGGAGAAGTGGGGCTGGGAGGTCAACCAGTACTTCCAGGGTGTGACGGCCACGTCCTCCGACGAGGAGATCGTCGCGGCGGCCGGCGACCACCCCGTCTTCCGGATCAACGTCACGAAGTGACCGGGTCCTCCGCAGGAGCCGGGTCCTCCACGGGGACGGAGCGCCCCCGGTCCAGCGCGGTCAGGGCGCGCTGGGCCAACGGGCGGGACCGGACGATCTCGGCCAGCGTGGTGGAGCCCTGGGTGATCTCCCGGAACGCCCGCCACGCCGGGCGGAAGCCGGTGAGGGCCGCGTGGAAGAAACCGGGGCGGCGCTCGAACGCGGCCAGCAGGTGCTTGCCGACGCTCATCTCGACGCCGAGCCCCGCCTTGATCGCGAAGGCGTAGTTCAGGGCCTGGCGACGGGCGTCGACCGCGTCGTGCGCCTCGGCGATCCGCACCGCCCACTCCCCCGCCAGCCGGCCCGAGCGCAGCGCGTAGGAAATACCCTCGCGGGTCCACGGCTCCAGCAGGCCCGCCGCGTCCCCGCACACCAGCACCCGGCCGCGGGACAGCGGCGAGTCGTCGGCCCGGCAACGGGTCAGGTGGCCGGAGGAGACGCTCGGTTCGAACCCGGCTAGCCCGAGCCGGCCGACCAGGTCCTCCAAATAGCGCTTGGTGGCCGCGCCTTCGCCCCGCGCGGAGATCACGCCGACCGTAAGGGTGTCGCCCTTCGGGAAGACCCAGCCGTAACTGCCGGGAATCGGGCCCCAGTCGATGAGGGCCCGGCCCTTCCAGTCCTCGGCGACGGTCTCCGGCACCGGGATCTCCGCCTCCAGGCCGAGGTCCACGTGGTCCAGCTTCACACCGACGTGGGCGCCTATGCGGCTGGCGCTGCCGTCGGCGCCGACGACCGCGCGGGCCAGCACGGTCTCGCCGCCCTGGAGGATCACGGCGACGGTGCGCCGGTCGGGCACCGCCGAGCCGTGCTGCTCGACCCGCTGCACCGTGACGCCCGTACGCAGCTCGGCGCCGGCCTTCTGCGCGTGCTCGACCAGCTGCTGGTCGAACTCGGGCCGGTTGATCAGCCCGAACAGCATCTGCTTGGAGCGGCGGGTGCGGGTGAAGCGCCCGTTGTTCGAGAAGGTGACCGTGTGCGCGCGGTCCTGGAAGGGCAGCTCGAAGCCGGGCGGCAGGGCGTCGCGCGAGGGGCCGATGATGCCGCCGCCGCACGTTTTGTAGCGGGGCAGCTCGGCCTTCTCCAGCAACAGGACACGCCGTCCGGTCACGGCCGCCGCGTACGCGGCCGAGGCCCCCGCCGGTCCCGCGCCCACCACGACGACGTCCCACACCTGCTGCACGTCGTCCGCCGACCAGTTCTCGCCGCTCACGATGGTCTACTGCTCCGATCAAGCCGCTGCCCAACCTGTCCCCCGCATCCTACGGCGGCCGTCCACGCAGGTCGTTGTGGGAGGATCGGTGTACCCAGCAGTTCAACGTCGCACCCACGAGGAGCGTTCCCATGTCGTCGAATCCGGTCGCCGAGACCGTCGCCTCGCTGATGCCCCGGGCCAAGGCGGAGCTGACCGAGCTGGTCGCCTTCAAGTCGGTGGCGGACTTCGCGCAGTTCCCGAAGAGCGAGAGCGAGGGCGCCGCGAACTGGGTCGCCGACGCGCTGCGCGCCGAGGGCTTCCAGGACGTGGCCCTCCTCGACACCCCCGACGGCACGCAGTCGGTGTACGGCTACCTGCCGGGCCCGGAGGGTGCCAAAACGGTTCTTCTCTACGCGCACTATGACGTGCAGCCGCCGCTGGACGAGGCCGCCTGGACCACCCCGCCGTTCGAGCTGACCGAGCGCGACGGCCGCTGGTACGGCCGTGGCGCCGCCGACTGCAAGGGCGGCGTGATCATGCACCTGCTCGCGCTGCGGGCCCTGAAGGCGAACGGCGGCGTCCCGGTGAACGTCAAGGTGATCGCCGAAGGCTCGGAGGAGCAGGGCACCGGCGGCCTGGAGCGGTACGCCGAGCAGCACCCGGAGCTGCTGGAGGCCGACACCATCGTGATCGGCGACGCGGGCAACTTCCGCGTCGGCCTGCCGACGGTGACCACCACCCTGCGCGGTATGACCCTGGTCCGGGTCCGCATCGACACCCTCGCGGGCAACCTGCACTCCGGCCAGTTCGGCGGCGCCGCCCCGGACGCGCTCGCCGCGCTGATCCGCGTGCTGGACTCGCTGCGCGCCGAGGACGGCTCGACGACGGTCGACGGGCTGGACGCCACGGGGACGTGGGACGGCCTGGAGTACACCGAGGAGCAGTTCCGCGCGGACGCCAAGGTGCTCGACGGCGTGGGGCTGATAGGCGACAGCTCGGTCGCGGACCGCCTCTGGGCCCGCCCGGCCGTCACCGTGCTCGGCATCGACTGCCCGCCGGTGGTCGGCGCCACCCCGTCCGTGCACGCGAACGCCCGCGCGCTGATCAGCCTGCGGGTGCCGCCGGGCGTGGACGCCACGGACGCGACCAAGCTGCTCCAGGCGCACCTCGAGTCGCACACCCCCTGGGGCGCCCGGGTCACCACCGAGCAGGTCGGCCAGGGCCAGGCCTTCCGCGCCGACGCCTCCAGCCCGGCCTACGAGGCGATGGCCGATGCGATGGCCGTCGCCTACCCGGGCGAGACCATGCAGTACGCCGGTGAGGGCGGCTCCATCCCGCTGTGCAACACCCTCGCCGGCCTCTACCCGCAGGCGGAGATCCTGCTCATCGGCCTGAGCGAGCCCGAGGCGCAGATCCACGCGGTCAACGAGAGCGTGTCCCCGGAGGAGCTGGAGCGCCTGTCGGTCGCCGAGGCGCTGTTCCTGCGCAACTACGCGGCGAGCTGAACACTTCTGCCTCAGGCAGAGGGCCCTCGCCGTGCGGCGGGGGCCCTCCCTACGGTCGGGGCATGGACGTCATCGAACTGCTGCCCCGCCTCCATCTCCTGCGCTTCCCGGTCGGCCAGGCCTATCTCTGGCGCGACGGCGTGGAGTTGACGCTGATCGACGCGGGCACGCTCGGCGCCGGCCGGGCCGTCGCCGCCGCCGTCACTGCGCTCGGCCACGCCCCCGGGGACGTACGACGGATCGTGCTGACCCATTTCCACGAGGATCACGCGGGCGGGGCGGGCGAGTTCGCCGCGCTGAGCGGGGCCGAGGTGGTGGCGCACCACCTGGACGCCCCGTTCATCAGGGGTGAACGACCGGGCCCGCCCCCGCTGTTCGAGGACTGGGAGCTGCCGATCCACGCGCAGGCGGCGCGGCACCTGCCCGTCGGTGAGCCGGTACGGCCGCCACGGGTCACCCCGGTGTCCGACGGTGAGGTGCTCGGCTTCGGCGGTGGGGCCCGGGTGATCCACGTCCCGGGCCACACGGACGGCAGCATCGCGCTCTTCCTGCCCGACGACGGGGTGCTGTTCACGGGCGACACGGTCGCGGCCTCGCCGGTCGACGGATCGGTGATGCCGGGCGTGTTCAACCTGAACAAGCCGCAACTCCTCGCCTCCCTGCGCCGGTTGGCGGACCTCGAAGCGGAGGTGGCGTGCTTCGGGCACGGCGAGCCGGTGCTGAGCGGCGCCTCCGCCGCGCTGCGCGAGGTGGCCGCCGCACGCTGATCACGCCTCAGGCGGCCTGCCCGCCCACCGGCACACCGGCCTCCAGATAGAGCGCGGTTCCGCGCTCCCGGGCCCGCAGCGCCCAGCGCAGCCGCTCGAAGCGGACCGGAGGCAGCATCGCGGCAGCCTCCTGCTCGGTGACGAAACGCCAGTCGCGCAGCTCCGGGCCCGGCAGCAGCACCCTCGCGGCCTCGGCGGAGCCCAGCCGGCCGCCGTCGAAGAGCAACCGCAGGCCGCCGTAGCCGGGGGGCGCGGGCCGCTCCCAGTCCACGACGAGCAGCGGCGGCACCTCCCGCAGCCGTATCCCGGTCTCCTCCGCGACCTCACGCATCCCGGCGCGGGCCGGAGCCTCCCCGCGCTCGACCACACCGCCGGGGAACTCCCAGCCGGGCTTGTAGGTGGGGTCCACCAGCAGCACCCGGTCCTGTTCGTCGAAGAGCAGCACCCCGGCGGCGACGGTCTCGGCGGTGGGCTCGGCGGTCTGCACGATGTCGCAGGGCGGTACGGCACCGGAGTCGACGGCCCCGGCGATCCGGACGGCGGTCTCGTACGGGGTGAGGGCGCTGGTGTCGACGACGTGCGCGTCGGCGGTGAGCCAGGAGGCGAGGGCGGCGCGGTAGGGCTCGATGTGGTCGTACGACCACTGGCGCACCCGCAACTCGCCGTCGGGCAGGTCGGCCGGGACCTCGCGCCCGGCTATGCGCTCGCGCAGGATCGTTTCAGCCGGGGCGAGCAGCAGGTGTCGTACCGTGATCCGGCGGGCGGCGAGGCCCCCGAAGATCTCGTCGCGGTACTCCTGGCGCAACAGGGTCATCGGGACCACGAGGGTCCCGCCCAGCTCGGCGAGCATCGCCGCCGCCGTGTCGATCACGAGCCGGCGCCAGATCGGCAGGTCCTGGAAGTCGCTGACCTCGGCGAGGCGTTTGGGCGGGAGCAGGTGTCCGAGCGCTCCGCCGATGACCTCGGGGTCGAAGAACGTGCTGTGCGGGATCAGTTCGATCAGTTCCCGTGCGGTCGTGGTCTTCCCCGCACCGAACGCGCCGTTGATCCAGACGACGGTCACGGACTCCCCCTCTTCTATTGGCCCCCTGTGGCTTGCCCGCTCCACCCTGCCACGGAAACCACATCCCGTTGAGGGTGCGCACACGGGAGTGCCGGTGCCCCGGTGCGGCGGGGCACCGGCACTCGGCGCGTACCGCTCCGGGCCCGGGGCCCTACTCCCCGCCGAGGGCGTCGTGGTCCACGGACAGGCTGTCCTGGTTGACGAGGTGGTCGACCTGGCCGACCGTGTCCGAGACGTTGAGGTCGCCGAGGGGGATCTGGTCGGCCGCGTGGGACGGGGTGACGGCGGCCACGACGAAGCCGGTGGCAAGGGTGGCGATGGCGAGGATGCTGCGCTTCTTCATGTGCTGATCAACTGCGGAACCGGCCGGGGGTCACGCGGATCACCACGTTTCCCAACAACGCACCTCTTCCAACAGAGACGGACATGTTCTAACGTAACCGCGCACCGATGACGCGTACCTTGCACCCCCCGTGGGCCCGCCGTCCGCGCGGCCCTGCCGTCTTCTCACCTCTCGCGAGTCGGAGGAACGTCAACGATGCGTCACCCTCACACCCGCACCACCACCACAACCCGCCGAGGAGTGATCGGCACGCTCGCCGCCGCACTGCTGTGCGCGGCGGGCCTCGCCGCGCCCGCCGTCGCGGCCCCCGCGCACGGTCCCGTCGCCCCGTCCCTGGCCGACGGCCTCGCCCTCACCCCGCCGATGGGCTTCAACAACTGGAACTCCACGCACTGCCGGGCCGACTTCAACGAAGCCATGGTCAAGGGCATCGCCGACCTCTTCGTGTCCAAGGGCCTGAAGGACGCGGGCTATCAGTACGTCAACCTCGACGACTGCTGGGCCCTGCCGAACCGGGATGCCGACGGGAAGCTCGTACCCGACCCGGTCCGTTTCCCCGGCGGGATCAAGGCCGTTGCGGACTACGTCCACGCCAAGGGCCTCAAGCTCGGCATCTACACCAGCGCCGGCTTCAAGACCTGCAACAACGCGGGCTTTCCCGGCGCCCTGGGCCACGAGTACAGCGACGCACGGCAGTTCGCCGACTGGGGCGTGGACTACCTCAAGTACGACAACTGCAACAACCTGGGCGTGGACGCCCAGTTGCGCTACAAGACCATGCGTGACGCGCTCAAGGCCGCATCTCAGGCAACAGGCCGCCCGATCGTCTACAGCATCTGCGAATGGGGCGAGAACAAGCCCTGGGAGTGGGCGTCGGAAGTCGGCCATCTGTGGCGCACCACCGGGGACATCAGCGACAACTGGTCGTCGATGCTGTCGATCACGAAGCAGAACCTCCCGCTCGCGCCGTACGCCGGCCCCGGCCACTGGAACGACCCCGACATGCTGGAGGTCGGCAACGGTGGCATGACGGACACCGAGTACCGCTCCCACTTCTCCCTCTGGTCGGTCATGGCCGCACCACTGCTCATCGGCACCGACCTGCGCAAGGCGTCCCAGGCGACCTTCGGCATCCTCGGCAACAAGGAGGTCATCGGCGTCGACCAGGACCCGCTCGGCAAGCAGGGCACGGTGGTCTCCGACGAGGGCGGACGCTGGGTGATCGCCAAGGAGATGAAGGACGGCAGTCGCGCGGTCGCCCTGTTCAACGAGTCCGGCACCGCGCAGCGCATCGCCACGACCGCCGGCGCGGTCGGCCTGCCCGACGCCGCCGGGTACACCCTGCGCGACCTGTGGCAGCACCGTACATACAACACCGCGGGCACCCTCGCGGCGACCGTCCCCGCCCATGGCACGGTCCTGCTGCGCGCCTCGGCCGACCCGCACTGGGCCAGCCACCCGCCTGCCGCCGAACTCGGTCTGGACGGCCGCCCGTTGGTGGAGGCCGGCACCCCGGCCACGCTGACCACCACGGCCACCGACCTCGGCCGCACCACCGCACGCCGGGTGTCCGTGTCCCTGACCGGCCCCGACGGGTGGAGCGTGCAGGCCTCCTCGACGACCACCGCCGCTGCCCTGGCGACCGGCGCGACCCTGCGCACCGGCTGGCGCGTGACCGCTCCAGCGGGCACTCCGCCCGGCTCCTACGACCTTACGGTCCAGGCGAGTTACCGCTCGCCCTCCGGCGAACGCGTCACCGCCGCCCTGCCGCTGACCGCGTCCGTCGTGGTGTCGCCGCCCGCCGGGACGTCGTACCTGAGCGACCTGCCCTGGCTGTCGGCGAGCAACGGCTGGGGGCCTGTGGAGCGTGACACCAGCAACGGCGAGAGCGCCGCGGGCGACGGGCATCCGATCACCCTCGGCGGAGCCCGGTACACCAAGGGGCTCGGCGTCCATGCCGAGAGCGCCGTCGAGTTCTACACCGCCGGCAAGTGCTCGACGGTCACCGCCCGGGTGGGCCTCGACGACGAGACCGGCATCCGGGGTTCCGTCGCCTTCGAGATCCAGGCGGACGGCAGGACGGCCGCCTCGTCCGGCGTGCTCACACACGCGACGCCCGCCCAGGCCGTGTCGGCCGACGTGACCGGAGCTCAGGTCGTCCGGCTCGTCGTCACCGACGGCGGCGACGGCATCGACTACGACCACGCGGACTGGGCTGACGCGAAGCTCACGTGCTGAGCGGCGGGCCCTGACCGACGTCACCGCGTGATCGTCGGGGGTTCACCACCCTCGACGATCACGCGGTGGCCGTCAGTGGCCTACCACCACGCGGTGCAGCGCGCGGTGTTGTCGCCGTTGGCCTGCACACAGACGCGGGCCAGTGCCGGGTCGTTGTCCGGGATGTAGGTGGACTCCTGGGTGTTCCACGGGTCGACCCAGATCCGGTTCTGCAGACCGTCGAAGTGGTTGGTGTCACCCTGCGAGGCCCAGTCGATCCAGCCCGAACAGGTGGTGCCGCCACCGCTGTTGTTCACGTAGTTCCGGACCTGCCAGCCCCCGCCGCCCGAGACGTACTGGGTCATCAGGGTGCCCGAGCAGCCGTTGCTCCAGACCGTGTACCGCGCGGTCTCGGCGGAGGCGACCCCGCTGCCGCCCAGCACCAGCGTGGCGACTCCGGCCAGCGTGCCGGCCCCGACGGCCGCCCGGCGCACGATGCTGCCTGCGTTCATGTTCCGTTCCCTCCCTCAATGTGCAGCGTTCGCCGCACATGAGGGATCGTCCGGGACGGCTCCAACCGCCGACCAACGGCTCCAACCGCCGACCAACGGAACGCCAACCGCCGAATGGAGCGTCAACCGCCGCTTTTCACACGGATGTTGGGGCAGCGGCGCGCAAGGCCGCCGCAGCCGCGCCCACCAGGCCCGCGTCCGTGCCCGTCTGCGCGGGCACGACCGTCAGCCGCTGGACGAAGGACAGAGTCGCGTACTCGGCGAGGGTCTTGCGCAGCGGCGTGAAGAGGATGTCGCCGGCCTTGCCGACGCCCCCGCCGATCACCGCGATGTCGATCTCGACCAGGGTCGCGGTGGCCGCGATCCCGGCGGCCAGCGCCTGGGCGGCCCGCTCGAAGGAGGCCACGGCGACCGGATCGCCCGCGCGCGCGGCGGCGGCCACCGCGGCGGCCGAGGTGTCGCCGTCGGGACCGGGCCGCCAGCCCTGTTCCAGGGCCCGGCGGGCGATGTTGGGGCCGCTGGCGATGCGCTCGACGCAGCCGCGCGAGCCGCAGGGGCACGGGTCGCCGTCGAGGTCGACGCTGATGTGGCCGATGTGCCCGGCGTTGCCCGTCGGGCCGGGGTGCAGCCGCCCGTTCAGGACCAGGCCGCCGCCGACGCCGGTGGAGACCACCATGCACAGCGCGTTGTCGTGCCCGCGGGCGGCGCCCTGCCAGTGCTCGGCGGCGGTGATCGCCACCCCGTCGCCGATCAGCGAGACCGGCAGCCCTCCGGTGGCCGCGCGCACCCGCTCGACCAGTGGGAAGTCGCGCCAGCCCGGCACGTTGACCGGGCTCACGGTGCCCGCCGAGGCGTCCACCGGGCCCGCGCTGCCGATCCCGACGCAGCCGGCGTGTCCCCACAGGTGCGACCCGGCGAGTTCGCCGAGCACCTCCTCGACGGCCAGCATGACCGTTTCGCCGTCCTGCCGCGCGGGCGTCGGGCGCTGCGCCCGCGCCTGGATCCGTCCGTGGACGTCCACCAGAGCGCCGGCGATCTTGGTGCCGCCGATGTCCAGGGCCGCCACGAGGTCGGTGTGCATCAGAGTCAGATCTCCCCGTTGAACCGTGAGTACGCGCGAAACAAGAGAACGCCGCAGGCCGGTCGCGGTGGGGGCGCGGGACCGAGACAGCGGTGGACAGTGTCTCCCGCATCTGACAACGTTGTCCAGGCCCTATGCTCGACGCCACATCCTCATACAAGCCCAGGATCGACGCACCACCCGGGTCGATTCCGGCCGACACCACGGACGACAGGACAGGACACCGCTCGTGCCCGAGACCACCCGCCGCGCAGACCGCCTCCCCGGAAGCCGCTACGGCAACCGTCCGACCATGAAGGACGTGGCCGCCCGGGCCGGGGTGGGCCTGAAGACGGTGTCCCGCGTGGTGAACGGCGAGGCCGGGGTCACCCCGGACACCGAGCGCCGGGTGCAGGAGGCGATCGACGCCCTCGGCTTCCGCCGCAACGACAGCGCACGGGTGCTGCGCAAGGGCCGTACGGCGAGCATCGGGCTGGTCCTCGAGGACCTCGCCGACCCGTTCTACGGCCCCCTCAGCCGCGCCGTCGAGGAGGTGGCCCGCGCCCACGGCGCCCTGCTGATCAACGGCTCCAGCGCCGAGGACCCGGAGCGCGAGCAGGAGCTATCGCTGGCCCTGTGCGCGCGGCGCGTGGACGGGCTGGTGGTGATCCCGGCCGGGGACGACCACCGCTATCTGGAGCCGGAGATCAGGGCGGGCGTGGCGACCGTGTTCGTGGACCGCCCGGCCGGGAAGATCGACGCCGATGTCGTCCTGTCCGACAACTACGGCGGCGCCCGCGACGGCGTCGCCCACCTGATCGCGCACGGCCACCGCCGGATCGGCTTCATCGGCGACATGCCCCGCATCCACACCGCGTCCGAACGGCTGCGCGGCTACCGGGCCGCCATGGAGGACGCCGGTATAGCGGTCGAGGAGCGCTGGATGTCCCTCGGGGCGACGAATCCGGAGCGGGTGCGCCGCGCGGCCGAGGAGATGCTCTCCGGCCCGGACCCCGTCACCGCGGTCTTCACGGGCAACAACCGGGTCACGGTCACCGTGATCCGGGTGCTCGCCGAGCAGGCCCGCCGGGTCGCCCTCGTCGGCTTCGACGACATCGAGCTGGCCGACCTGCTCCAGCCGGGCGTGACGGTGGTCGCCCAGGACGCGGCAGCCCTCGGCCGTACCGCCGCCGAGCGGCTCTTCCGCCAGCTGGACGGCACCCTCGTCGCGCCGGAGCGCATCGAGCTGCCGACCCGGCTCGTCACCCGCGGCTCGGGCGAGCTGCCGCCCGCGGACTGAGCCGCCCGTGACCGACGACGCCGGCCGCACCCTGGAGGAACTCGGCCTCGCCGAGGCACCCCGCGACCATCCGCTGAGCTACCCGGGCGCCTGGCCCGCCGGCTCCGGCCTGCTGCACGGCGACCGGATGCTGCCGCTGGAGCGGCTGGTGTACGACGACCGGGTGCCGGTCCTCGCCGTCGGCTCCAACGCCTGCCCCGGCCAACTGCGGCACAAGCTGGACGAGTTCGGGATCGACTCCCCCATTCCCATGGTGCAGGCGCGGGTGACCGGGATCGACGTGGGCGTCTCCGCGCACGTCAGCCGCATGGGCTATGTCTCGGCCTCGCCGGTCAAGTCCCCGCGTTCATTAGGGGAGTTGTTCCTCATCTGGCTGGACGCGCGGCAACTGGCCGTGATCGACGCCAGCGAGGTGAACTTCTGGCGGGCCTGGCTGCCCGCGCCGGACGTGCGGATCGGGCTGCCGGACGGCTCGGCGCTCCCCGGCGCGTACGCGTACGTCAACCGGCACGGGGTGCTGCACAACGGCGCCGGCGTGCCGCGCCCGCATCCCGGCCAGCACGCATTGCTGTCCGAACTCCTCATGAAATCGGCTCCGTTGAGGAAGCTGTTCGGTGTGACTCCCGAGGAGTTCTGCGCGCGGGCCCGCGCTGATGCCGGGCTGTGCGCTCGGGGCACCCGGCTCTTCGCGGAGCACGCGTGGGTGACGGAGTCGGGGCTGGAGCCGTACGCACACGGCCGGCCGCATACCCCGCCCGGCGCCGGGGGCAGGCGTCGGCGCCCCGGCCCGGGGCGTGAGCTCAAGGAGTCTTGGTGAAGAGCGCGACGACGCTGCGGTTCTTGTCCATGGTGATCTGGTACTCGGCCGTGGCGTCGGTCTGCTTCACGCCGTCGACCTCCCAGCCCGCGAACACGTAGCCGGCCGCCGGGTGGGCGGTCAGGGTCACCTGCGTGCCGGGGTCGTAGGGGCCGAACTCGCTGACCGTGATGGTGCCGCCGCCTGCCGGGGAGACGGACATCGTCAGGGTGTGCCGGTTGGTCGCCTTCGTGGCGCGGTAGGCGGACACGAGCGGGGTGGCCAGCTGGGCGATGCCGGCATTGTTGTTCTTCGCGTCACCGAGGGCCTTGCCGTCGGTCGTCGTATTGACGGTGTTGGAGTACTGGTTGATGACCTTGCAGCTGGGCAGGCAGGGCGTGTTGTAGGCCATCAGCGTGTGGAACTTGTTGTCGGACGTGATCCAGCCGAAGTTGGTGTCGTTCGGGCCCGGCGGCGTCTCCCCGTTGTTCATCACGGTCTTCCGGTCGTGCCGCATGCCCAGGTTGTGGCCGATCTCGTGGCCCAGGTTGTCCCAGTCCTTCACCGACAGGACGCTCGTGACCGAGTAGGCGCTCTCGCTGGTCCCCGAGGTCACGGGAATCGGCAGATCAGCCGAGCCGGAGCTGTTCTCGGCGGGGATGGAGGCGAGCAGGGCCACCAGGTCGGCGCCGTAGTCATCCCGGAACGCGTGGGCCGGGGCGCCGAGCGTCAGGTCCGCTCTCTTGTTGAGCTTGTCGAGCACGGTGCCGGCGTCCTCGTTGGCGACGCCGGACGGCGACGTCTGGTACGAGTGGACGACGTGCACGCTGGCCGGCACATGGCTGGTGGCGAAAGCCTTGTTGAGCTGGCTCACTCCGTAGCGGATCCGGGCCTGCACCTCCGGCACCCCGCCGAGCTCGGTGACGGCCGCGGGGGTGTAGGGGACGAGGACGTCGATCGCGACCGGGTTGTTGTTGTCGGCCCTGGCCGTCTTCTCCGCGTGCCCGGGACGGCCGGCTCGATCGGGCAGGGTCACGGTGTCGCCGGGCTCTCCACTCGGCGGCAGCTTCAGCGTGTCGATCTCCTGCAGGCGGTACTCGCCCGGACGCTTGGGCAGAGGGGTGAACACGTAGTCCTTGGTGCCGACCTCGATGACGCCGTCGAGGGTGACGTGGCCGCCGCCGCGCGTACAGGCTCCGATGATGGACAAGGACACCGTGTCCTCGGGCTGCTTCGGGTCGTGCCCGTCCCAGTAGACGGTGCCGTCCGCGTCCTTGTGGTAGTAGTCCCGCATCGCGGTGATGCCTCGGGTGCGGGGGAAGAGCCGGAACGTACGGTGCTCCGGCACGCCTTCCTTTTGCGTACGGCACAGGGACGCGAACTCCTTGGCGTCGGCGCGCAGTACGGCGGTGCGCACCACCCAGGGCTCGTCCGAGCCGCCGCCTGCGGGCGGTGTGGCCATGGCCAGGGGAAGGGGGGCGAGAAGAGCGGTCGCCGCGGTACAGGCGACGAGCAGGGAACGGCGCATCGGGGATGTCAGCCCTTCTGTGGGGGGAATGTGCCCCATGATCAGCGCCTGATCGCGTCGTACCGTCGAGCGCGGGGTCGCGGGAGCGATGTCGCCCGGAGGTTCATCCGGTCAGCCGCCTGCGGCCCCGGCCGGGACCGGACGCCACCGCAGTGGCCGCTGCCCGGACGCGCAGCCGCCCCCGGCGCCCTCCTCTGCGGGCACCGGGGGCGGCTCGTCCCGTCGTCGGACGCCGCTACTTCGCCGAGGCCGTCAGGTCGCCGCGCCGGGGTGCCGCGAAGCCCTCCAGGCCGGCGCGGGTCAGGCCGGACAGCCGGGCGACCTCGGCGATGTCGAGGGCGCCGCAGTCCAGGCCGCGCAGCAGGTAGCCGCTGAGCGCCTTGGCGGTGGCGGGCTCGTCCATGACGTCGCCGCCCGCGCGGTTGGCGTAGCGGGCGAGGCGGCCCGCGGCCTGCTCGAAGCCCTCGCGGTAGAAGGCGAATACGGCGGCGTAGCGGGTCGGGATGTGGCCCGGGTGCATGTCCCAGCCCTGGTAGTAGGCGCGGGCCAGGGCGCGGCGGGTGAGGCCGTAGTGCAGCCGCCAGGCGGCGTGGACCTTCTCGGTCGGGCCGACGGGCAGGACGTTGGTGGAGCCGTCCGAGACGCGGACGCCTGTGCCCGCGGCGGCGACCTGCATGACCGCCTTGGCGTGGTCGGCGGCGGGGTGGTCGCTGGCCTGGTAGGCGGCGGAGACGCCGAGGCAGGCGCTGTAGTCGAAGGTGCCGTAGTGCAGCCCGGTGGCGCGGCCCTCGGCGGCCTGGATCATCCGGGCGACGGCGGCGGTGCCGTCGGTGGCGAGGATCGACTGGCTGGTCTCGATCTGGATCTCGAAGCCGAGCCGGCCGGCGTCGAGCCCGTGGGCCTTCTCGAAGGCCTCCAGGAGCCGCACGAAGGCGCTCACCTGCTCGGGGTACGTCACCTTCGGCAGGGTCAGCACCAGCCCCTCGGGCAGGCCGCCGGCGTCCATCAGGCCGGTGAGGAAGACGTCCAGGGTGCGGATGCCCCGGTCGCGGACCGCGGCCTCCATGCACTTCATGCGGATGCCCATGTACGGGGCCGCCGTGCCGTTCGCGTAGGCCTCGGCGATCAGGCGGGCCGCGCGGGCCGCCGCCGCGTCCTCCTCGGCGTCGGGACGGGGACCGTAGCCGTCCTCGAAGTCGACGCGCAGGTCTTCGATCGGCTCGCGCTCCAGCTTGGCGCGCACCCGGGAGTACACGGGCTCGGCGAGGTCGTCGGACAGGCCGAGGACGGCCGCGAAGGAGGCGGCGTCCGGGGCGTGTTCGTCGAGGGACGCGAGGGCCTGGTCGCCCCAGGAGCGGATGGTGTCGGCGGCGAAGACGTCCCCGGGTACGTACACGGTGTGGACGGGCTGCCTGGTGCCGGGGTCGCCGGGGTAGCGGCGCTCCAGTTCCGCGTCGACCGGCGCGAGGGAGGCACTGATCTCCTCACTCACGGCGCCCGCGAGGCTTGTCGCCACCTTCTCCTGCTGACCCATCCCACACCCTCCAATTTTCCACTGTGCGGAATCAACAATCCGTAGAATGAAGTTATCCGGGGTGGTTCCCGCAGGTCAACACCCACCGGGATGCCATCAGAATGCACCGAGGCCCCCGTGACCGCGTCGGTCACGGGGGCCTCGTACGCCATGGAGGGGCGCGGAGGGGGTCAGCCCTTGCGGGCGTTGATCTCCTCGGTCAGCTGCGGGACGACGTCGAACAGGTCGCCGACGATGCCGTAGTCGACCAGCTCGAAGATCGGGGCCTCGGCGTCCTTGTTGACGGCCACGATGGTCTTCGAGGTCTGCATACCGGCGCGGTGCTGGATGGCGCCGGAGATGCCGTTGGCGATGTACAGCTGCGGCGAGACCGACTTACCGGTCTGGCCGACCTGGTTGGTGTGCGGGTACCAGCCCGCGTCCACCGCGGCACGCGAGGCGCCGACGGCCGCACCGAGGGAGTCGGCGAGGGCCTCGATGATCGCGAAGTTCTCGGCACCGTTGACGCCACGGCCACCGGAGACCACGATCGCGGCCTCGGTCAGCTCCGGGCGGCCGGTCGACTCACGCGGCGTGCGGGCGGTGACCTTGGTGCCGGTCGCCTTGTCGGAGAAGGTCACGGCGAGGGCCTCGACCGCACCGGCGGCCGGGGCGGCCTCGACGGCGGCCGAGTTCGGCTTGACCGTGATGACCGGGGTGCCCTTGATGACACGGGACTTGGTGGTGAAGGACGCGGCGAACACCGACTGGGTGGCCACCGGGCCCTCGTCGCCGGCCTCGAGGTCGACGGCGTCGGTGATGATGCCCGAGCCGATGCGCAGCGCCAGACGGGCGGCGATCTCCTTGCCCTCGGCGGAGGACGGGACCAGCACGGCGGCCGGGGAGACGGCCTCGACGGCGGCCTGGAGGGCGTCGACCTTCGGGACGACCAGGTAGTCGGCGTACTCGGACGCCTCGTGGGTGAGGACCTTGACCGCGCCGTGCTCGGCGAGGGTCGCGGCGGTGTCGGCGGCGCCGTTGCCCAGCGCGACGGCGACCGGCTCGCCGAGGCGGCGGGCCAGGGTCAGCAGCTCCAGGGTGGGCTTGCGGACGGCACCGTCCACGTGGTCGACGTAGACGAGGACTTCAGCCATGGGATTGCTCTCCTGCGTAACGAAGTTGAGGGGCGGTCAGCGGGGGCGAGCCCTTAGATGAACTTCTGGCTCGCGAGGAACTCAGCGAGCTGCTTGCCGCCCTCGCCCTCGTCCTTGACGATGGTGCCGGCCGTGCGGGCCGGACGCGGGGCCGCGTCCTCGACCTTGGTGAGCGCGCCGTCCAGACCGACCTCTTCGGCGTCGATCTCCAGGTCCTCCAGGTCCCAGGACTCCACCGGCTTCTTCTTGGCCGCCATGATGCCCTTGAAGGACGGGTAACGGGCCTCGCCCGACTGGTCGGTCACGGAGACCACGGCGGGGAGCTGCGCCTCGAGCTGCTCGCTCGCGGCGTCGCCGTCGCGGCGGCCCTTGACCGTGCCGTCCTCGACGGAGACCTCGGACAGCAGGGTGACCTGCGGGACACCGAGACGCTCGGCGACCAGCGCGGGGACCACACCGGCGGTGCCGTCGGTGGAGGCCATGCCGGAGACGACCAGGTCGAAACCGGCCTTCTCGATGGCCTTGGCCAGCACCAGCGAGGTGCCGATGACGTCCGTGCCGTGCAGGTCGTCGTCCTCGACGTGAATGGCCTTGTCGGCACCCATGGACAGCGCCTTGCGCAGCGCGTCCTTCGCGTCCTCCGGGCCGACCGTCAGGACGGTGACCTCGACGTCGTCGTCCGAGTTCTCGGCGATCTGCAGCGCCTGCTCGACCGCGTACTCATCCAGCTCGGAGAGCAGACCGTCCACGTCGTCACGGTCGACGGTCAGGTCATCGGCGAAGTGCCGATCGCCAGTGGCGTCGGGCACGTACTTCACAGTGACAACGATCCTCAAGCTCACGCCGGCTCTCCTACTGCATCGTCATTTCCTGGCTGCCTCTTGCAGGCAGCATAGGCGCCTGAAGCGGCCGATCCCGATCTGGGGCGTCCGCGCGCTCCGACCGAAATATTACTCGTCAGTACACCCAGTTCATGCCCGCTAAGCAAGCGCTTTGAACTGTGACCTTCGCAACGCAGCGTAACCGGAACTCGACGGCTTCGCAGAGGCGGGCGGGCGTGATCAATCCCGCAGGCTGTTGAAGCGGCCCTGGTGATAGAGGAGGGGGCGGCCGGCGCCCGTCGGGTCGCCGAGGACCAGTTCGGCCAGCACGATCCGGTGGTCACCGGCCGGGACGCGGCCGACGATCCGGCAGACCAGCCAGGCCAGTACGTCGTCCAGGACGGGTACGCCTTCCGGGCCCTCGTGCCAGGCGGTGGGCGCGCCGAAGCGGTCGGCGCCGCTGCGGGCGAAGGTGGCGGCCAGCTCGCTCTGGTGCTCGCCGAGTATGTGGACGCCGACGTGCTCCGCCTCGGCGATCGCGGGCCAGCTGGAGGCGCTCGTGCTGATGCCGAAGGAGAGGAGTGGGGGCTCGACGGAGACCGAGGTCAGGGAGGTGGCTGTGAAGCCGACCGGACCCCGGTCGCCGCGGGCGGTGATCACCGCGACCCCGGCGGCGTGCCGGCGGAAGGCGGAGCGCAAGAGGTCGGGCGAGGCGAGCTGGTAGGCGCCGAGGGCGGGCGTGGCCGTCACGGGGGTGTCCTTCTGCAAGGGGTGGTGAGCGGGGTCGGTGGGGGTCAGCACCCCGGACACCGCGCGCTCGCGGTGCGGACCAGGTCGACGTGGACCCGCCCGAAGAGAAGGAGTTCGATCGGCATTGGGTCAGGCTGGCGAAAGATGGCGGGTGCAGTCAAGGTCGCTCAGGGGACCGGGAGATACCTCACGGCCTCCTGAGACTCCCTCACACCGCCTCCCCCAGCGCCGCGATGACATCGGCCTTGCGCGGCTGTCCGGTGGCGCGGCGCACCACCCGGCCGACCGCGTCGAGGACCAGCACGGTGGGCGTCTTCAGGATCTCCAGCTCGCGTACGAGGTCGAGGTGGGCCTCGGCGTCGATCTCGACGTGCGCGACGCCGGGGACCATTCCGGCCACCTCGCCGAGGGTGCGCCGGGTGGCCCGGCAGGGGGCGCAGAACGCGCTGGAGAACTGCACGAGGGTAGCCCGCTCGCCCAGTTCAACGCCCAGCTCGGCCGCCCCGAACCGCCTGTCGTCGTCGTGCCCGCGCACCCGCACTCTCCCGCTCCGCTCCGTGTCCGGCGCTACTCCCTGTGCAGCGCTCCGGTTTCATCACAGCACTCCGGTTCATCACAAGGATTCACGAGTCCGAAATGATTCCGCGCGCTGTAAAGGCGGCCTAAAGATCACTGGCGGAATTTAGGCCGACGTGACGAGGATCTCGCCGCCGCGGGGCACCAGGACTGGCCACCTGTCCATTCTTCGGGCACGATCTGCGAGACGCCGTAAACCTACGGCTGCGTAACTTTCCCGCCGGGAGCCCCTTTCCCGAGCAGAGCAGAAAGGGTCCGTCCCGCCCATGGCAGAGCTGGTCTACCGCCCCGTCGTCGCTTTCACCAAGACGATGTTCAAGGTCTGGGACCTGAAGATCGACTGCCAGGGGTCGCAGAACATCCCGCGCTCGGGCGGCGCCGTCCTGGTGAGCAATCACATCAGCTACCTGGACTTCATCTTCGACGGCCTGGCGGCCCTCCCGCAGAAGCGTCTGGTGCGCTTCATGGCGAAGGAGTCCGTCTTCCGGCACAAGGTGTCCGGGCCGCTGATGCGCGGCATGAAGCACATCCCGGTGGACCGCAAGCAGGGCGAGGCGGCCTACGCCCACGCGCTGGACTCGCTGCGCTCCGGCGAGGTCGTCGGGGTGTTCCCGGAGGCCACGATCTCGCAGTCGTTCACCCTGAAGAGCTTCAAGTCGGGTGCGGCCCGCCTGGCCCAGGAGGCGGGCGTGCCGCTCATCCCGATGGCGGTGTGGGGCACGCAGCGGCTGTGGACCAAGGGGCACCCGCGCAACTTCAAGCGCAGCCACCTGCCGATCACCATCCGCGTGGGCGAGCCGGTCGAGGCCCCTCGCGACCAGTACGCCGGCGCGATCACCCGCCGGCTGCGCGAGCGCGTCCAGGAGCTCCTGGAGGCGGCCCAGCGCGCCTACCCCGGTCTCCCCAAGGGCCCGGAGGACTTCTGGTGGCTGCCCTCCCACCTGGGCGGTACGGCGCCGACGGTGGAGCAGCTGCGCGCGGCCGAGGCGCACTGACACCCCGCGGCCCGGCACCCCGCAACCGGTCGGCGCGCACCGGCCGGTAGGGTTCGCGTTCGTAACGGTAGAGCCCCATGGCTCTCCGGGGACGCGTGCGGCTACGGGGGCGGAGCGATGCGGCGCTGGATGAAGGTGACGGTGGCGGTGCTGGCCGTCCTGGCTCTGGGCGGCTGGTTCGCCGCTCCGTACGTCAAGGACTGGTGGCTGGTGCGCACGGCCTGCGACGGGGTGCTGCCCTCCGGTCCGGTGCGTCAACTCGCAAAGGGCGGCGGCCACTTCACGAAGGCGGAGACGACGTCCCACCGCGAACTCGGCGACTACGGCTGCAGCCTGCGCTTCGAGGGCCACGGGGACTACACGCTGGTGGTGCGGATGGCCGCCTACACCCGGCGGGACGATCAGGACAGCGAGTTCCTGTTCGACTTCCCGGAGAAGGGATTCCCCAGGCTGCGGGCGCTACCGCGGGGCCTGCCCGGGTTCCAGGACAGTTTCGGCGACCTCCATTTCCTGCTGCGCTGCCCGGACCTGGGCAAGGACGCCGAGGGCCGGCCGCGCAGGCTGCTGGTGGACACCGTCCTCGGCGACGCCACCGCGCGCACCACGCATGCCGCGTACGAAACCGTCGTCCCGCTGGTCAACTCCGCCTCGGACCACCTCGGTTGCGGCGCGCAGCCGCTGACGGTGCCGGCGGGCGACAGCGCACCGGCGGGCCCCGAGAACGAACCGCAGGCGGTCCCGGTCACCAGCGCCGCCGGCACCGCCTGCGGCTGGGTGGCCCGCTCGGGACTGCCCCAGGCCTCCGCGTGGAGCGTGGAGGTGCTGATGAACGACGCCGCACCGGCCGGGCGTTGCGATCTCACGAGCGGCGACGCCAACTCCGGGGACGAGAAGAGCATGTTGTTCGCCGCCTGGTACGGCGACTGGAGCAACCGCCTGGTCTCGCAATCCGGCGGGCTCCGCAGCCTGACCGCGAGCGCCCGATGCGACGGCGAGGCCGCCAACTTCGCCGTCGACGTGGACAACGAGAACGTCCCGGCCGCCGAGCGGCGGGAGAAGCGCCGGCTGCTGCAGGCCTTCGCCGAGGACCAGGTGCGGCGGCGCGGCTGCTCCGGGCTGCGGCTCAACGGCTGACCGGGTCCGTCAGAACACTCCGTACCGGAGGCCCTTCACGTACGCGTCGTCGAGCCACTGGCGCAGGGCCGCCACCCGCTCGGCCGGAACGCCGCGGGCCTCGGCCCAGGCGTCCAGCACGGTGAAGAGCTGCCGGCGCCCGTCCATCGGATCCCCGCGCAGCGCTCCGCTCACCGGCCGGGCGGCGATGCCACTCATGGGCGGGCGGCTGGTCAGCTGCCGGGGCGCCGCCCGGTAGGCGCCCCGGGTGTGGCTGCGAACGGTCGCGTCGAAGGAGCCGAGGTCGGAAATGCCGCCGTCGCGGGCGCCGTTCGCCCTGACGCCCATGAGCGCGCCGATGTGGCGGACGATGTCGTCGAGGTCTTCGTCCGGCCCCATGGTGGCCTTGTCCTCTTTCCACCTCTTGTCGGCGTGGAAGTCCGGGTCGCCGCCCTGACGGGTCAGCCGCTCCAGGTAGTAGGCGAAGTAGGCCCGCTCCGCGTCGTAGAGGGTCGCGAACGCCTCGGGGTCCTCGGCCAGGTGCTGGAAGAGCAGCCCCGTTTCGAGCTGCAACGTGCGGGAGTAGGTGAAGCCGAAGTCCGGGTGCGCGTCGCCGGGGGCAAGGAATCGGCCGAAGCTGGACTCCCCCGACGAGTCCGGGGCGGCCAACGAGCCGGGGACCGCCGGGGTGTTCGCATTGTCCTCGGGCACGACGAAGCGATTGGTGTCGACGACGTACCCGGCGAACATGCGGGCCAGGCCCGGCGCCGCGCCGGACGGCACATGGCCCTCGTCGTACACCACGGCGACGAGGTAGACCGCGCGCGCCTGCGCCAGGGTGTGCGGCCTGCCCGGGGCTGTCGCCCGGGTGGCGGCGTCCACCACCTGACCGAGCACCCGGCCGCCGTCGCCGCACAGCTCGCCGGTCGGCAGGAGTGCGCGCGCCGTGTCGAGGCGGGACATGTCGTCGCCGGGGTCGAGGGCGCGGGTGGCCGCCGCCGGGTTCGGTGCCAACGCCCGTGTGGTGGCGGGGAGTTCCTTGCAGGAGTCGTCGCCGGTGAGCGTGAGCGGCACCGCGACGGCACCGGCGACCAGGGCCAGCCCCACGGCCGAGGCGAGCAGCCGGTGCCGCCGAAGCCAGGCGAGCCGGCCACCGCGCTCGACTCCTCCTCGGCTCTGACCGGCTTCCTCCGCGCGGGCGTCCTGCCGGGCGGTCCCGTCTTCCGCTGCTCCCCCGTTGCTCATGGCCGGGAAGATTAGCGAGTGCGACGGAGCGACGGCCAGGCGGGGTGCCCCGAGTTGAGCGTCAGAGGGAGTCGGGGAGCGTCCTCGACAGGTGCGGTCGGTCCGGGGCCGCCTTGAGCGCGCCGAGGACGGCCGGGTGCGGCTCGGCGTACAGGTCCGGGTAGTCCAGCTCACCGGACGCCGGGTCGGGGATCCACGCCAGCCGCTCGCCGTCCAGGGAGAACTGGGCGTCGATGCCGGGCTTGTTGCCGCGCGGGTCCTGCCGGTGCCAGGCTCCGTTGAAGCGCACGGCGACCAGTCCGTGGACGGCATGGCCGCCGCCGTCGCCGTCGTTCGTGAGGCGCTGGTAGCACAGGGCGGTCGGGATGTCCTCGGCTCGCAGCAGGGCGGCCAGGGCGTGGGCCTTGGCGTAGCAGATGCCGGTGCCCAGGCTCAGTACGTCCGAAGCCCGCCAGGTGACACGGAGGTCACCGGAGTCCTGGGAGTGCGGGATGGTGTCGCGCACGAATTCATAGGCGGCGCGCGCATACCCATACGAGTCGGCGGCATCCTTGGCCAAGCGGGCGGCCGTCTCCCGGACGACGGGATGCTGGTGGTCGATGACCTCGTCGGCAGCCAAGTATGCCGAAAGGTCTGCGGTTTTCTGGATCGGCTCCATGTCCGCAGAGCATAGGAATGCGATCACCCGACAGTCAATGACTTTTCAGGTGACCGCATATCTATGCATCAGCCGGGGTCAGCGCGCCATCTCTTCCTTGACCGCCGCCACGAACGCGTCCACGTCCTCCTCCGTGGTGTCGAAGGAGCACATCCAGCGCACCACGCCGGCGGCCTCGTCCCAGAAGTAGAACCGGAACCGCTCCTGCAGCCGCTCGCTCACGTCGTGTGGGAGCTTGGCGAAGACGCCGTTGGCCTGCACGGGGTAGAGGATCTCCACCCCGTGCACGGCCCGCACACCCTCGGCCAGCCGCTGGGCCATCTCGTTGGCGTGCCGGGCGTTGCGCAGCCACAGGTCCCTGGCGAGCAGGGCCTCCAACTGCACCGACACGAAGCGCATCTTGGAGGCGAGCTGCATCGACAGCTTCCGCAGATGCTTCATCCGCCCCACGGCGTCCGGGTTGAGGACGACGACCGCCTCACCGAACAGGGCGCCGTTCTTCGTCCCGCCCAGGGAGAGGATGTCGACGCCGACCGCGTTGGTGAACGTCCGCATGGGCACGTTCAGGGAGGCGGCGGCGTTGGATATCCGCGAGCCGTCCAGGTGCACCTTCATGCCGTGCGCGTGGGCGTGCTCGACGATCGCCCGGATCTCGTCCGGCGTGTAGAGCGTGCCCAGCTCCGTGCTCTGGGTGATCGAGACGACCTGCGGCATGGCGCGGTGCTCGTCCTCCCAGCCCCAGGCCTGCCGGTCGATCAGCTCGGGCGTGAGCTTGCCGTCGGGCGTGGGCACGGTGAGCAGCTTCAGACCGCCCATGCGCTCGGGAGCGCCGCCCTCGTCGACGTTGATGTGCGCGCTCTCGGCGCAGATCACCGCGCCCCAGCGGTCGGTGACCGCCTGGAGCGCGACGACGTTCGCGCCGGTGCCGTTGAAGACCGGGAAGGCCTCCGCGGTGGCCCCGAAGTGGCTGCGGATGATCCGCTGGAGGTTCTCGGTGTAGTCGTCCTCGCCGTACGCCACCTGATGGCCGCCGTTGGCCAGGGCCAGGGCGGCCATCACCTCCGGATGTGCCCCGGCGTAGTTGTCACTGGCGAAACCGCGGACCTGCGGGTCGTGGTGGCGACGCGCGTCGGTCTTGGGAGGGTTCACGGCTTCTCGGTCAGCCACAGACGGTTTCCGTTCACTTCGGCGGCGGACTTGCTCCAGACGCCCTCGATGGCCTCGGCCAGGTCCTTGACGTCCGTGAAGCCCGCGAACTTCGCGTTGGGGCGTTCGGCGCGCATCGCGTCGTGCACCAGCGCCTTCACCACCAGGATGGCAGCCGCCGCGCGGGGGCCTTCAGCGCCCTCGGCGATCCCGGCCTTGCGGAAGCCGTCCGCCATCGCGAGCGTCCAGGCCTCGGCCGCGGCCTTGGCGGCGGAGTACGCCGCGTTGCCCGCGGTGGGCTTCGAGGCGCCGGCCGCGCTGATCAGCAGGTAGCGACCGCGGTCGCTGCGCTCCAGGGCGTCGTAGAACGCCAGGGAGGTGTGCTGGACGGTGCGGATGAGCAGCTTCTCCAGCAGGTCCCAGTCGGCGAGGTCGGTCTCGGCGAAGGTCGCGCCGCCGCGCCAGCCGCCGACGAGGTGGACCACGCCGTCGACGTGCCCGTACTCCTTCTCGACACGCTCGGCCCAGGCGCGGGTCGAGCCGAGGTCGAGCAGGTCGACCGTCTCACCCGTGACCGTGGCACCGCCGCGCGCGTAGCGGGCCGCGTCCACGGCCTCCGCCAGACGCTCGGGGTTGTTGTCCGAGCCGACGACCGTCGCACCGGCCTCGGCGAGCCGGATGAGCGCAGCACGCCCCGCGGGTCCGCCCGCGCCGGCGACCGCGATCACCGCGCCGCTGAGAGGCCCATTGTTGCCCGTGGCCCCGTTCCCCATGATTTTCCCCTTCGAAGCCGTGTTGTGGACGCGGTCGCTCACGCGGCGAGCCGCTCGGCGCTGTCAGCCGTGATGCCCTTGGTGGAGGCGATCACATTCTTCAGCTTCTTGGACAGGGCCTCAAAGAACATGCTCAGCGGAAACTCGTCCGGAAGCACGTCGTCCACGAGCTTGCGCGGCGGCTGGGTCAGGTCCAGGGCGTCGGGGCCCTTGGCCCATTTGGAGCCGGGGTGCGGAGCGAGGTAGGTGGAGACGAGCTCGTAGCCCGCGAACCAGTGCACGAGCTTGGGGCGGTCGATGCCGTCCCGGTACAGCTTCTCGATCTCGGCGCACAGCTGGTTGGTGACCTGCGGGGCACGCTCCCAGTCGATGGAGAGCTTGTTGTCGGTCCAGCGGATGACATCGTGCTTGTGCAGGTAGGCGAAGAGCAGCTGGCCGCCGACGCCGTCGTAGTTGCGGTTGCGGTCGCCGGTGAGCGGGAAGCGGAACATGCGGTCGAAGAGCACCGCGTACTGCACGTCACGGGCCTGCGGGACGCCGTCCGCCTGAAGCTTCACGGCCTCCTTGAAGGCGGTGAGGTCGCAGCGCAGCTCCTCCAGGCCGTACATCCAGAACGGCTGGCGCTGCTTGATCATGAACGGGTCGAACGGCAGGTCGCCGTGGCTGTGGGTGCGGTCGTGGACCATGTCCCACAGAACGAAGGCCTCTTCGCAGCGCTTCTGGTCGTGGACCATCGCGGCGATGTCCTCGGGCAGCTCAAGGCCCAGGATGTCGACGGCGGCGTCGGTCACCCGGCGGAAGCGGGCGGCCTCGCGGTCGCAGAAGATGCCACCCCAGGAGAATCGTTCCGGCGCCTCGCGCACGGCGATGGTCTCCGGGAACAGGACGGCGGAGTTGGTGTCGTACCCGGCCGTGAAGTCCTCGAAGGTGATGCCGCAGAACAGCGGGTTGTCGTAACGGGTGCGCTCCAGCTCGGCCAGCCACTCCGGCCAGACCATGCGCAGCACGACCGCCTCAAGATTGCGGTCGAGGTTGCCGTTCTGCGTGTACATCGGGAAGACGACCAGGTGCTGCAGGCCGTCCTCGCGGTTCGCGGCGGGCTGGAAGGCCAGCAGCGAGTCGAGGAAGTCCGGCACCGGGAAGCCGCCCTCGGCCCAGCGGCCCAGGTCCTTCACCAGAGCCTCGTGGTAGGCGACGTCGTGCGGGAGCAGCGGGGAGAGCTGCTCGACCGCGTCCGCGACACGGCGTACGGCGGCCTCGGCGTCGGCCTTGGCCGGAGCGCCCTCGGCGTCGAAGTCGATCGACCCGTCCGTGGACTGCCATGGCCGGATCTGTTCCACCGCATCCTTGAGCACCGGCCAGGCCGGGTGCTCCACCACCCTGGTCGACGAAGGAATCTGACCCTCCGTAGCCGCCTGCACAAGAATTTCCGTCATGTCCCATCCTCCACGGGAGAACCTCGCGTAAGGACACCGTATGCATAGCTCCTTTCAGCCAGCAAGAGGGGGACCGGGAAATTATTCTGTCCGCAACCTAGGTCACCGCTGTTTTTCCTGCGCCAAACCGTGACGGCGGTCACTTTCGCCGCCGAGGCGGGCTTTCAGTGAGCGCGAGGCGGGCCTGTGTGCCCAGAAGCGGGCACCGATCGGATCCAGCCAGACTCGAGCCGGTCAACCCGCGGAGGACGCGCCCACGCGCGGGTGACATGCGAGAGCGGGTTCAGGCCAGGTTTCGCCGACGGCGCGCCGCGATCGCCCGCGCACGTGCGGGTTCATCGCCGGACCCGGCGGTTAGGCTGCGAGCTTGCCGCGTGGACGGCGACGTCCGTCCGGTCCGCGCGTCGCCGAGCCGCCGTCGACGGAAGCGAGTCGAACCTTGAACTTCCTTACCATCGGTCACCGCGGGGTCATGGGTGTCGAGCCCGAGAACACCCTCCGTTCCTTCGTCGCCGCGCAGCAGGCCGGCCTCGATGTCATCGAACTCGATCTGCACCTGAGCAAGGACGGCGCCCTGGTCGTCATGCACGACACGGAGGTGGACCGCACGACCGACGGCACCGGCCCGATCGCCGAGAAGACCCTGGCCGAGCTGCGCGCCCTGGACGCGGGCCGCGGGGAGCGCGTGCCGGTGTTCGAAGAGGTGCTGGACGCCGTGAAGACGCCGCTGCAGGCCGAGATCAAGGACGTGGCGGCAGCCCGGGCGCTGGCCGAGGTCATGCGGCGGCGGGACCTCGTCTCACGCGTCGAGGTGCTGTCGTTCCACGACGCGGCGATCGCCGAGATCGCCCAGCTGGTGCCGGGAGTGCGCACCGCTCTGGTCGCCAGCCGCTACGGCACGGACGTCGTGGAGCGCGCGCGGGCGGTGGGCGCCGCGACCCTCGTGCTCAACATCCGCCGGCTGACCCTGGAGATCGTGGAGCACGCTCGCCGGGCGGACCTGCGGGTCATCGGCTGGGTGGTCAACACGCAGGACCACCTGCGGCTGGTCCGCGCCCTCCAGCTGGACGGCGCGACGACCGACTACCCGGAGATCAAGCGCACGGCCCGCTTCACCGCGTGACCCGGCACCCGGTGTCCCGTATGAACGTCACACCAGCGGCTTGACCAGCAGCTCGAACCGCAGGTCGGCGCGGCGCGGAATGCCGAAGCGCTCGTCGCCGTACGGGAACGGCGTCATCCGTCCCGTACGGCGGTAGCCGCGGCGCTCGTACCAGGCGATCAGGTCGTCGCGGACCGAGATCACCGTCATGTGCATCTCGGTGGCGCCCCAGGCCTCGCGGGCGTGCCGCTCCGCCTCCGCGATCACGGTCTTGCCGAGCCCGGCGCCCTGAAGGGTGGGGCTGACCGCGAACATGCCGAAGTAGGCGTGGTCGCCGCGGTGTTCGAGCTGGCAGCAGGCGACGATCCGGCCGTCGCGCTCGACGGTCAGCAGCCTGCCGTCCGGCGACTTGATCACCTCCAGCACGCCCTCGGGGTCGGTACGCTGCCCCTCCAGGATGTCCGCCTCCGTGGTCCACCCGGCCCGGCTGGCGTCCCCTCGGTACGCCGACTCGACCAGGGCCACCAGGGCGTCGACATCGGCGTCGGTGGCGTCACGGAAGCTGAGTCCGGCGGCGGTCTCCATGGGGCGGTCTCCGATTCTCGGGCGTGGCTGAGCCAGGGTCGAGGGTATCCCTGCCGCTAGGCTCCGCCGCCATGGTGCACGTACTCAGCAGCCGGACCCTCCTCACCCCCACCGACCCCGAACGGTCCCGTGCCTTCTACGGCGAGCAGCTGGGCCTGTCCGTCTACCGTGAGTTCGGCACAGGTCCCGAGCGCGGGACCGTGTACTTCCTCGGCGGCGGCTTCCTGGAGGTCTCGGGGCGGGGACGCGCCGGGGCCCCGCCCTCGCCCGCCGTACGGCTGTGGATGCAGGTCGAGGACGTAGCCGCCGCCCACGACGAACTGCGCGGCAACGGCGTGCCGATCGTACGGCCGCCGGTGGGGGAGCCGTGGGGCCTGATCGAGATGTGGATCGAGGACCCGGACGGACTCAAAATCGTTGTCGTCGAGGTACCTCAAGATCACCCCATCCGCTACCGCCCAGGTCTCTGATGACCTGTGGAAATGAAGAAGCCCCGCCCAGGGGCCCAGTCCTCCAGCGCTGGGTGTGTCTGCGGGCCTAGAACGTCGAGCAGCCCCGTTGCAGGAACTCTCCTCCGCGGCGGGGCTGTGTCGCACAGTGGGTAGTGGACTATCAGGGCGCAGAATCGATATACGCAGGCTCCGCATCACCAGCCCCTCAGGCGGGGAGGTACACAGATGCCACAGACGACGCGTATCAGGCCCTACTTCGAACTTCGCATCGGCGGCTTCCGCGTCACTTCCAATCGGATCCCCGTGCGGTTCGTAGCGTTCCTGTCCAGCACAGTGACCGGCGTCGCCGCGTTCCTATGGAGACGCTGATCGGTCGGGACGGGAGGATTCGAACTCGCGTTAACAGCCCGTGCCGACCGCTGGTTTGCTTCCCCGATGGCCGCGGTGAGTGGCGGCGGCTAGCGTGTGAAGGAGATCAGATCACCCCTGGGACGCCCCCTGGGACGCCCCCCTGGGGCGCGCGGCGGCCGGGTTCGGAAGGAGCTGACATGAAGTTCGACAAGCCGGTGACCGGCGGCCCCTGCTGGACCGAGCTGGGGACCACTGATCTGGAGGGGGCCAAGCGGTTCTACGCCGAACTGTTCGGCTGGCGCCCGGAGACGGACCCACGGCCGGAGGCGGGCGGTTACACCATGGCGCACCTCGGGGACGCGGCCGTCGCCGCACTGACCCCGCTGTACCAGGAGTCCCAGCCGGTGGCGTGGAACGTGTCCTTCGCGGTGCCGGACGCCGACGCGGCGGCCCGGAAAGTGGAGGAGGCCGGCGGCACGGTGATCCTCGGCCCGATGGACGTCTTCGACGTGGGCCGCTTCACGGTGGCCCTCGACCCGACGGGCGCGGCCTTCCAGTTGTGGCAGGCGCGCGCCTTCCCGGGCGCCGGGCTGTTCAACGCGCCGGGCACGCTGGGCTGGGTGGAGCTGGCGACGCGGCAGACCGACCGGGCCCGGGACTTCTACACCACGGTCTTCGGCTGGAGCGTCAACGCCTCGCAGTGGTACACGCAGTGGGGCATCGACGGCGAGGACTTCGGCGGGATGGCCGACATGGGCGACCGCTTCCCGCAGGATGTGCCGGCGCACTGGATGCCCTACTTCGCGGTGGACGACGTGGACGCGGCGGCCGAGGTCGCGGTGGGGGCGGGCGGCTCCGTCGTCGTTCCTCCCGCGTCCATGCCGGGCGGTCGGCGTATCGCGGTGCTGCGCGATGCGCAGGGAGCGGCGTTCGGGGTGTACAAGGCCGGCGAGGAGGGCTGAGCCGGGCTGCCGCTCAGGCCCGCCTCCGCCCTCACCGGGCGCGCTCCGTCGAGTGCTCCCCGTGTACATCCTTGCGCTCGCGTGCGCGCCGCGTGCCGTGGGCATCGCTTCCCTCGACCGACCGTCGAGCCGGGGAGGTACGCGTGCACGGACCGACGTCGGCGGCCTGGCTGCTGGTCGCGCTGTGCGCGGCGACCGGGGCCTACTGCCTGGTGCGGATGCGCAGCGGGGTCGAGGAGCAGCGCCGGTCGGCAGGCGGCGAGGCGCTCATGGGCTTCGGCATGGCCGTGATGGCGGTGCCCGCCACGGCGTTCACCCCGCCGGGCTGGGCCTGGCCGCTGTACACAGCCGTGTTCGGCATGGCGGCGCTGCACGCTCTGTGGGTCGTGCGCGGCGACCGGCACCATCTCCACCACCTGATGGGCGCGTCGGCGATGGTCTACATGTCGCTCACCATGGCCGCCTCCCCCGCTTCCGCTGCATCCGCGCACCACGCGCACGACGGTTCCGGGGTGCCGCTGCTGACCGGGGCGCTCCTGCTGTACTTCACCGGCTACGTGCTGCGGTCCGGCGCCCGCCTGGTGCCCGCCGCCGCCACAGCCGGCGGCGCGGGAGCCGTAGGGTGGGGGGACCGGCCAGAACTGGCGCGGGCGTGCCGGTTGTCGATGGGAATCGGCATGGTGGCGATGCTGCTGACGATGTGACCGCGCCGAGTGACAGGACGCGGGAGCGTTGTCTCCGTCACTTCACCGCCATGGACCGTACCCGTTCATGGCATCGCCCTCATAGGGTGCTGCCCATGATGGTCCCCGTGGCCCTGTTGCTGCTCGGCGCCCTGACCGCCGTCCTCGCCCCGCGTTGGCTCGCCCGGGCCGACTGGCCGGACCGAGAGCCGGTCGTCGCCCTGTGGGCGTGGCAATGCGTGGTGGCGGCCGTTCTGCTGTGCTGCGCGCTGTCGATGACGCTCAGCGCGGCGGCGGCCTGGCAGGCCGTGCGCGGGCATGTGTTCGCCCCGGCTCCGCACGCGGTGGTGGACGCGTACGCCCTCGGCGCGGCGGGCCCTTGGGCGGCGGCGACCGCGGTGACGCTCGCCTGCGGCGGGCTGTGGAGCCTGGCGATGCTGGTGCGCGAGGTCGTACGGGCGCGGGGGCGACGGCGGGTGCGACGAGCCGAACTCCTTGTGCGCGCCCCGCTGTTGCCGGGCGAGGACCAGGTGAGCGGCCGGCTGGTGGTGCTGGAGGGCGAGCGGCCCGACGCCTGGTGGCTGCCCGGTGCCGCGCCCCAGCTCGTCATCACCACGGCCGCGCTGCGCCGTCTGAAGGGGCGTCAACTGGACGCGCTGCTCGCGCACGAGCAGGGACACGCGCAGGCCCGGCACGACTGGCTGCTGCACTGCTCGGACGCGCTGGCGGACGGCTTCCCGCAGGTGCCGGTGTTCGCGGCGTTCCGGGCCGAGATGCACCGGCTGGTCGAACTGGCCGCCGACGACATGGCCTCGCGGCGCTTCGGCCGGCTGACGACGGCGCTGGCGCTGCTCGAACTCAACGAGGAGCGGGGGGTGTTCGGGCCGTCCCCGACCCCGCAGGCGCATGTGCCGCAGCGCGTGCACCGGTTGCTGACACCGCCCGACCGGCTCCCGGCGCTGCACCGGCTGCGGCTCACGGCCGTGGCCGCGCTGGTGCCGGCCCTCCCGGTCCTGGTGGCGTTCGTCCCCGGGCTCCGGGCGCTGGGCTGCTGAGCCCATGGCCGCCAGGGGTTGGCCCGCCCGCGTGCCCGCCACTGCCGGCGAACCTGCCTGCCAGCGGGGCCCGGTAGAGTCCCCGGCATGTCAGAGATGCGTGGAGTGCTGTTCGACTTCTCCGGAACGCTGTTCCGCATCGAGTCGGCCGAGTCCTGGCTGCGTGGCGCGCTGGACGAGACCGGGTACACCCTGCCCGAGCCCGAACTGACCGAGAAGGCCAGGGCTTTGGAGGTGGCGGGCGCGCTGGCCGGCGGAGCGGAACCGGTCGAGGTGCCGGCGGAGCTGGCCGGGCTGTGGGCGGTGCGGGACCAGAGCATGGAGCGGCACCGGGCCGCCTACACGGGTCTGTCCCGCCTGGTACCGCTGCCCGACCCGAGCCTGCACGACACGCTGTACGACCGGCACATGTCCCCCGCCGCCTGGAGCCCGTACCCGGACGCGGAAAAAGTGCTGCGCACGCTGTGCGAGCGCGGGATCGGCGTCGGTGTGGTCAGCAACATCGGCTGGGACCTGCGCCCGGTGTTCCGCGAGCACGGCCTCGACACGTACGTGGACGCCTACGTGCTGTCGTACGAACACGGTGTGCAGAAGCCGGATCCGCGGCTGTTCTCGGTCGCGTGCGAGGCGCTGGGCGCCGACCCTCGGCAGGTGCTGATGGTCGGGGACAACAGGGTGGCGGACGGCGGGGCCGCCGCACTCGGCTGCGGGGTGCACTTCGTGGACCATCTGCCGGTCACCCAGCGCCCGGACGGGCTGTTGCCGGTGCTGGACCTCGTCGACTGACGGCAGTGGGCGGATGTGCGCCTTTCACATGGCCGTCCGCCTGAGACGATCCCCCGTGTCGCCCCAGACGGACGGCAGCTATGAGCAGGCCGCGCGCCCACGGGCAGCGGCCCCCGCGCTGAGTATAGTTGGCTGGCAGCCAGTCAACGCAGGAGTTACAGGATGTCCCCGCGAAGCGCCTCGGTCAATGAAGAGCTGCGGCGGCGTTCCCGGGAGCGGCTGTTGCAGGCCGCCGTCGAACTCGTCGGCGAGCGGGGGTTCGAGGCCACGACCCTGGGCGACATCGCCGACCGGGCGGGCTCGGCGCGGGGGCTGGTGTCGTACTACTTCCCCGGCAAGCGCCACTTGGTGCAGTCCGCCGTGCACCGGCTGATGCACCGCACGCTGGAGGAGGCGCTGGAGCGGGAGCCGCGCACCGAGGACGGCCGGGAGCGGATGGCGCGGGCCATCGACGCCGTCCTGGGCCTGGCCCACGACCGTCCCGTGCTGATGCGCCAGCACATGGCCGGGCTGCTCCAGGCGGAGGGCTTCGTGCAGTGCCCGGAGCAGCGCCGGCTGGGCGAGCTGCTGAGCGACACCGTCGCCCGGTACGGCTCCCAGGACATCGCGGCCGACTACCCCATGCTGCGGGCGCTGTTGATGGGAGCTGTGTACTCGGCGCTGATACCGGGGGCGCCGATGACCGTTCCGGTACTGCGCGCCGAACTGTTCAAGCGGTACCGGCTCGACTGGGATCTGGGCATGCCACCGGGGAGCGGTCCGGGCAGCGGGGCGCCGGAACAGGACCTGTCGCGGTTCTTCGCGACCGAGGGCCCGGTGGAGGACCGCCCGAGCGCTCCCTGATCGTCGGCGGAACCCGGGACACGTCCCCGAGTCGTCGAAGTCCCGTTACTCAGCAGCGTGCATGACGAGGCGTCAGGAAGCCCGCGTCGCGCGCCTGGGCGATCATCCCGAGGGACCGGCGCCGGCTGTGCCCGGTCGCGCACATCACCGCGAGGACCGGGTCGCCACCCCCCTCCTGCGCGGCGCGGTACTCCTCCGCGACCAGCCGGCATCCCTCGATGCCCCGCGGCCAGGCAGGACGGGCGCGCCGTGGTCCCACGCGGACGGCACCCTCCTCACCACCCCGCGCGGGCGGGCACCCCTCGTCGTCGTACGGCTTCTGCGCCGCAGCGCACGCCTCGAACAGCGGCTCCTCGATCCAGTCGGCGAGTGCGGTCAGGTCGGCGAGGGACAGGGCGGGCTGCGCCTTGATGTCCTCGATGGACACGCACCCCTCGCTGACCACGGCCAGGGCGTCGACCCAGGCGTCGTCGGGGAAGGCCAGCCGGACATACAGCCAGGACGTCGCGCCGCCGTGCTCCTGCACCTCCCACGCGGGCCAGACGGACACCGCGCCGTCCTCGGCATGCCGATCGGAAAGATTGAGAGAGGATGCCTCTAGCACACACACAACGTAACCGCATGATCACATTCCATACGAACGGGACACGCGTCCCGATCACCCCACCGGCCTCTGCCGCTGCGGCCCCGGCGGTGCCATGCTGGAGCCGTCCGCACACCACCTCCTCCGGGCAGGGAGTACCGCCGTGCTGCGTGTCGCCGTCGTCGGTTCCGGGCCGAGCGGGTGCTACACCGCCCAGAGCCTCGTCCAGCAGGACCCGGACGTGCGCGTCGACGTCCTGGACCGGCTGCCGTGCCCGTACGGCCTGGTGCGGTACGGCGTCGCCCCCGACCACGAGAAGATCAAGTCCCTGCAGGGCAACCTGCGCACGGTACTGGAACACGAGCGGGTGCGATTCCTGGGCGGCGTCCTGGTGGGCGGCCCCGGCGGACTGCCCGTGGAGCGGCTGCGGAGCATGTACCACGCGGTGGTGTACTGCGTGGGCGCCGCCACCGACCGCCGGCTCGGGATTCCCGGCGAGGACCTGCCGGGCAGCTGGTCGGCGACGGAGTTCGTGTCCTGGTACAGCGCGCATCCGGACGCGCGGGACACCGGCTTCCTGAACGGGGTGCGCTCGGCGGTGGTCATAGGGGTGGGCAACGTGGCGGTGGACGTCACGCGCATGCTGGCCCGGGGCGCCGCGGAGCTGCGCCCGACGGACATGCCGCAGGGCGCGCTGGACACGCTCGCGGCCAGCGGGGTCACCGACGTGCACATGGTGGGCCGGCGCGGCCCCTCGCAGGCCCGCTTCACGACCAAGGAGCTGCGTGAGCTGGGCAGCCTGCCGGACACCGAAGTCTCCGTGGATCCGGCCGAGTTGGCGCTGGACACCACGGATCTCGCCGCGCTGCCCGCCGTGCGGCGCCGCAACGTGGACGTCGTGCGCGACTGGGCGGACCGGCCGGCCGCCGCCTCGCCCCGCCGCATCCATCTGCGGTTCTTCCTGCGCCCCGTGGAAGTGCTCGAGGACAACGGCCGGGTGGGCGCCGTACGGTTCGAACGGACCGCTCCGGACGAGCAGGGCGGCGTCACGGGCACGGGCCGGTACGAGGACGTACCGGCGCAGTTGGTACTGCGCTCTGTGGGCTATCGCGGAGTGCCCCTGGAGGGGCTGCCGTTCGACCCGGCCACCGGCACCGTGCCGCATCTGGAGGGAAGGGTCGTCCGCGAGGGCGTCGTCTCCCCGGGCGAGTACGTCGCCGGGTGGATCAAGCGCGGCCCGACGGGCGTCATCGGCACCAACCGGCCCTGCGGCAAGGAGACGGCGACCGCCCTGCTCGCGGACGCACCCGCGCTCGCCTCCCGGCAGGTACCGGAGGACCCGGTCGCGGCCCTGCGGGCGGCGGGCGTCGAGCCGGTTCCGTGGACGGGCTGGCAGGCGATCGAACGGGCCGAGGCGGAGCTGGGCGCGCGGCTGGGGCGGGGCGTGGTCAAACTCGCGGACTGGGACACGCTTCTCGGGGCGGCGCGGTCCGCCTAGCGGACCGGCCGGACCGCGTCACGCACTGGGCTGCCCGTCGTCGCCGAGGCGGGCGGACTGGCGGTCGGCGGCGGTGAGGAGGCTGGCGAGAAGGCCCGGGAAGAGGCCGTCCAGATCGTCCCGGCGCAGGCCGTTCATCTTGGCGGTGCCGCGGTAGACCTGCCGGATGACCCCGCTCTCGCGCAGCACCCGGAAGTGGTGCGTGGTGGTGGACTTCGTCACCGGCAGCACGAAGTCCGAGCAGGACAACTCACCGCCGTCGACGGCGAGTTCACGCACGATGGACAGCCGCATCGGGTCGGAGAGGGCGTGCAGCACGGCCTCCAGCCGGATCTCCGCCCGCTCCGGATGCGGAAGCGTGCGGCCGGGCGCGGCGGCGCCTGTCACGTCGGTCACGGCGACTCCCCTTTCCTCGTCCGCCCAGCATTCTTCATCACCTCCCCGCATTGTACGAGAACCGTCGTAGTTTGACATCTCTCGTACTACGAGGTCTATCGTACGAGCAGACCTACGGCCCCGTGACGAATGGAGTCCGCCGTGAGCGCTCTCTTCGAGCCCATCACCCTGCGCGAGGTGACCATCCCGAACCGGGTGTGGATGCCTCCGATGTGCCAGTACTCGGCCGAGCCGGTCGGCCCGCAGGCCGGTGTCCCGCACGACTGGCACTTCACGCACTACGCCGCGCGCGCCACGGGCGGCACCGGGCTGATCATCGTGGAGGCCACGGCGGTCTCCCCGGAGGGCCGGATCTCGCCGTACGACCTCGGGTTGTGGAACGACACCCAGACGGAGGCGTTCCGCCGGATCACCCACTTCCTCGCGGCGCACGGCACGGTGCCCGGGATCCAGCTCGCGCACGGCGGCCGGAAGGCTTCGACCGAGCGGCCATGGAAGGGCGGCGCGCCGGTCGGGCCGGAGGCGCACGGCTGGCAGCCGCTCGCACCGAGCCCGGCAGCGTTCGACGAACTCCACCCCGTGCCCACCGAGTTGACGGTCGATCAGATCCGGCAGATCGTCAGTCAGTTCGCCGAGGCCGCGCGCCGGGCACTCGCCGCAGGGTTCGAGATCGCCGAGATCCACGGCGCCCACGGCTATCTGATCAACGAGTTCCTCTCCCCGCACTCCAACCACCGCACCGACGCCTACGGCGGCTCGTACGAGAACCGCACCCGGTTCGCCCTCGAAGTCGTCGACGCGGTCCGGGCGGTGTGGCCCGACGACAAGCCGCTGTTCTTCCGTATCTCGGCGACCGACTGGCTGGAGGAGGGCGGCTGGACCCCGGACGACACGGTCCGCTTCGCCCACGACCTGCGGGCCCACGGAGTCGACCTGCTCGACGTGTCCACGGGTGGCAACGTCTCCGACGTCCGCATCCCGACCGGTCCCGGGTATCAGGTCCCGTTCGCCGCCCGCGTGAAGGCCGAGACCTCGCTGCCGGTGGCCGCGGTGGGCCTGATCACCGAGGCCGGCCACGCCCAGAAGATCGTGGCCAACGGCGAGGCCGACGCCGTGCTCCTGGGCCGGGAGTTGCTGCGCAACCCGTCCTGGGCCCGGCATGCGGCACGGGACCTGGGCGGCGAGATCCGGGTGCCGGACCAGTACCACCGGTCCGTCTAGGACCACCGCTCCGCCTGAGACCACCGGCCCGTCCGGCCGGGGACGTCAGCCCAGGTGCTCGCGCCCTCCCGCCGAGGACGCCAACTCCCGCTGGTACGCGGCGTACGCGGTGCGCAGCGCCTCTCCCGGCCAGTCGGCGGGCAGGAGTTCCGGCGGCAGAACGGGGTCGGCGAGCAGGTGGCGTACGGCCGCGGCGAAGGCGGTGAGGCGGTCGGCCGGGTGGCGGGCACCGGCTGTTCGCGCGAGCAGGGTACGGGCGGTGGCCGCCCAGTCGTCGAGCGGCCACAGGCGGGCGACCAGGTCCTGCGAGGGCTCGTCCGGGCGGGCCGTGTACGTCTGTGCCACGCGGCGGAGTTCGTCCGGCAGCGGCCGGCCGAGGTTGGCCGGGCGCAGCCAGACGCCCTCGCGGAGTTCGGCCAGCCGCAGGGCGGCCAACCGGGCGCGCAGCTCGGCGCGTTCTGCGGGGCCGCGGCCCGTCGCAGTGATCACCAGCATCTCCCAGTCACCGTCCCACGCGCGCGTGCGCGGATGCACCGCGTCGTCCTGGCGGCGCTGCCGGGCCAGCAGCCGGTCGCTGAGCCCGTAGACGGCGTCCGTGCGCCTGAGGTCCCCGGCAGCCACCATCCGGCTCAGGGCGGCCCGCAGCGTGGAGCCGCCGACGCCGAAGGGCTCCACCAGCCGGACCAGGTCCTTCACCGGCAGCTCCGGCGGATGCGCGCCGAGGAGCAGGCTCAGCACGACGGACCGCGCGGACAGCGGTCGCAGGCCGGCCTCCCCGGGCTCGGCAGACACGTTCATGCGCATGGGCACGTACTGTACGTGCGCCTTCATGTTGCATCATTGCTACGACCGCAGGATGAGTGCAACATAGCCGTATGGTCTCGATACCCGCGCAGTCGCAGCTTCAGCCGCAGCACGCCACGCACGACGTCACCAATCAGGCCCCGCCCCTGGCGCCGTACGACGCCTCCGACGACCCGGCGCTGCTGGAGGGCCTGCGCCGGGAGGGCGCCGGCTGGGCCGAGGAGGACATCCGCCGACTTGGTCTGCGGGCCGGCGGCGAGGAGGCGCAGGAGTGGGGCGAGCAGGCCAACCGGCACGAACCGGAGCTGCGCACCCACGACCGCTACGGCAACCGGATCGACGAGGTCGACTTCCACCCCAGCTGGCACCACCTGATGCGCACGGCGGTCGCCGAGGGCCTGGCGGGCGCCCCCTGGGCGGACGAGCGCCCCGGCGCGCACGTGGCCCGTACCGCGGGCGGGCTGGTGTGGGGGCACACCGAGGCCGGGCACGGCTGCCCGACGTCCATGACGTACGCCGCCGTCCCCGCGCTGCGCGCCCAGCCGGATCTCGCCAAGGTGTACGAACCGCTGCTCACCAGCCGCGTGTACGAACCGGGGCTGCGCGTTCCGGCCGAGAAGCCGGGCCTGATCGCCGGGATGGGCATGACCGAGAAGCAGGGCGGCTCGGACGTGCGCACCAACACCACCGAGGCCGCGCCCACCGGCGAGCCGGGCGTGTACACGCTGCGCGGGCACAAGTGGTTCACGTCCGCGCCGATGTCCGACGTCTTCCTGGTGCTCGCGCAGGCTCCGGGCGGCCTGTCCTGCTTCCTGGTGCCGCGCGTGCTGCCGGACGGCAGCCGCAACACCTTCCGCATCCAGCGGCTGAAGGACAAGCTCGGCAACCGGTCCAACGCCTCCTCCGAGCCGGAGTTCGACCGGACCGTGGCGTGGCTGGTGGGGCCCGAGGGGCGGGGCGTGAAGACCATCATCGAGATGGTCAACTGCACCCGACTGGACTGTGTGATGTCCTCGGCCACGCTGATGCGCAAGACGCTCGTCGAGGCCGGGCACCACGCACGCCACCGCAGCGCGTTCGGCGCCCGGCTCCTCGACCAGCCGCTCATGCGCAACGTCCTGGCCGACCTGGCGCTGGAGTCGGAGGCGGCGACGACGCTGACCCTGCGGCTGGCGGGCGCGGCCGACCGGGCGGTACGCGGGGACGCCGGGGAGCGGGCGTTCCGGCGGATCGCCACCGCGGTCGGCAAGTACTGGGTGACCAAGCGGGGCCCGGCGTTCACCGCCGAGGCGCTGGAGTGCCTGGGCGGCAACGGGTACGTCGAGGACTCGGGCATGCCCCGGCACTACCGGGAGGCCCCCCTGCTGTCGATCTGGGAGGGCTCGGGCAACGTCAACGCGCTCGACGTGCTGCGCGCCCTCGGCCGGGAACCGGAGACCGCCGAGGCCCTGTTCGCCGAACTCGCCCTCGCGCGCGGCGCCGACGCCCGGCTGGACGCGACCGTGGCCGGGCTGAAGGCGCAGTTGGCCGAGACCGACCAGGTGGGCGCGCGGCGTCTGGTCGAGCGGATGGCCCTCGCCCTCCAGGCCTCACTGCTGGTCCGGCACGCCCCGCATCCGGTCGCGGACGCCTTCTGCGCGAGCCGGCTGGGCGGTGACTGGGGCCACGCGTTCGGCACCCTGCCCGCCGCGACGGACCTCGGCGCCATCCTGGAGCGGGCCCTGCCCGACCGGAACTGAAGCCTCCCCCGCCTCTAGCCCGTCTCTCTCCCAGGTGGTGTGCCCGTGGCTGGTGACAGCCGACGGATCGCACACAGTCAGCAGACGATTCCGCATCGTTGTCAGTGCCGTGGTGCAGACTCGCGATGAGGTGGCACTCGCCCGGGGGAGGACAACGTGTTCACGGGGATCGACAAGGTCGACTGGGCCTCGCTACGGCACGCGTACGGCAGCGCGGAGGACGTGCCCGGATGGCTGCGGGCACTGGCCTCCGCGGACGCCGTCGAGCGGGAGACCGCGCTCGACGGCCTGTACGGCGCGCTGCACCACCAGGGGAAGGTGTACGACGCGACGCCGGCCTGCGTGCCCTTCCTGTTCTCGCTCGCGGCGCGCGAGGCGGTGCCGGACCGGGGCGGGATAGTCGAACTGCTGGTCAGCATCGGCACGGACAGCGCGGGCGGGAACCCGCGGGCGCGCTCGGCCGTGTGCGCGGACGCCGAACTGTTCGTGCCCCTCACCGACGACCCCGACCCGGGAGTGCGCCGGGCCGCGGCGGGGGCTCTGGTGCGGTTCCTGGACGAGCCCGGACGGCTCCTGGCGCTGCTGCGCCGCAGGTTCCACGCCGAGCGCGACGACTGCGTCCTGCTCGCCCTCACCGACGCCCTCGGCCTGTTCGCCCGTCGGCACCCGGGGCACGCCGAGGCCGCCGCGGACCTCCTGACCGCGCATAGCGCGCCGCCGTACGCCCCGGCGCCGCGGCTCGCGGCACTCGGCCAGCTCGCGCTCACCGCGCCCGGGCGGATCCCGGCCGACCTGGTGCCGACGGCCGTACGGCTGCTGCGGGACAGGTCCGCACAGCGCGCCCGCGTCCCGCACCCCTCGGACCGGGCCGAGTCGGACACCCTCGTGGGGCGGATACGGCGCCTGCGCCCCTCCGACGAACAGGGCTCGCGTCTGCTGCGCACGCTGCACACCGCGCTCGGCGACCGGGTCGGCGACCGGATCGCCCTGCTCACCGGGCAGTTGACCAGCCCCGACCCGGTGGACCGGTGCAACGCCGTGTGGATGTCGGCGGGCCTGTTCCGCGCGTGGCGCGCCGACTACACCAGGCCCGTCGCCCTGACCGGGGCCCAACTGGCGTCGGAGCAGGACCGGTTACGGGACGCGGCTGTTTCGGTGCTGTCGGAGCTGTACGCCCTGGCCGCACCGGCCGCGAACGACCTGTACGCGTTGGTGAGAGACCGGCCCGATCTGTGGACGCACCGCTGGGAGCGCACCTGCCCGACGCTGGGCGGTCCGCTCAAGGCCCTGGCCAGGACCGGCGATCCACGCGCGGTCCCGGTCCTGGCCCAGCTCCTGGCCGCCCCGGCGGCCCCCGCCGGCCTGGGCTTCGAACTCGCCCACCTGGGCCGCGCCGCGGCCCCGCTCGCCCCCGCGTTGCGACGGCGGCTCGGCCGGATACCACTGGCCTCCCCCGCCGCGGCCGAACTCGCCGCCCCCCTGCTGTCGGCGCTCAGGACCATCCACGACACGGAGGCGGTCCCGGAGGTACTGCGGCTGCTGCCCGAAGGAGGGGACGGTCTGGCGGCGCTCGCCCCGGACGTGATCAGGACGCTGGAGGCTCTCGGCGCCACCGCACACGCGATACCGCGCCTGCGGGAGTTGCTGCACACCCGCCACGCCGCCGCCGCGGCGGGCGCGCTGTGGTCGGCGGAAAAGGACACAGCAGTCGTACTCCCGGTCCTGCTGCGGGAGTTGCGGCAGGGGGAACCGGAGAACCGCCGCCTGGCCGCGCGGCACCTGGGCAGGCTCGGGACCGCCGCGCGCCCCGCTCTGCCGGAGCTGCGCCGGATCGCCCGGTCGGGGCTGCGGGTGCGGGAGCGTACATCGGCCGCGTGCGCCCTGTGGCACATCGACGGGGATCCGGCCCCCGTGCTCCCCGTGTTCCGGGCCGCCTGGTCGGAGCACCCGCACACCCGTGGCCCGATCGCCCGGCGCCTGGCCGCCATGGGCCCGGCGGCCCTGCCGTTACGGGACCTGGTGGCAAGGGAACTGACCACCGCGCGCCGGCACACGGCCCGCGAGGGCGGGTACGGGAGCGAGGACATCCTGAAGGACGAGGCGCTGCTGAGGACGTGCCGGGAGGTGATGTCGCGCTAGGACGTTGCGGAGGCCGAGCGGCCGGGGAGAAGGACTCACCGGCCGTAGAGAAGGGCTGCCCGCTACACCATCCGCCTCCACTGCGGCCCCCACCGGGCCCATTCCGTGTCCCACCGGTCCAGGCGGCGGCGCTCCATCCGGCCGCGCAGGACCAGGCCGCCGACGAAGGGGACGGCGGCGGTGCTCGCCCCGACGAGGACGCCGATCAGGCCGGCCCGGAAGGCGGCCCCGGAGGCGTTGACCGGGCGGGTCACGAGGTGGCCCTGCGGGTCGGTCCAGACCGTGACCCGGGTGCCGGCCGGGCTGCCGGGCGCGACACGGACCTCGCCGGTGTGCACCGAGCCGTCGGCCAGGGTCCAGCGCACCCTGGCCCAGACCCCGTCGGCGACGGGGGCATGGCTGCGCACGCGGGGCGCGCCGGGTGCCTGCGCCACCACGCGTGCGGGAGCGGGCCGCCAGGTCGCGCGTTCCCGGGCCAGCCCGTGCTCCACCGACCGGTCCGCCGCTAAGCCGCCCAGCACCCCGGTCAAGACGGTCAACAGCCAGACTCCGAGCACCACCCAGCCCTCCAGCACGTCGGCCCGCCGCTTCAGCGGACTGCGCCGCCAGCGCCACAGCCACACCTTCGGACCACGGAACGCCTTCAAGGCATCCTCCCCCATGAGCACACCGACAGGCCGGGACGCACTCCCGTACGGAAGAGTCCGCCCCCCTGCTCACGACGAGCCGTCACCTCGACGGTCGCACGAGACACCCGCTTCGCGCAGGCACATCCCGCAACGGACCCGGCCGATCTTCGCGACGGACCGACGACACCGCTGTGACCTGCGGGAACGTGCCGCACCGGGGAGACTGTCAGTGGCGGGGTGCAGACTGGCCGATATCTGACGACTACCCGGACAAAGACGTCCCGGAGGTGATCGGCATGACCGAGGTACTGCTCACCGTGGGCACCCGCAAAGGCCTGTTCATCGGGCGGCGGCGCGGTGGCGCCTGGGAGTTCGACGAAAGCCCGTATTTCAACGCCCAGGCCGTCTACTCGGTCGCGATCGACACCCGGGGCGAGCGGCCACGGCTGCTGGCCGGCGGCGACAGCGCGCACTGGGGACCGTCGGTGTTCCACTCCGACGGCCTCGGCCGCACCTGGACGGAACCGGCCCAGCCGGCCGTCAAGTTCCCGCAGGACACCGGAGCTTCGCTGGAGCGGGTCTGGCAGCTGCACCCGGCCGCCGCCGAGCCGGACGTGGTGTACGCGGGCACGGAACCGGCCGCGCTGTACCGCTCGGAGGACCGCGGAGAGAGCTTCGAACTGGTACGGCCGCTGTGGGAGCACCCCACCCGCTCGCAGTGGGTGCCGGGCGGCGGCGGTGAGGGCCTGCACACGGTGATCACGGACGCGCGCGACCCGCGGGCGGTCACCGTGGCCGTCTCCGCGGCCGGGGTGTTCCGCACCACGGACGGCGGCGCGAGCTGGGCGCCGTCCAACTCCGGTGTGTCGGCGGTGTTCCTGCCCGACCCGAACCCGGAGTTCGGCCAGTGCGTGCACAAGATCGCCAAGGACGCGGGCGATCCGGACCGGCTGTATCTGCAGAACCACTGGGGGGTGTACCGCAGTGACGACGCGGGCGCGCACTGGACCGACATCGGCGCGGGCCTGCCCTCGACGTTCGGCTTCGCCGCCGCCGCGCATCCGCACCGGGGCGGCACGGCGTACGTCTTCCCGATCAACGCCGACGCGGACCGGGTGCCGGCCGGGCACCGCTGCCGGGTCTTCCGCACGGCGGACGCGGGCGAGAGCTGGGAGCCGCTGTCCAAGGGGCTGCCGTCCGAGGACCACTACGGCACGGTGCTGCGCGACGCGCTGTGCACCGACGACGCCGATCCGGCCGGGGTGTACTTCGGCAACCGCAACGGCGAGGTGTTCGCCTCGGCCGACGACGGCGACAGCTGGCAGCAGCTGGCCGCGCATCTGCCGGACGTGCTGTGCGTGCGGGCGGCGGTGGTCACCTGAGAGCGTCCTGAGGGCGTGGTGTGCGGCGCCGGGTCTTGGCCACCGGTTGATCTCCGGCCGCCGTACGGCAGTAGGGTGACGGCCGTGGCACCACGACCCTTGCATGAAATCGTCGAACCGGGCTGGGCGAAGGCCCTGGAACCCGTCGCCGGACGGATCGCCGAGATGGGCGACTTCCTGCGCGCGGAGATCGCCGCGGGACGCACCTACCTTCCGGCCGGACCGAACGTCCTGCGGACCTTCCAGCAACCCTTCGACGACGTACGGGTTCTGATCGTCGGTCAGGACCCGTACCCGACTCCGGGCCACGCGGTGGGGCTCTCGTTCTCGGTCGCGCCCGAGGTCCGCCCGCTGCCGCCGAGCCTGATCAACATCTTCCGCGAGCTGAACACCGACCTGGGCCTGCCCCAGCCGTCGACCGGCGACCTGACCCCGTGGACGCAGCAGGGTGTACTGCTGCTCAACAGGGCGCTGACCACGGCCCCGCGCAGTCCGGGCGCCCATCGCGGCAAGGGCTGGGAGGAGGTCACCGAGCAGGCGATACGGGCGCTGGCCGGGCGCGGCAAGCCGCTCGTGTCCATCCTGTGGGGCCGGGACGCCCGCAATCTCCGGCCGCTGCTGGGCACCCTGCCCGCCGTGGAGTCGGCGCATCCCTCGCCCATGTCGGCCGACCGCGGGTTCTTCGGCTCGCGTCCGTTCAGCCGTGCGAACGACCTGCTGGTCCAGCAGGGCGGACAGCCGGTGGAGTGGCGTCTGCCGTGACCGTCCCCGGTTATCTCGCCGTCGACTCCGGGGGCTCCGGCCTCCGGGTCGTCGTCGGCACCGTCGGGCGGGAGCCGTCGGCCGCGCGGGAGACGGGAGAGCCGGTGCGCACGGGTGCGCGCGGGATCGACCCCGGTCATCTGATGGCGCAACTCCTGCCGCTGGCACGGTCGTTGGCCGCCGAGGCAGGGGTGGGCGAGCTGGGCACGGCCGTCGTCGGCGCCGCCGGGTTCGCCTCCCTGGGCGACGCCCTGCGCGATGAGCTGCCGGGCGCCCTTGCCCGGGAGCTGGGCGTACGCCGGGTGGCGCTCGCCGCCGACGCCGTCACCGCGTACGTCGGCGCCCTGGGGGCGCGCCCCGGTGCCGTACTCGCCGCGGGCACCGGACTGATCGCGATCGGCACCGATCTGACCAGCTGGCGGCGGGCGGACGGCTGGGGACACCTGCTGGGCGACTGCGGCGGCGGTGCCTGGATCGGCCGGGCCGGCCTGGAGGCGGCGCTGCGCGCCCACGACGGCCGGGAGGGCGGCTCCGGCCCGCTGCTGGCCTGTATGGAGGAGCAGTTCGGGCCGGCGCACACGCTGCCCGGCCTGCTCTACCCCCGCTCCGACCGGCCCGCGGTCCTGGCCTCCTTCGCGCCGCGGGTGGCCGGCTGTGCCGCGCACGACCCGGTCGCCGCCGGCATCCTGCGCGTGGCGGCCCGCAACATGGCCGAGTCCGCCGCCGCCGTGTGCCCGGCCTCCGGAGCACCCGAAGTGGCCCTCACCGGTGGCCTGTTCAAGCTGGGCGATCCCGTCCTCGTACCGCTCGGCGAGGAGTTGGCGGCGCGGCTGCCGCACGCCCGGCGGGTTGCGGCCGAGGGAGACCCTCTGCACGGCGCGATGCGGATCGCGGCCGACCTGGCAGTCGGCCGGCTCACTCTGCCGGGTGAACCGTCCCTGTTCTACACGGTCATCACAAAAGGGAATTGACCGCATTTCCGTCACGCATCCGGCAAACGTACGGCTTACATCAGGCAAGTGTCGGTGATGTGCCCGGCATGTGCCTGCCTCACGTGTCACGCGTACGTAACTCATCAGACAAAACCGGACGGAAACCGCTCACCTGCACCCTCCCCGAACAGGGGAGCCCAGGAAGTTAGTAACATGCGGCGCCATGAGCTCCCCCACTGGGCCCGCGTCCGGCCTGCCAGTACGAATGCCGCGACCCCGCCAGCCCGGACGGCACCGCCGCCCGGAACCGCTGGTGGCTCCTGAGGGCGCGCCCGCCCTCGTTCTCGCGGTGCCCGGCGTGCCCAGCACCGCCACGCGCGCTCTCGCCGAGGAGGTCGTGAGCATCGCCCGCTCCGAGCTGCCCGGCCTGGACGCCCGCATCGGTTACCTGGACGGGGACGACACCGAGTTCCCCTCGCTGCGGTCCGTGCTGGCGCACGCCGCCGAGGAGCGCACCGCCCGCTACGAGCAGGCCCTGGCCGCCGGCCTCGACGTCAAGGAGCCCGACGGCCCGGTCGCCGTCGTCGTTCCACTGCTGGCCGGTCCGGACAGCGCCCTGCTGCGGCACATCCGCCAGTCGGTGATGGACAGCCGGGTCGCCGCCGACCTGACCGACGCCCTCGGCCCGCACCCGCTGCTCGCCGAGGCGCTGCACGTGCGCCTGTCCGAGGCAAGCCTCGCCCGCGCCGACCGCGCCCGCCTGTTCACCGTGGCCACCGCCGCGGACGGCATCATCCTGGCCTCCGTGGGCGGCGAGGAGGCCGTGCAGGCGGCCGGGATCACCGGCATGCTGCTCGCCGCGCGCCTGGCCGTGCCGGTCATGGCGGCGGCCCTGGACCAGGAGGGTTCGATCGCCTCCGTCGCCGAGCAGCTGCGTTCCTCGGGCTCGCAGCAGCTGGCCCTGGCGCCGTACCTGATCGGCCCGGAGATCGACCCCGGGCTGCTGGCGGCGGCTGCCGAGGAGGCGGGCTGCGCCACCGCCGAGGCGCTCGGCGCGTACCCGGCGATCGGCAAGCTCGCCCTCGCCAAGTACACGACCGCGCTGGGCATCGCCCCGCCGCAGGCGCAGGGCACGTCCGTCCGCTGACGCGGCACGGCACCGGTACACCCGCACGAGAAAGGGCCCGCTCCAGCCGCTGGAGCGGGCCCTTCGGCGTCCCCGGACGACCGGTTCGGGCAGCTCAGCCGAAGACGACGCAGGAGGCCGCGGGGACCTCCACGTGACCCTCGTAGCGCGGCAGCCCCGACATCTCGTCCACGGCGAACCAGGTCACGTCGCCGGAGCGTTCGTTGGCCGCGTACAGGAAGCCGCCGTACCCGGCCAGCGCACGCGGCCAGTGGCCGCCGCACGGCACCGTGCCGGTCAGCCGGAGCCCGTCCCCCTGGGCCCCCGTGACGGCGAACACGGACAGGACGTCCTCGCCGCGCGTGGCGGTCCACACGAAGCGGCCGTCGGGCGAGACGACGATCCCCGAGGGGTAGGCGTCGCCGGCGGGGGCGCCCGGCAGGACCGGCACCTCGGCCAGCGGCTTCAGGGAGCCGTCGACGGCGTCCCAGCGGCAGACGGTGACCGTGGGGGTGAGTTCGTTGACGACGTAGGCGTGTGCGCCGTCCGGATGGAAGGCCAGGTGGCGGGGGCCGGAGCCGGGGCGGAGCGCGAACTCGCGGTGCAGTACCGGGGTGCCACCGTGCAGCGTGCACACCCGTACCGAGTCCGTGCCCAGGTCGACGCTGACGGCCCACCGGCCGCTGGGGTCGGGCTGCACCTGGTGGGCGTGCGGGCCGCGCTGCCGCCGGTCGTGCAGGCCGGAGCCGGTGTGCCGGAGCACCCCGGAGGGGGCGGCGGCGAGCGTGCCGTCGGAGCGCAGGGGCACGGCGGTGACGCTGCCGGAGCCGTAGTTGGCGGTCAGGACGTGCCCGGCGTACACGCTGAGGTGGGTGGGCCCGCTGCCGTCGACCGGCACGGGCGGACCGGCAGGTTCCGGCTTCTCACCGTGCACCCGGTAGGCGGCGACGGCGCCCTCGGCCGTCTCGCTGACCGCGTAGAGCGTGCCCCCGTCCGGTGACAGGGCGAGATACGAGGGGTCGGGCAGGTGGTTCACGGCGGCGACGAGGCTGAGGGCGCCGTCGTACGGCCGGACCTGCGCGGTCACCACACCGGGTCCGCCCGCCGCGGTGAACGAGCCGATGAACGCCCGGCGCCTGCCCGGGCTGCCGCCCTCTGCCACCGCTGTCCCCTCTCGGTCGGGTCTCGGTCGAGCCGTCCGGGGCCGACGGTAGCAGTCGATCAACGGCGGTCTAGACCAAGGGTGGGGATGGCGAGGCGGTTCTTCACTCGTGCTCAGGAGACGTGGCCGGATGCCCGTTCCGGGCCCGCGTCCGGCAAGAGGCGCGGAGCGCCGCCTCTCAGGCCCCCACCAGCCGCGAACCCGTCGGCGCCCGCAGCGGCTCGGCCAGGTCGGCCAGCGCGCGCTCCACGCCGTACAGGTGGGCCAGGGCGGGCTCGGCGGGCGGCTCCGGGACGAACGTGACGTGGCGGCCCTGGGTGAGCGCCTCGACGGCGGCCTCCACGCGCCAGCAGGCGGCGGCGAGGCGGGCGTCGTGGGAGGCCTCGGGGTCGGCGGCGACGGCGACCAGGCCGCGGATCTCCCGGGCGCAGTCGTCGAGCCGGTCGAGCACCCGGCGGGCGCGCCACTTGCGGCCGAGTATCGGGTTGAGCGGGTGCACCAGCGGGGCGACCGAGAGCCGGACCCGGCCGAGCAGCAGTTCCAGCTCGGCGACGAGCGGCGCCGGGTCGGCCGTGGGCGAGCCGGCGAGGCGGGCCGCGGCCTCCGCGGTGCAGGCGTGGACGCAGCGCAGGGCGCGCTGGATCCAGGCGTCGGTGGTGGCGTGCGTGGTGACCGGCAGCACGAACAGCACGGCGAGCGCGGCACCCACCGCGCCCACTTCGGTCTCGGCGAGGCGCAGGGCGAGCAGGCCGGGGTTCAGGACGCCGAGAAGGCCGTAGAGCATCTCGGCGAGCACGGTCACCCAGAGCATCATCCACGTGTAGGAGACGGCGGCCGAGTAGAAGATCCCGAAGACCGCGACCGCGACGAGGACGACGCTGGGCACGGGCGCCCCGTGCACGGGGATGGCGACGAGGAAGCCCAGCGAGATGCCGATCATCGTGCCGAGGACCCGGCGGAAGCCACGCACCAGCGTCTCCCCGCGCGAGGCGGTGTTGACGAAGATCCACCAGGTGGCGCCGACGGCCCAGTACCAGCGCTGTCCGGATACCAGCTGGCCCACGACGAGCGCGAAGCCCGCGCCCGCGGTCGCCTGGACGGCCTGCCGGGTGGTCACGCGGGCGAGGCCGCTGCCCGCGGGTGGTGCGGGTGCGGCGGGCACGGGCAGCCGGCGCTCGTAGCACCACAGGCCGAAGCGCACCGCCGCGGCGCTGAGCACGGACAGCAGGACGGAGGCGTACAGCTCGGGCAGCCGGTCGGGGGTGGCGTGCAGGAACTGGGCGACGAAGTAGGTCATGAAGGCGAACACGCCGAGGCTGTGCCCGCGCGGCCCCCAACGGCGCGCGTACACGCCGGCGCCGACGACGGCCAGGAAGACCAGGTCCCGCGCCACGGGAACGTCGTGCAGCTCGGCCGCGAGAGCGAGCACGGGCACGCCGACGGCGGGCAGCAGTGCGGTGGTCACCGCCTGGCCGCGCACGGTCGGATCCGCCACGGTGAACAGGGTGAGCAGCGCGGCGAGACCGCCGGTGACCGCACCGACGAGGGAGTGTCCGGCCAGGAAGCAGACCGCGACCGCCAGACCGATGCCGAGGACGGCCCGCGCGGCGAAGCGCAGCCGCGCCCGTCCGGGGTCCGGAGCCACGAACACCCTCTTCAGCACTGCTGCCCTCCCTGGAGCACCGGCATGGACCGGCATGGAAAAGGCGCCGCGGGGTCCGCAGCGCCATCGACGTCCCCATGAGAGCATCACCGAGGTCACTGGCTCAAGCGCTGGCCGAATCAGTGAGCCATTGGCACACTGCTCGTCCTGCGGCGAAGCTCACCGGAATACCAACGGACCAGGTCGGGCGGCACACGCGCTGCGGGGCCACCTGGGCCATTGGTACAGTCGAATGTCATGACCGTGGACGAACTCGACACCCGCATCCTGCGGCTGCTGCTGAAGCAGCCGCGCACCAGCGTGCGCGAGTACGCACGGATCCTCGGTGTCGCCCGCGGCACGCTCCAGGCCCGTCTGGACCGTATGGAGCGCGACGGCGTGATCACCGGCACGGGCCCCTCCCTGTCGCCCGCCGCTCTCGGCCATCCGGTGCTGGCGTTCGTGCACATCGAGGTCACCCAGGGCCATCTCGACGACGTCGGGAACGCGCTGGCCTCCGTACCGGAGATCGTGGAGGCCTTCTCGATCACGGGTGGCGGAGACCTGCTGGCCCGGGTGGTGGGGCGGGATGCCGCCCATCTGGAGGACGTGATCCAGAAGCTGATCAGCCTGCCGGGCGTGGTGCGCACCCGCACCGAGGTGGCCCTGCGGGAGCGGGTCCCGTACCGGCTGCTGCCCCTGGTGGAGTCCGTCGGCCGGGCGGCACGCGCCTGACGCCGACCGCCTTCGACGCGGGGTTCGGTGGCTGACCCGCCGGGAACTCCCCGGGCACGGCTGCGGGTGCTTCCGCGAATGCGGCTACCCCGAAGGCCACTTAGCGTGCTCCCATGACCACAGTCCAGCCCCGGCCGGCCATGGGCGACCGGCGATGGAAGGCGCTCGGGGTCTGTCTGACGGCGGGCTTCATGTCGCTGCTGGACACCTCGATCGTGAACGTGGCGCTGCCGTCGATGGAGCGCGGGCTGCAAGCGAGCGGGGCCGACCTGTCGTGGGTCGTCTCCGGTTACGCCCTCACCTTCGGGCTGGCCCTGGTCCCGGCGGGCCGGCTGGGCGACATGCGCGGGCGGCGCCAGGCCTTCCTGACCGGGCTCGCCCTGTTCACCGTGGCTTCGGCAGCGTGCGGGCTCGCGCCCGGCGCCTCCTGGCTGGTGCTGTTCCGGCTGCTCCAGGGCGCGGCGGCGGGCATGATCGCCCCGCAGACCTCGGGGCTGATCCAGCAGATGTTCCAGGGCCGCGAGCGGGCCCGCGCGTTCGGCCTGCTGGGCAGCGTCATCGGTGTCTCCACGGCGGTCGGCCCGCTCGTGGGCGGCGTGCTGATCCAGGTGTTCGGCACGGACGACGGCTGGCGCTGGGTGTTCTACGTCAACCTGCCCATCGGGGTGGCCACCTTCATCGCGGGGCTACGGCTGCTGCCCCGGTTCCCGGCGTCGACGGACAGGCGGGAGGAGTTCGACCTGTTCGGCGTGCTGCTCCTCGGCGCGGGCGTGCTCGCGCTCATGCTGCCCCTGGTGCAGGAACAGCAGTGGGGCGGGCGGCAGAAGTGGGCGCTGCTGCCGGTGGCCGCGCTGCTACTGGCCGCGTTCTGGGCGTGGGAGCGGCGCGAGGGACGGCACGGACGGGCGCCCCTGCTCGACCTGCGCCTGTTCTCCCTGCGGTCCTTCACACTCGGCGCGCTGATCAGCCTGACCTACTTCGCGGGCTTCACCACGGTCTTCTTCGTCTACTCGCTGTTCCTGCAGAACACGGTCGGCTACAGCGCGCTGGAGGCAGGGCTCACGGTCCTGCCCTTCGCCGCCGCCTCGGCGATCGGCGCAGCCGCCGGGGGCCGGCTCGTGACCCGTTTCGGCCGCAAGCTGGTCGTCATCGGTCTCGGCGGGGTGGCACTGGGGCTGCTCGGAGTGGTCGTGGCGGTGCAGCTGGTGCCCGGGCGCGGCGTGGGGTGGGCCTCGGCGCTGCCGATGCTCATCGGGGGGATCGGCTCTGGCCTGACGGTCTCCCCCAACACGACGCTCACCCTCACCCGCGTCCCCGTCCAGCGTGCCGGTGCGGCCGGCGGGGTGCTGCAGACGGGACAGCGCGTCGGCTCGGCGGCCGGGATCGCCGTGGTGGGCGCGGTGTACTTCGCGCACCAGGCCAACCACGGGCATTCCGCCGTGGCGATCCAGCTCGGACTGCTGACCGCCGTCGGGATCATCATGATCGCGCTGGCACTGGCGATCGCGGATCTACGGGAGCGCCACGTGCATCCCGAGCCGGAGGCCGCCCGGGTCGGTGCGCCGGTCGGACGGGGTTGCGAGGAGGGCGGCTCGGACGAGAGGCTCCGGCGCGGTCCCTGAGGGGGCCGGACCTCGGGTCACGACCTCCGGCGCGGCTTCCCCCGCTTGGCCGGCTTGGCCGCGCCCCCGGAGCCCGCGCGGCCCCGGGCGGTACGGCCCGCGGACTTCCCGCCGCCCGCCGGCTTGCCGCCCGTCGACTTCGCGGGCGCCTGCTTCTGCCGGGCGCCACCCTGCTCGGGCCGTGTCCGCTTGGGCTCGGCCTCCGCCTTCGCCGCCGTGCGGCCCCGCGTGCTGTTGACCGTGCGGCCCCGGACGATGCCGATGAAGTCCTCCACCAGGTCGGTGGTGGCCTCCTCCGGCCAGGACAGGGCGATGCCCGACTCGGGGGCGTCGACGACGGGACGGTAGGTCAGGTCCTTGCGGTGGTACAGGCGGGCCAGCGACTGCGGGACGACCAGGAGGCCGACGCCCGCCGCCACCAGCTCGATGGCGTCCGGCGTCGTCGCGGGGCGTTCGAAGGCGGGCTCGCCGGGCGGGCTGTCCCAGTCGAAGACGTCGTCCAGCGGGTGGAAGAGCACCTCGTCGGCGAGGTCGTCCAGGGTCACCGCGTCCGCCGCCGTGATCACGTGGTCCTTGGGAACGACGACCACCGTGGTCTCGGTGTAGAGCGGGATGGCGCTGAAGAACGTACGGTCCACGGGCAGCCGTACGAAGCCCGCGTCGGCCTCTCCCGCGCGCAGCAGCTCGGGTGCCTCGGCGGCGGGGACCTGGAGGAGGGTGAGCGGAACGTCGGGCTGCCGCTCGTTCCAGATCCGCACCCACTTCGCGGGCGTCACTCCGGGGACGTACGCGAGCCGGAACGACGGTGTTTCCTGCGAGCCTGTCACCAGGCCAGGTTACCGGCCGTGGTCAGCCCTCCCGTACGCGGCCGATACCCTTGACCTCATGAGTTCGCAGCAGAGCCCCCAGACGATGAAGCCCGCGACCGCGGCGAAGAAGCTGGGTGTGTACCTCCCGGCCACCCCTGCCGAGTTCCAGGAGGGCGTGGTCTCGCGCGCCGAGCTGAACGAGCTCCAGGCCAACCCGCCGGAGTGGCTGCGCGAGCTGCGAGCGAACGGCCCCCACCCGCGTCCGGTGGTCGCCGCCAAGCTCGGCGTGTCCATCGCGGGTCTCGCCCGCGGCGGGGTCACCGAGGCGCTGACCACCGAGCAGATCGAGGCGCTCAAGCAGGAGCGGCCCGAGTGGCTGGAGAAGGAGCGCGCGACGCAGGCCGAGGTCCGCAAGGAAGCGGCGCGGCTCAAGAACCTGAAGCAGGAGAAGCAGGAGAAGCTGGACAAGGGCGCCGAGCGCTGATCCTCCGCTTTTCCACGGCTTTACAGCTTCTTCCAGCTCTTCGGCTTTCCACAACGCCCTCCGGTCGCCGGAGGGCGTTGTCAGTGGGCTCCCCTAGAGTTCCCGTCACTTGATCACTGCGGGTGCGGGGAGGCACGTATGGGGTGGGTGTCGGCGGGCGACTACGAGGTCGCCCTCGACGGCGGGAAGGTGGTGTGCCGCAACGCGGCCGGGCGGCAGCTGAAGTCCGTGCCGCCGAAGATCGCCGACGATCCGGCGGTCGTGGGCCTCCGGCAGCTCGTCGAGTGGCTGGAGCGGCACGAGCGGCAGTGCCTGGCCGATGTCGAGCGGTGGATGGTCCGCTCGCTGCCCGTGCCGTTCGCCGTCGTCGCCCGTGTATGGCCGGACCCTGCCTGGCAGGCGGCACTGCGCGATCTCGTGGTCACCGGCGCCGACGGTGAGGTCGCCGGTTTCCTGCGGGACGCCGGCTCCGAGCGCGGCCTCGGCCTCGTCGACCTCGACGGCGACACCGTCCGCATCACCCCCGGCCTGGTCCGCATCCCGCACCCGGTCCTCCTCGAAGACCTGGCGGAACTGCGGGAGTTCGCCGTGGAACTGGGCGTCGAGCAGCGCGCCCAGCAGCTCTTCCGCGAGGTCTGGCACCGCCCGGCCGGCCTCGACGCCGAGGCGACTCAGGTGGAGGACTACGCGGGCGGCTCCTTCAAGGAGCTGCGCTTCCTGCACGGCCGGGCCACCCAGCTGGGCTACCGCGTGCGCGGCGGGCACGCCGTGTGTGCCGTCCTGGAGAACAGCCGCGGCGTCGAGGCCCGCGTGTGGATCGGTGACTACGACGGCTACGCGGAGACCGAGACCGGCCCGCTGGTGTGGACCGGCCCGGACGGCCGCGTCCTGAGGCTCGGTCAGGTCGGCCCGGTCGCCTGGTCGGAGGGCATGCGCATGGCGGCGGCGCTGTACGCCGGCCGGGACATCGAGGACGAGGAGCGGGCGGCATGAGTGACACCACGCGGTTCGACGAGGCCACCGTCGCCGCCCTCCTGGACGCGGGCGCCGTCCTGCCGCCGGGCAGCACCGCGCGTGAGGACGCAGACGTCCTCACCGTCCGCAGCTACACCCACCCCGCCCTGGACGGCCGACAGGTGGTCCGGCTGGTGCCGGGCACGCTCGGCGAGGCCGAGGACCTGGCGCTGGAGTTCCTGGGTCTGGCCCGCGAAACCCAGACGCCCCAGGTCGGCCAGGTACGCCGCGAGACGCTGGGCTTCCCGGCGTGGGCGCTGGTGAACGACCCCGCGAACGGGCACCACGCGCTGGCCCTGGTCAAGGACGTCGAGCGGCTCGCCCGGCAGGCCAAGTCCAAGCCGGGCAGCGCCAAGGAGGGCTTCGAGGCGCTCGGCGAAAAGCTCGGCCGGGCCGTGCCGCACTTCCTGCCGACGTTCTACGAGCAGGCCGCGCGCGTCTTCCTGGAGCACGAGAACACCACGTACGCCGCCGCGTTCTTCGGCAAGGCCCGCGAGGCCGAGCGGGTGCACGCGCTCACGGTGGACGAGGAGCGGCAGCGGGCGGTGTTCCTGGAGTTCGCCTTCGCCGGGGCGCTGACCGTCAAGGCGCTGAAGGAGCATGTGAAGGACCTGGCCGGCAGGCTCGACCCGGCCGCCGCCTGGGCGCAGTTCAGGCAGCTGACGGTGGAGCGCTGCGCGGCCGGGATGCCGCCGTACGCCTCGCTGCCGCAGGACGCGCGCGGGCTGATCAAGGCCGCCGGCCTGGACCGGGTCACCGAGGAGTGCGCGCTGGTCGCCGACCTGATCGCCTCCCCCGCGGCGGTCCGCGCGCCCGCTTCCTTCTGGACCGCCTACCGTGCCGTCCTGCCCGTCCTCACCGAACGTCAGCCGGCTGTCCGGGCACGCCTGTTGGAGATCATGCCGACCGGTCTGGGCCGGGAGGTCGAGGACGACGAGTTCTGGCTGACGCTGCTCGCCGAGTGCGGGGCCGAGCGACTGCTGACCGAAGAGGAGGAGGCGCGCGAGCACGGCGTCGACCCCGGCGAGTGGCTGGGCCGCTGGGCGTTCTTCCGCAAGCACGGCGGCTCGTTCTCCCGCCGCTCACCGGCCACGCTGGCGCTGGTCGAGCGCATGGCCGCGCGGCTGCGGGCCGCCGTCCGCCCGGTCGACCTGTTCACCGGGCGCTGGCACGCCGGTGCCGACCTCGACCTGCTCGACCTGTGTGTGGCCGAGGGCGTCCCGCTGGCCGTTCCGGGCGCGGACGTGCGGGTGTTCCTGCCGCTGGACCACTGGCTGAAGGACACCCGGGCCGGCGTGCGCGACCTGGCGGCCGTCGCGGCCGACCCGCGCTTTCGGGGCCTGCTGCACCAGGCCGTGGAAACGGTCGGCGGCGACCAGCGGAGCGGCGAACTGCTGACCGCCGTCGCCGCGCACCCCGTCCTCCGGGGTGTGCTCGGCGAGTGGCTGGACGAGGCCGCCGACGACGTCACGCGCGCGGTGGGGCTGCCCGGTGCCCGGACGGCCCTCGACCGGCTGCGTCCCTTCCGGGTGATCGCCTCCCAGGTCAATCCGGATGCCGTCGCCCGGGTCGCCCGCCGCGAGACGGCGCCGCTGCTCGGCCGCACCCTGCGCGCCGGAATCCTGGACGAGCTGGGCTGGCCCGCCCTGGACGAGGCGGTGCGGCGGCTCGACGCCGAGGTCGGCAAGGGCACGGAGGACTCGCTCACGGTCCACGAGTCCTGGCCCGCCCTGATCCTGGCCCGTCGGCGCAGGGCGATCGTCGTCGGCCCGCGCGAGGTGCTCCTCGACCACGACCTGCGCCTGCCCCAGGAGCTGGGCCGCCGGCAGTGCCCCCGGTTCCGGTACGTGGACGGGGAGTTGCTGGTGACGTGGCGGCAGGGCAGCAAGCAGTACGGCTACTGGTCGGCCCGGCCCGCCGAGGTGTTCGAGCTGGGCGGCGAGCAGCTCCCGTTCTGGTGGTCCGACTACGAGCCGGTCGTCCCGTCGATCCCGCTGCCCGGCGGCGGCCGGGCCACCGGTGACCGCACCCTGCACGCCGGTGACACGGTCCTGCCGCCGGCCCGCCCGGTCATCGGCGACGGCACCACGTACTGGCGTCAGGGCAGGCAGGGCCGGCAGACGGTGTGGCTCGAACACGACCCGGTCACGGGCACCCACGGGCGGGCTTCCCTGCCCGCGCTGCTGCGCGCGGGCATTCGTGAGGACGCCGAGCTGCTGCCGGGCCAGTGCGAGGTGCTGCCGCTGCAACCGGGCCTGGAGGACAGCCCGTTCGGTACCGACGGCACGGTGCTCGGCCGGTGGGTGCGCATGGAGGGCGAGGGCCCCGGGGCGCGCCGGACCGCCGGGACGCCCGACGGACGGACGGTGTCGGTGCCGGTCTTCCAGGGCAGCCGCGCGGGCGCGGTTCCGCTGGGCGCGCTGCGGCTGCCCGGGGGCGCCGAGCCCGTCGTCACCCAACTGTTCCGGCAGGTCGGGGTGTTCGCGGACGACGACACCTCCGCGCACGGCGAACTCGGCCGGGTGCTGCCGAACAGCCCCGGGGGCGAGTTCGCCGCCGGGACCCGGCTCGTACCCCCGCTGCCCTTCTGGCACGCCCTGCGCCCGCGCGACGAGCAGGGCTCGGCCGTGCTGCGCGCCCTGACCGACGAGCAGGCGGCAGAGGTGCTGCGGGTCGCCGCGACGGCGCTGGCCGGACGCCAGGAGGCGCTCGAGCGCGCCGGGTCGGACAAGGCCGCCAAGGCCGCCGTACCCCCGGCGGACGAGGTCGTCGTGGGCACGGTGGCCCGTGCCCTGCCGGGTCTCACCGACGGCCGGCTGATCACCGGCGTCGCCTCGCTGGTCCGCTCGGCGCTGCGCATCGGCGAGTCGGCCACGACGTTCGCGACTCCGCCTCAGGACCGGGAGCGCCAACGCCCCCGGAACGTGGACATGTTCGCCGACTACCGCCCTGAACACGGCGAGGACCGCATCATGCTCGCGGCCGTCAACGGCATCGTGGGTGTGCACGGCTGGTGGCAGCAGGAGCAGTGGAGCGCGCTGCGCCAGATCCGCGCGGTGAACCACGTGCTGTCCGGCAGGCCCGCCGAGGGCAAGGCGCTGCCCGGCCTGGAGCGCCTCGGCGCCCTGGGGGACGGATGGCACAGCGAGGAGCACACCGTTCCCGGGATCGGCGTGGTGTGGACCTCCTTCCTGGGCGCGCTGCGGGCCCTCGCCCACCGGGCCGCCTCGCCCGCTCTGACCGATGTCCAACGGGAGCCGCTGCTCCTGCTGTTCGAGGCCCTCACCGAGGGGCCGCTCGTCTCGGCGGGCGGCACGCTCCGGGAGGTCGTGCTGAGCGAGCGGGCCGACAAGCAGCAGCGCGCCGGGCAGGTGCTGCGCCGTGACGGCCGCACGGTGGTGATCCTCGGCTGCAAGGGCGTCGACGGGCAGCGGGGCACGCTGAACTGGCTGGCCCTGGATCACGACCCGTCCGGCGCGTTCGGCGCGGTCGCCCACTTCACGCTGGCCGAGGAGGTCCGGTACCCGGCGACCGTCTCGGCCGAGGATCTGGCCACGGTCGCGCGGCTGATCCGGGACAAGGGGGCTGCCCCGTGGCGGGCCGGGGCCGTCGAGGAGCTGGTGACCGCGACCGGTGGCGGACTCGGCCCCCTCCAGGCCGCCGTGCTGCTCGGCGGGCTTCTGCCCGCGCCCGGGACCGAGGGACTGGCCACGATGGGGCTGAAGCCCCGGCAGTGCGAGTTCGGCACCGCCCAGGTCAACGCCCTCGGTCCTGCGGAGCGGACGGCGCTGCTGGGCGCGCTGCTGCCGGCCGACCCGGCCGCGCTGTGGACCGAGGGCCCGGACACGGCTGCCGCGGGGCGGGTGTGGGCCGAACGGCTCGGCTCGCTGGTCCGCGTGCCCGAGGACCTCAGCGCCGAGCTGGCAGGCTTCGGCGCCGGGGCCGCCGAGATCGTGCTCAACCCGTCCCGCACCCCGTGGCTGAACCGCACGACGGTCCTGCGGCCCGACGAGAAGGGCATGCTCGTTCCGAAGGACCCCGAGGCGGTGCCCAGCCGGTACGAACTGGGGGGCGTGGTGCACTCCCTCGCGGCACTGGCCTACGTCCTGCCGTACGGCCATCCGCTGCGCGCCCGGCTGCCGGAGGGCCTGGCCGCCGTGCGCCGCCGGATGACCGACCCGGAGCTACTGCTCGGCCTGGACGTCGACTGGACGGAGAAGGGCGACTCCACCGCGGTGGAACTCCGCAAGGCGTACGGGCTGCCCGAGACCGGGGGCGGCGACGCGCTCGGTCTGATCCGGGTCGGTGAGGCGATCGTGCTGCGTCCCTGGTACCGCGACACGGAGGGGGTCCTGGTCCGGCCGGCCTCGCTCTCCGGCCCCGACGACCCCGCGTTCGGCCTCCTCGAAGGCCTGACCGGCCCCGCGCGCGGCCACGGTCTGCGGGCGCTGCGCACCCTCCTCGGCGAGGAGTTGGCCCGGGCGGTCGCGGCCGGCGCCGAGGGACCTTCGGGGTACGCCCAGGACCCGACCGTCTCCGTACCCGCGCTCGTCTCCGAGGCGGCCACGACGCTCGGCCTGGGTGAGGACGCGGCGGCGCTCTACCTCCAGCTGCTGGCCCTGCCGGACCCCACGGACCGCAACTGCGCCCACTGGACCGGCTGGAAGCCCGCCCGTATCAAGAAGGCCCGCGCCGAACTGGCGGCGACCGAACTGGTGGTGGAGGCCAAACGGCCGCGCGCCGGGCGGACGTTGTTCCTGCCCTGCGGATGGCGCGATCTCAAGTCGCCCGCGCTGCCGGTGGAGACGTGGAAGGAAGGCCTGTACCCGGTGCACGACCACGGTCGCGCGATACCGCTGCTCCCGGTGCCCGAGCTGTTCACGCGTGCCTGGGACCGGGTGCGGTCGGGCGACGCCCCGGCGTACGAGGAGCTGACCACACGTGCGACGCGCAGGGGGCGGCGTCGGTGACCCCCACTTCTTCGACCTTTGTTCGTACGACTCCGAAGGGCACCCCCCGATGACCACCGTCCTCGTCCCCGACGCGACCCGGCAGATCGTCCCTCCCGAGGACCGGTACGCCACCGAGCTGGCGTTTCTCGCCGCGTACGACTCCGGGCCCCGGCCGCCCGCGTGGCGGCTCACGCCCCGTGCCGTCGTCACGTTCGTCATGGGCAGCGGCGGCCAGGCGCTGCGGCTGCCCGACGAGGCGGAGGCCCCCGCCGGGGTGCCGCGCCGGCTGGTGGTGGAGGGCAAGTTCGTCGGCGACCGGGCACTGGTCGAACGGTGTGTCGTCACGCTCGCCGGTGAGCGGGGCCTGCTGCTCGTCGGCGAGCCGGGCACCGCCAAGTCGATGCTGTCCGAGCTGCTGTCGGCGGCCGTGTGCGGCACCAGCGGCCTGGTCGTGCAGGGGACCGCCGGTACGACCGAGGATCAGCTCAAGTACGGCTGGAACTACGCCCTGTTGCTCGCCCAGGGGCCCAGTCGGAAGGCGCTCGTGCCGTCGCCGGTGCTCACCGCGATGGCCCGGGGAGCGGTCGCCCGCGTCGAGGAGGTCACGCGCTGCCTGCCCGAAGTGCAGGACTCCCTGGTGTCGTTGCTGTCGGAGCGGCGGATCGCCATACCCGAACTGGCGGGCAGCGAGGACGCGTTGGCGCACGCGGCACCCGGATTCAGCCTCATCGCCACCGCCAACCTGCGCGACAAGGGTGTGTCGGAGATGTCGGCCGCGCTCAAGCGCCGCTTCAACTTCGAGACGGTGGGCCCGATTTCCGACCTCGACGCCGAGACCGCGCTGGTGCGCAGCCAGGCGAAGGCGTCGGTGGAGCAGGCCGGGGCGCCCTTCCAGGTCGACGACACCGTACTGGAGGCCCTGGTCACCGCCTTCCGGGATCTGCGGGAGGGGCGGTCGGCGGAGGGCTGGGAGGTGGAACGGCCGTCCACCGTGATGAGCACCGCCGAGGCCGTGTCCGTGGCGGGCGCGCTGGGGCTGGCCACGGCCTACTTCCCCGGGGACCGCGATGTCCTCGGGCTGCTGCCGGGTCATCTCCTCGGTGTCGTACGCAAGGACGACCCGGCGGACGCGGCACGGCTGCGCGGCTACTGGGACGGTCCGGTCCGGCGCCGTGCCGAGCAGGGCTCCGCCACCTGGCGCACTCTGTGGGACCTGCGCACGGTCCTGGAGGGCTGACGACCGTGCCCCACGCCTCTCCCGAAGCGGCCCTGGCGGCCCTGACCGACCCGGCGGCGCCCTACCTCATCGGCGTACGGCACCACGCGCCGTCCCTGGCCGCCGCCGTGCCCGCACTGCTGGACGCGGCCGAGCCGGACGTGCTGCTGGTCGAACTCCCCGCCGAACTGCAGGACTGGCTGCCCTGGCTCGCCCACGCGGAGACCCGGGCGCCGGTCGCCCTCGCCGCCGCGCCCACCGACGGGACCGGCGGCCCGGCGTTCTACCCGTTCGCCGACTTCTCCCCGGAACTGGTCGCGGTGCGCTGGGCCGCGCGGCACGGGGTGCGGGTGATCGCCTGCGATCTGCCGCTGGCGGACCGGGGCTGGGGTGCGGATTCGCCGGGGCCCAGCGGGCAGGACGGCAGTACGGGGGACGGCAACGACGCCGACAGGCCGGGGGCGCCCGGCTCCGACCTGCCCGGTACAAGCGCGGGCGTGCCCGGTACGGACGTGGGCAGCGGGTCGGCCTCGCGGGCGTCCGGCGGCCCAGGTCTGCCCGGTGATTCCACCGCGGCCGGACTCGGCGGCGCGCTCCGTTCCCGGCTCACCGGCCGTCCCGGTGACGACCTGTGGGACCGGCTGGTCGAGGCCACGGCCCCCGGTTCCGCGCCGGAGGCGCTGCGCCGGGCCGCGCTGCTCACGGGCTGGGCGCTGCGCGCGGACACGGCCGCCGCGGGCGGGGTGCCGGAGCCGGATCTGCGGCGGGAGCGCTGGATGCGTTCGTGTCTGGCCGCCGCCACGGCCGACGGCGAGCGGGCCGCCGTACTCGTCGGCGCCTTCCATGCCCCGGCACTGCTGGCACCGGCCGATGAGGCGGCGGGTGCCCGGCCCGCCTCGGCGTGGACGACCTCCCTGATCCCCTACACCTACGCCCTGCTGGACGAGCGCTCCGGCTACCCCGCCGGGATCCGTGACCCGCAGTGGCAGCACATGGTGCTGGACGCGGCCGGGGATCCCGCCGCGCTGGCGGAGGCGCTGACCCGGGCCGCCGTGCGGGTGTGTGCGGAGCTGCGGGCACTGGGCCATCCGTCCGGGCCCGCCGACGCGCGGGAGATCGTCCGGCTGGCCGGTGATCTGGCCCGGCTGCGGGGGCTGCCCGCGGCGGGCCGGGGCGAGCTGGTCGAGGCGGTGCAGACCGTGCTGGCACAGGGCGAGCCGTACGGGCGGGGCCGGGCCGTCGCCAGGGCGATGGAGCAGGCGCTGGTCGGCACGCGGGCGGGCCGGCCCGCGCCGAACGCGCCGCGCAGCGGCCTGGCCCCGGCGGTGGAGGCCGAGTTGGCCGCGCTGAACCTGCCCGGCCCGGCCGGCGGCGGCCCCGGCATGGCACGCGACCTACGTCTCGACCCGCTCCGCTCCGACCTGGACCGCCGCCGCGAACTCCTGCTGCGCCGCCTGACGGTGTGCGGGGTGCCGTACGCCGAGCCCAAGGCGGTCACCGGTGCGGGCGGCGCCGAGGCGCTGACCTCCCGCTGGGAGGTGCGCTGGACGCCGGCCACGGCGGCCATGCTGACCGCCGCCGGGGTCCGCGGGGTCACCCCCGCCCAGGCGGCCGAGGGTCTGCTGCGTGAGCGGCGGCGCGGGGAGCGGGACGACGGCGGGCCCACGGCGGCACAGGCCCTGCAGGGGTTGGCGGAGGCCGCGGAGTGCGGTCTGCCCGGCCTCGCCGACGAGCGGCTGGACGACACCGCCGAGGTGCTGCCGGGCTCGGGCACGCTGTCCGAACTCCTCGCCGGACTGGCCCTGTTGGACCGGCTGCGGGCCGGGCACATCGCCGGGCTGGGTGCCGACGAGGGCCGTACGGAGCGGGCGGCGGCCGTCGCCGGGCTGCTCACTGCCGCGGCCGTGCGCCAAGTGGACGGGCTGACCGGCTCCGAGGACGCCGCGGACGCCCACGCCCTGCTGGAACTCGCCCACCGCGCGGCCGTGTCGGGCGGCATCCGGCTCACGGACGCGCTGGCCCGGCTGGCCACCGACGGCTCCCCGCTGATGCGCGGGGCCGCCGGGGCCGTACGCGTGCTGCTGGGGCAGGAGGAGCCCCAGGAGTTCGGCGACCGGGTCGGCTCCTGGGTGGACGGCGCCACCGGCCCCGAGTCCCGGTCGGCGCTGACCGCGCGCCTGACGGGTCTGCTGACGGCGGCCGGGCCCCTGTTGGAGTCGGCACCGCCCGCGCTGGAGCCGCTGCTGAACCGGGTGTCGGAGCTGTCCGACAGGGACTTCCTGGACCGGCTGCCGGCCCTGCGCGGCGGCTTCGACACGCTCAGTCCGGCCGCCCGCGAGCGGCTCCTGGCCGCCGTGGAGGAACGCCTGGGCGAAGACCGGCCGGGCGAGGGCCAGTTGGGCACCGGTCGGCTGGGCGACACCGGCGCCGTCGATCCCGGCGCGCTGGCCGAGTGGACCCGCGCCGACCTCGCGGCCCGGGAGATCCTCGGGGCGTTGGGGCTGCTTCCGTCATCCGGGTCTGCCGAGGAGGCAGCACGCGGGTACGCCGCGAAAGCTTCGCTCTCCTCCGGCGTCGGCACCGTGGGCTCGGGAGACGAGGTCGCGGCCCCTCCGTCCGGCACGGAGCACCGGCTCGCGCCCGCCGACCGCTGGCGCCTGGTGCTGGGCCGTCGCACCGATCAACTACCCGCCCCGGCCCGGCCCTTGGCGACTGCGCTGGACGAGCTGTACGGCAGCGGGCGCGGTGAGGGCAGCCGTGGCGACCTCACCGGTGCGGGGCGCGGCGGCGGGCGCGAGGCGTCGTACCCCGGGGTGCGGGAGTGGTCCGAGGAACTGGCGGCGCTGTTCGGGCCGGGCATCCGGGAGGAGGTGCTGGCGGCAGCCGCCGCGACGGGCCGGCAGGACGTGTTCGAGGCACTCGACCCGGACAGCGTACGGCCCTCCGTCGACCTGCTCCGCTCGGTGCTCCGGCACGCGGGCGGGCTGCCTGAGGCACGGCTGGCGGCGCTGCGTCCGCTGGTCCGGCGACTGGTGGACGCGCTCACCCGACAGCTGGCCACCCGGCTGCGCCCGGCTCTGCACGGCACCGCGCTGCCACGCCCCAGCCGGCGTCCGGGCGGTGGCCTCGACCTGCCGCGCACGCTGCGGGCCAACCTCGCGACCGCGCGCCGGCTGCCGGACGGCACCGTCCAGGTCGTTCCCGAGCGGCCCGTCTTCCGTACCCGGGCGCGCCGGGCGGCCGACTGGCGGCTCATCCTGGTCACCGACGTGTCGGGATCCATGGAGGCGTCCACGATCTGGGCGGCGCTCACGGCCTCCGTACTGGCCGGGGTGCCCACCCTGTCCACGCACTTCCTGGCCTTCTCCACCGAGGTCATCGACCTGACCGACCATGTCGAGGACCCCTTGTCGCTGCTGCTGGAGGTCAGCGTCGGCGGCGGCACCCACATCGCGGCCGGGCTGCGGCATGCGCGCGAACTGGTCACCGTGCCCTCGCGCACGCTGGTCGTGGTCGTCAGCGACTTCGAGGAGGGCTACCCGATCGGCGGGCTGCTCGCCGAGGTGCGCGCCCTGGTCGGCGCCGGCTGCCACGTGCTGGGCTGCGCGAGCCTGGACGACGCCGGCCGCCCCCGGTACGCCACCGGTGTCGCGGGCCAGTTGGTCGCCGCGGGGATGCCAGTCGCCGCCCTCAGTCCGCTCGAACTCGCCCGCTGGGTAGGGGAGAAGATCGCATGAGCGAAGGTCGTGTCGGCCAGGAACGTGTGGGCCAGGATCATGTAGGCCGGGGGCTGCCTCCGGTCGCCCCGGCCGTGACCGCCGAGCTCGTCGCCGCGCTCTCGCCTCGCCTGCGCAAGCGGCTGGACGCGGGCATCGCCAAGCTGGCGGACCGCCCGGCCGTCCGCGACGGCGACACCGTGCGCATCGCAGTCGACGACAGCACGGACCTCGAACTGCACGCCCCCGGCGGCGCGGTGACCAGCGCGGACGGCATCCGGTGCGGCTGTCTGCTGGCCCCGCACTGCCTGCATCGCGCGGCGGCGGCCTCGGCGGCACCGATCGCGGAAGCCGATGACGCCACCAACTCCTGGGAGTCAGCCGCGAGTTCAGTAGAGGCGAGCGCGGTCGCCGAGCCCGAGACGGCGACCCCCGAGCAACTCGCCGCCGCCCGTGCTCTGCGGGACGCGGCGACCGCCGTGCTCGAGGCCGGTACGGACGGGTCCGGGGCCGTGCTCCAGGCGGAGTTGCTGCGCGCCGCGCACACCGCCCGGCTCGCGGGCCTGCCCAGGGCCGCCGCCGCGGCCGTGTCCACGGTCACCGCACTGCGTGCGGCCCGCTCGGCCGACCCGGCCTACCGGCTCACCGACCTCGTCGCCGCGCTCCGCGACGTCCTGTCCCTGGCTCATCGCATCCCGCGCGCCGAAGGCACGGAACTCGCCGGGCTGCGCGGCACCGTACGGCAGCCGTACCGCCCGGACGGCTCGCTGCGGCTGCACGGCCTGTTCTCCGAGCCGGTGCTCACCGCGAGCGGTTACGCGGGGGCCGTCACCTGGACCGCCGACGCCGAAGGCCGCCTGTACCAGGTGTCCGACGTGGCCCCCGGCGGTGCCGGGCGGGCGGTGGGCGCGGCCGACCGGGCCGTACGCGTCGGCGACACCGCCCTGACCCACCGGGAACTGTCCCGGGCGGGCCTCGCGGTGTCGGGGGCCACCGTCTCCCCGGCGGGGCGGCTGGGCGCGGGCGCCGGAGTACGGGCGGTCCGCGCGTCCGGTGCCGGATGGCGCGAGGACCCGTTGGACCGGCTGTGGGCGGAGCCCGTCGCCGAGCAGATCGGCCGTGCCCTGAGCGGCGGCCACGGGCTGCTCTTCCTCGAGGTCACCCTCGCGGGTCCGGTCCGTGAGGCGGCGGCGGGCGACTGTCTGCTGGCCGACTGCGGAGGCGTCGTACTGCGGCTGACCGCCGCCCACGACCATCCCGCGCTCCCCCACCGGGAGAACCTGCGTCTGCTGGCCGCCGCTCGCGGCAGCCGGCTCCGGGTCGTCGCCCGGCTCACTCCGGGCCCATACCCGCGGGCGCTGCTCCTGGCGACCGAGCATCCCACCGACCCCGGCTCCCGGGTCGACGTCGGCCTGGACCGGCTGCAGCACGCCGACCTGCCCGCGGCACACGCCTCCCCGGCAGCGGCGCCGACCGTTCCCACACCGGACGAGGCCCCCGTGCACCTGCTGCGCCGCCGTGTCCACCAGGCGGCCTCGGGCGGCCGACGGATGCTGTCCTTCCCCGGCCGCACGTCCGCCGACGCCCGGCGGCTGCGGCAGCACGGACTCGCCACGGCGGGGGACATCCTGGACGAACTCCAGGGGGCCGCGGCGGAGCGCTCCCGCGACGCCTTCGGCCGCCTGCTCCCGGCGGACCCGGACCGGTTCGCCCGCGCCTGGCTGGCGGCGGCCCACTACACGGACGAGGTCGACCGTGCGCTGTGCGCGGCGGCCTGGAGCGGGTGAGGCCGGTTGAGGGGGGCGGGCTCGTCTGGGCCCTGGCCTGGGCCTGGGCGTGCCTTCGTGATTCGTCTACGGTGGAGCGGTCCGCCGAGCACGCGCAGTACTGAAGGGCCCCGACGATCTGCGCGCCGCACCGACGCCCGGGCCCACGCCCACGCCCGTTTCTGTCCTCCGCGCCACCGATAGGCCCCGACGCCCACCGGTGGCGCACGCTCCCCGCCGAGCGGACTCTCGTCGCCGCCGCCCGCACCGTCACCTCGACGGTGCGCGTACTCGAGGCGCTGCCCGCACTGCTGCGCGACGACCCGCGCGTGAGCTCGTGTTCGGCTACGACCCCACCTCCGCGTTCGCCTCGGGCGTGCTCGACCTCCTGCACGCGTCCGGGTGCCGGGTGATGCCGTGCCTGTCCGACGGGTCGCGTCACCGACCCCGCACCCGACAGCAATGTCACCCGAATGGCGCAACATGACGTGCCACCCACATGGGTGAAGATCAAGCTGACTAGTGCCCCAACCGAGGCAATGCGTGAAAGGGGAACCAAATGCGCATTCGACGAATCCTCGCCGCCGTCATCGCCACGGCAGCCTTCGCCGGACTCGGCCTCACAGGCGCCGCCACCGCCACCGCCGCCACCGCACAGGGTGCCCCATCCTACGTCACCCCTTCTGAGTGCAGGCAGGGCGGCGGAACGCCCGATCTGGCGGACAACCTCTGCAAGGGCGGTACGCACGACGGGGAGAAGGTCGACTAAACCCCACAAGGCGCCCCGCAGCCACGCGCCGCGGGGCGCTCCCGCGCGAGCGTAGCCGGGAGAGTCGCAGGGACTGTGCCGACCCGTCGGGCACGCTAGGTCCGAGTCGGCCCGGGCTCGGAATCGCCGAGGGCGAGCTGTGTGTCCGGACGACGTACGAGTTCCTGGCGGACGGCAGGCCAGTGCAGCTGTCGACGAGTTGGGAGCCGTACGACCTCACCGCCGGCACTCTCGGGGTCACCGTCAGCCACGCCGTGGAGCAGCCGGAGCCAAGGCAGGCGACAGTCGAGGAGGCATCACTGCTCGGCATCCAGAAGGCCGCGCTCGTCACGCACATCCGGCGGACGTACTACAGCGACCAGGGGCGGCCCGTGGAGACGGCGGACATCGTGGCAGCAGGCCCGCCCCGCCGGGCGGGACGCGGCCAAACCTCCCCGCCCAACGTGGTCACGGAGTGGGTCCGAGGCCTGTCTGCAGCCGTCGGCGGTCGGGGCGGCCGACGGCGTCCGTGTCGGTCAGCGGGTGCGGAGACTGCTGGTGTACACGTCCGTACGGTTCTGTGGTGCGCCGGAGTGGGTCTCGGTGAGCACCGCCCGTACTCCCTTGCCGTCTGCCACCAGGCCTTGGTAGTCGCCGAGGAAGTAGCCCCCGGCGAACGGCGCCTGCAGCCAGTCGAAGACCCGCGAGATCCGTCGTTCGGTCCGGAGCTTCGGGTTTCCGTGCTGCAGCGTGGCCAGTTGGTAGGCGGTGGGCAGGGTGGTGGTGTTGCCGGGCTTGAGGAAGCGCAGGTCGTAGTAAGTGAGCGCGACCGTGCCCCGCTCGGCGACCGCGATCGACGGTGAGAAGGCCGGAACGCCCTCGGGGCTGATCAGCTCCGGGGTCCCCCAGGTGCGTCCGCCGTCGGTGGACCGCACAAGCTGGACGGAGTCGAACTTCCCACCGGAGAAGTCCGAGCCCTCGTAGGCCATGTACAGCGTGCCTGTCTTGGGGTCGACGGCCGGGCTCGGCAGGGTGGTCCCGTCGCGCAGCAGTTTGGTGGGGTCGTTCGGGTCGACCTCCGGTACGGAGGTGTCCCGGGCCACGGTGACCGGGGCGCTCCAGGTCTCTCCGGCGTCGGTCGAGGTGACCACCTCGTAGCGGGCTTCGACGACGGTGCTCAGGTCGTCGGAGTAGGTGATCCGGTCGAAGAAGTCGTACAGGGTGCCGGTGCGCCGGTCGGCGACGATCAGATGGCCGATGGTCTGGGTGTTGGGCACGGTGCTGGTGTCGACGAACGGCCGGGCCTTGCTCCAGGTGCGGCCTCCGTCGCGGGTGAGGGAGATGTAGCCGGGACCGTCGAGGGAGCTGGGGCCGGGTGGGTCGTTGTCGAGGCGGTTCCAGACCTGGTAGGCGGTGCCCTTGCGGATCGGGTCGGCGGTGAGTGAGGGCTTGTCGTTGAAAAACGGCTGCTCGTCGACGTGCGTGGTGGTGAGGTTCTGCCAAGTGCGGCCGCCGTCGCGGGAGGTGACGGCCAGGAGGGCGGTCCGCGTGCTCTTCGTGAAGTCGACGCCCTCTCCGCCGGCGTAGACGGTGCCGTCCGGTCCGGTGCTCACCCAGGGGTCGGTGGCCCGTTCGTAGTCCGCGCCGCCGGGGGCGCACAGGCTGAACGGCAGCGTGCTCCGGTGGAAGGTGCGGCCGTCCCTGGTCCAGCCGGCCGCCAGGCCGCGGGCACCGCCGTCGTTCCAGCGGTCCTGCTGGAACACGGTGACCACGCGCTTCGGGTCGCGCGGATCGACGGAGAGGTACGGCTCGACCTCGGTGCCCGGGTAGACGACGCTGTCGGGGGACCTCGCGCCGATGGTGCAGTCGGCGTACGGGTCGCCCTGGGACACCTTGACCAGTGGTGTGCCGTCGGGGTTCCGGTCTGCTGCGGCGGGAGTCGCGCCGGTGACCGTGACGAGCAGGAGCGCGGCGGTGGTGACGGCGGTCAGGGGCAGGAAGACGCGCATGCGGGATCTCCTCCGGGCCTGTCGGCCGGGGTACGGGACCGCCGTCATCGGGGCGGCGTGGGGCGCGGAGGCGTACCGGAACGCGAGGGTGGGGCGACTCCTCTTGGTCCTTTTCGGCGTTGCAGCCGGTGCCCTTGATGAGCCGAACGACGGAGTCATCCCCGGGGTCGTCGAGGAGCACGACGGAGCCGACCGGCGGGTGCACCGTGCCGGTCGGCTCCTTGGTCGTGTGCTGTTACGGCGCCGTCTCGTAGGTCCCCGGAGAGGGCCGTGGGCCGTGTGCCGGTTGGCGATGCCGGCGGGGTCGGCCTTGGCTCAGACGGGTTGGTGGAGCGGGATGACCTGCTGGACCTCTTCCACGGTGGGGATGAATCAGGGCATCGGCAAAGGGCCTTCTGCGCCTGTTCAAGACCTGCCGAGTGTCAACAACGCTCGTGATCAATACAGCTGGGAAATCCGAAATCAATACAGCTAGGAAATGCGAACGACCTCGTCGGTCACTGTATGACGACTTGGCCGAGGCCGTTCAGGACGGCGGCGAGCGCGGTGTTCAGGACGGCGCGGACCGTCTCGAAGCGGTGACGGCCTTGGCTTCGAGACAGTCGGCGTCCACCATCGCGAGTGCCGCGGTGTCGAGACGGGCGCGGGCGATCCACCCAACGGTGGACCGGGGGCCGTCACCCCATACCCACCGCGCCGGGTGCACCGGCCGGACTGGTTGCCCAGCCGTGCGCCGACCGGTCAAGTGATCGCCTGCGTGGTCCCGTCAGGCAGCGCGCAGACGTAGCCGTCGTAGGGGCGTGCAACGATCTGTCCGCCGGCGGCCGTGCAGTCGTCTCTGGAGATGTTCGGAGACGAGGCGGCCCCGGCGCTGACAGCGCCGACGGCGCTCACGCCGGCAAGGGTTGCCGCGGCCAGGGCGAGGCCCAGGATTCTGCGCATGCGCATGACTTCCTCCTCCTCTCAGGCGCCTTCGCTCGGCCTTCGGGAAGGACAAGTCTCAAGACGACGGCGCCCTCTTACTCAGCATGGGCGCTCCGCATGAGGCCTGCGAGGCGAGGCTGGGCGCCGCGCCCGGGCGGTGACTGCCCGGCCCCGGAGAGGGCATGACGTCACCGACCTCGACCGGCCGCATCGGTACGCCGCGCGCGCGTCGGCAGGAGCGGGGCGACGTCGATTTCCTTGGCGTCGAGGCTGCCCACCGGGGCCGCGTTGTGTCCGGGCAGGCCGGGGGTTGAGGAGGAGACGGGCCGTACCTGCCTCCGACCGGTGCCGGCGGGCGGCTGCCGCGCGCGGTTCTCTAACGCGGTTCGTGGGCCGCCGCCCGGCAGGCACCGGTCGCGGCGCCGCCCGCCACTCCGGCCCCGGTCAGCCCGGTCACACAACCCTGCAGGTCTCCGACCACGCCACGGCTGCAGGCCGCTGTGACGGAGTCGGAAGCGGTGGCACCGGCCAGTTCGGCCATCTGTGTGCAGGCGGGGATGTCCGCCCGGACCGCGGGAGCGGCGAGGACCGCACCGCCGAAGGTGAGGGTCAGGCCGGTGAGGGCACCGGCGATACGGGTCGACGTGCGCATGGGACGCACCTGCCTTCCGGGTTGGTCGCGCGGTCCTGGTCCCGGCGGGCCGGATCCACGCGGTAACGCCGCCTGGCGACGCTCGGTGAGTGGTGCCCCGGCCGGCGGGCTCACAGACTGACCGCACAATTCTGCGTCGCGTCCATTGAGCCGCACCGGGACATGGTCGCCAGGCCGAAGGAGAGGGCCCCGGACCGGATGAGACGCACTCGGACCTCCACTCGCGGGCCCCTCTCACTCCAGCGTCGCATCCTCTCCCCCGCCCGTCCTGGGCACCCCGGGGGGCCGCGCTGAGTAACTGCGATTGCGCGAAGCGCGGTAGCCGGCCCGTCCGGCCGACCAGGTGGATCGGACGGCCCAGCGTCCCGCCCAGCCTGTCCCCTGCACACCGCCGGGCGCGGCTCGGCCGGGGAGGCGGCCGGCCTTCGCTTCCCCGCGAGGTGCTGGGCCGCCACTGCGGTGGCACTTCACGGCGAGCGCCGATGGGAGGCGAAGGTGCCGCCGGGGAGAGCGCAGCCCGGCAGGGCCGTGAGGGCGGCGCGGCCTAAGCCGGTCTCCAGCATGTCGCCACACCGGACCGGGACGCTGTGGGCGCGGGCGATGTCGCGGGTACGGCGGCCCCCGAGGCAGGCGTCGACGGCAGTGCCCCTCCCCAGCGTCCCAAGATCCGGACCATTTCCGGACCAGCCCCGCCCAAGGAGCCACCAGGGGCGCCAGATACCCAGATCCCGGGCGCCCATTCCGCCGCCGGTCAGATTTTCTTCCCCTAACGGGCTGAACTTTTGTTGATCGCAGGTGAGTTGATCACTAACGGGCCGTATCTTCGACGTAGCGATGTGGACCAACGGTCACCGCACAACTCAGGGCATCAGCGTCAAAGTTCGCAGCGATCTGCTGCACACACGGATGCTCCGGAGGATGTGTATGTACGTCGGGAAGCGCCGCAAAGAAAAGGGCTCAGCCAAGGCCGTGCAGGCGTTCCTGCTCGGGCTGCTCGGCCGCGTCATTGGCGCTGCCGTCAGCTCGTGGTGGAACAACCAGCACAACCTGTAGCTGAGCCACTGGTTACACAAGCTGACCGTTTGAGCGGTCAGTCGGCCCGTACTCGCGGATGGGCCACCGTGGGGTCGCGCCTGGCAGGGCGCGGCCCCACACACCGGTTGTGCCAAGTTGAAGCACAACTTGAAGCACAACTTGTTTCTTAAGACTCTACAAGGCCAGGTGCCTGGCGTCAGGTTTTACGCGTTGGAGCACTCGATCGGGCTGGTCCGATGGGTACCAGGTGACATACGTCGTGGCCAGCAGTGCCAAGCCCAACACCTGAGCGGTGACTCCCCGCTCCCCGTCATACGACTGGCACGACGTCACGCGCTCGCAGGCCGCACCGCCCGCCGGTCAGCCTTCGACCACCTGGATGTGATGCTTCAGCTCCTCGGCGATGCTCGCTGTGTCCGCGGCCGCGGGCATGCGCCAGTCCGTCTCGAGCCCCCGTTCCACCGCGGGCTCGGAGCTGAAGCGGATCAAGTCCGGTGAGGGCAGGAATGAGTCACGGAGCCAGGCGATGAAGACGGCCGCTTCGTCGGCGGTGTTGTCCGTGAGGACGACCGTGTCCCGGCCCTCGTTGCTGGCGAAGCCGGTGAACTCGATTCCGTCCTGCGTCACGGCCCAGAAGGAGAGCCGCAGTTGACGGCCCTGCCGGGTCTCGTAGCGGACGTCGGGGAACGCGGCGTCGAGCGCGGCTCCGAAGGCGGCCAGGTCGAGGTTCCAGCCGGCGGGGTTCTTGGCGGGTGCGTAGAGCAGGTAGGTCGTCTGGTATTCGTCGAGGTCCACAGCTGGAGGCGTCCTGGCGTCGACCATGTATCCGTGTATCCGTCGTCCGGCCGCATCCCGTCCGCTGCGATGGCGCCCTTCCGGGCGTCGGCGGGCAGCGGGATAAGCCGCTCGGGATAGCCGGCGGTGCGCAGCTGGTAGGCGTTGGCGGGATCGGTCGGGTCGGTGCCCTTCCCGCCGAATCCCATGGGCCGCAGCGTGTTCACCCACGTCACGAACGCCTTCCGGTCGGCGGCGTTGAGCAACTGGGTGGTGCCCGTCACCGGCACCAGCAGAGCCTTGTACGGAACGTTGGAGTCGGGGTCCCGGTAGGCGGCGGGTACGACGCCGGGCAGACCGCCCTTGTACGACGCATCGTCCAGGGCGTGAGCCACATCGCCGAGTCGGTGGAACCACGGATCACCCAGCACGGCGTCGAGGAGGCCGCCGTCGTCACCGTTGCCGCCGAACATGGGCGAGTCCCAGGGCATCTCCACGTGGAAGATGTTCGCCCGGTCGTCGGCGATCTTCACCTTGGCCGACTCGACGTGGTCGGCGTACCGGTCGCACGTCTTGGCGAGCTGGGTGCAGGCAGCCATGAGATTCGCGACCAGCGGCTCGTCGGGGTGAGCCTGCTCGGGCGGGGCGGCGAAGCCGACGAAGCCCTTGAAGTAGCTGCGGAACGCGTCAGCGGCCTGGCCGGAGTGGGCCTTGTCAGCGGTGTGAGCGCACGCCCGGGCGTCCTCCAGAAAACGCGTCACCAGCTTCGCGCCCCGGCGCCAGGTACCCGCCACGTCCCGCAGCTTCTTCGGCGAGCCGCGGAAACGGTCACTCATTTCGGCGGGCGCGTACTGGTCGTACCACGCGGTGTCGCCGACGACCTCCGGAAGCTCCTGCCCCAGCCCGAGGAAGCTCTCCGAGCAGTCCGCTGCGGGATCGCCCATCCCGTCGGTCAGGTCCACCTGCTGGCCGAGAATCGCGGAGGCGACACTGCTCTCCCGCGCCATGAACTCGCGGGACGTACGCATCAGCCCGTTGCCGGTCTCGCCCATCACCGGGGTGTGTCTGTCGCGTTCACTGGCTCTTCGTGGAGATGTCGCGGGTGGCTTCGAGGAGCGGCAACTGGTGGACACCACCTGCCGGCGTGGCGTCGGAGGGCGGTCCCTGCGACTGGACCGACATGACGACGACCACCTGGTAGTCGCTGGGGTGCTTGTCCACGTCGGACCACGTGGTGCCGCGGCAGAGGCTGTCGACCGTCAGGGTCTTGGTGTAGGGGCGTCGGCCGACGGGGTACAGGAGGGCCGACAGGCGAACCGGACCAGTGTGGGCGACCGGCTTCTGGCGACCGGCGATGACGCCGTGCTTGAGCAGGAGGGCCGTGGGCGGGACATCGACGATCGGCAGGCTGAGTGCCTCTGTTCGGTCGTGGGAGGTGATCTTGTAGGTGGTCCGCAGGGTGGAGCCTTGGCGCCGCAGGGACGTGACGGTCAGTCGCAGGGATTCGCCGGGGCCGCTGACGACGACTGGGGGTTCGATGGTGCTGCCGCAGGGCAGGGAGCGGTCCTGGAGCTTCAGCGGCGGGGAGGTGGTGGTCGGGGCGGGGTGGGCCGGATCACCGTTCACCGCGTCGGAGTTCCCCCCGCATCCGGCGAGGGCGAGCAGCAGGACGGGAACGGCGGGCAGCAGGGTGCGGCGCATGGGTTCCTCCGTAAGGTCGTGAGGTGTCGAGAGTGGTGAGGAGCGTTCATCCGGCCAGGGGGGCACGGGCGACGATCAATGAATCGGGGACCCGGCTGCCGGAGGGCGCGGCATTCTGGGCGGCGAGGACGACGGCCACTTCGTAGCCGTCCTTCCACACCGAGCTCCAAGTGGTTCCCGCGCAGGGGCGACCCGACACCGGCGCGAGCCGGGCGCGGTGCGGGTGGTCGGGGGTAGTGGTCACCTGGTTCGTGGTGTTCTCGGATGCCGGTCCGGACGGCTCCTGACCGGCCACGACCCGGCCGTCCTTCAGGACGAGAACCAGTGGCCCGCCAGACAGGACCGCCGGGGCAGTCGAGTTCACCGCGTAGGTGACCTGCGGGGCTCCGTCCGGGGCCGCGCGTACATCGGAGATCCGTACGGTCACTGCTCCGCGGCCGGTACTCGCCGGGATTCTGGCGCCGCAGGTGTGATCAGGGAGCCCCGGAACTGCGCCAGTCGTCGCCGAAGGCTGGCTCTGCAGCGAGCCCATCGGTGTCTTGGTCTCCGGTGTCGAGTCGGACGGCAGTGTGTTCAGCACCACTGCGGCGGCCACGGCCAGGCCTGCCCCGGCCACGGCGGTGTACCGGGCGCGCCTGCGCCGGCGCACCCGGGTCCGGACGAGCTCGGTGTCGATCTCCGGCGGCGGTGTGCGTTGCGCGGCAGCCAGCAGCTGTTCGCGCAGGTCCTCGGGCTTCATGTCTCCAGCCTTTCCTCCGCGGCCTGAAGTGTGGGTGGCCGCAACTGGGCGCCCAGCCGTGCCAGCGCGTCGCTCAGATGACGCTTGACTGTCCCCTCAGCGCAGCCGAGCCGCACCGCGATGTCCGCGGCGGACATGTCCTCGTAGTAACGGAGCACCACGCACGCCCGCTGCCTCGGCGACAGTCCGCGCATGGCGTCCATGAGGTCGACCCGGTGCATGACGTCCGTGCTGTGGTCGGCGACCGGCGCCGATGACACGAGTCGCGGAAGCGCGCGGATCCAACGGGTTCGGCGCCGATGGAGGTCCAGGTAGCGGTTGAGCATCGTGCGGCGTACGTATGCCTCCGCCTCCCCCAGTTCCCACGCACGGCGGGGCCGGGAGAAGACCCGTACCAGTGCCTCCTGAACCAGGTCGGCGGCCTCCGCGCGGTTGCCGCACAGCAGGAAGCCATATCGGTTCAGCTCCGCGCCGCGCTCCTGCGCGAGCTCGGACAGAAGCCTCGACCATTCGGCCAACATCCCCTCCGATCCCCTCACCCGGTATCACGAACAACTCACCCGTCCGGTTGGGGCCTTGCGGCCAGGAAGTTCGACGGGCCGCCGGTGACGGTGCGGCGCGCGATGCCGCCCACAGATGCGAGGGGCACCACAGGCTCCGGGTGGAAGCTCTGTGGTGCCCATCGCGGCGGTGCCGGGTTACTGGTGCGGGTTCAGCTTCAGGCCGAAGTTGCGGAGGATGTCAGTGGCCTCCGTCCACTCGATCTCCCGCGGACCGTCGCCGGCGGAGACGATTCCGCGCGCCTGGCGGTGGGTTCTGTCGTTGACCGCGAAGACAAGGGCACCGGAGTCGCCCTGGGTGCCGGTGTAGGACCCCTTGCCCTGGACACCCCGTACGTGGTGGATCGAGCCGTCATCCCACCTGATGGTGTACCTGTAGTCGTCGCTGGTGGACTTGATGCCGCAGGGGACGCCCTTGCCGTCGTAGTACGAGCGGGTGCCGTCCTGACGGACCGTCTGTCCGTTGTAGGAGTAAGCGCAGGCGGCGCTCCGCTGGACCGCCGCGGCGGCGCAGCGGTTCTGGACTGACCGGCGCATGGCCGAGGCGAAGCCGCTTCCGGACGGCCAGCGCCCGGCACCGGCCGGTGCCCCGTCTCCGAACACGGGAAGGTCCCTGTCACAGCATGCCGGGGTCGGCCCAAGGGGCTTGCACTTCGGCGGGCTGCCGATGATCGGCAGGATGTATGTACAGAGGGGCAGCGGCTCCTACTTCTGCACTGCGAGTGTGATCAACAGCCCGCACCACAACATCGTGCTGACCGCGGGCCATTGCATGGGCTCAAGGATCTTCCCGGTGGACACCGACTCCAGAGGGCGCAGCCAGGTCTGGATCGATCAGCGCTACTACGATCGCGGGCACACGAAGGACGCGCCGTGGGATGTGGCGTTCGTACGGCTCGGGGCGCGCGGCGACGGCAAGCAGGTGCAGGACGTCGTGGGCGCCAACACCCTTGTCACCGAGCACGGTTACGCGTTTCCCCGGGTCAGGCTGATCGGCTATTCGAACACGGACCGGCAACCTCGCGGGTTCTCCGGTGGCTACTCGACGCTCTCTCGCTACGTGCGAACCCTGCGCGACGGCACCGCGGTCCCGGCCCCCGCACCGATCCCGAGCCCGCGTACCATCAGCGGATGGATCATGCGGCCACGCGAGAAGCTCTCGCCTGGTCAGGCCGCTGAGCTGGAACGCGTCCGGCTGGCCTGCCCGGACGTGACCGAAGCATGCAACCTCGCCCGCGCCTTCACCGACCTGGCCCGAAACCGCCGCGGCCATCTCCTCACCGAGTGGATCCGGCAGGGCGAACGATGCGGCCAGCCGTCGATCCGGTCCTTCGCCGGCTTCCTCCGCCAGGACCTCGACGCCGTCACCGCCGGACTCACCCTCGCATACAGCTCGGGCGTGGTCGAAGGGCATGTCTGCAGGGTCAAGCTCCTCAAGAGAAGCGTGTACGGTCGCGCGTCCTTCGCGCTCTTGCGAGCCCGCATCATGGCGCGGCCCTGACCTTGGCATTCACGAGATCGCCGACAGAACCTTGAATCTCCCCACCCCACGCTCACAGGTTCCCCAGACCTGCTCGCCTTCGTTCCCATCCGAGACCAACGTGGATATCGGTCAAGGGATGTAGGGCCACAGCCCCATGTGCTTTCCGATCTTGCTGACTAGCGTCGGCGGCTATGCAGAACAGAAGAGTCGTTCACCGCTCGGTGGCCGAACGTAGGCGCGAGACTTTCGACCGCCTTGCCACGGAGCGGGATGCCTGGGTGGCGACAGCTCACCCCGAACACGGCCCCCATCAGGTCCCCTTGTGGTTCGCATGGGACGGGGAAGCGGTCTGGGTGTGCACGTCCGCGACGTCCGCGACGGTGCGGAACGTACGCAAGGACCCGCGGGTGCGCCTGTCACTACCGGACACCTTCGATGTCGTGCTGCTCCAAGGGGCGGCGCAGTGCTTCACGGACCAGGACGTGCCGACGGACGCAGCGGACGCATTCGCCGGCAAGTTCGGCTGGGACCCGCGCATGGAGGACGGCCCCTTTGTGTATCTACGCATAATGCCGAAGGTGGTACGTGCTTGGCGCGGAGAGCCGGAGTTGAGCGGCAGGGTCATCATGCGTGACGGTGCTTGGCTGGAGTAGTCGCTGCCGTGGACGAACGCCCTGCCTGTAGCGCACCTCCCGCTCGGAGCCGGTGCCTCAAGCTGGGCAACTGGGCTGCGACCATGCTGCGTTCGTTCATTGCGCAATCAACTGGGGGCAATGAGCGGGGCTGTTTCCCGGGCTCGGCGTGCGCGTGGAGCGGGTCAGCGACTCCTCCGGCACCCTGGTGGTGGAGGCGGTATCCATCGGTCGACCGGGCCGCTGTCCGGGCTGCCGGAAGCAGGCGAGACGGGTACACAGTTCGTATCAACGCAGCTTGGATGAGCGGCCGTTGGGCTCGCGCCGGGTCGTGGTTCGGCTCCGGGTGCGCCGGTACTTCTGCGACCGGAAGTGGTGTTCCTGCAGGACGTTCGTCGAGCAGGTGCCGGGCTTGACCGAGCGGCACCGCCGCTCCAGCACCGGGCTGACGCAATGGTTGCGGTCGATCGCGGTGGAGTTGGGCGGCTGTCCGGCGGCACGACTGTGCCATCGCCTGCGGCTGGCCGCGGGCCTGACCCGGCTGCTCCGGCTGCTGACAGCGCCGCCGGTTCAATCCCGCGCCCCGCGGGTGCTGGGGGTGGACGAGTTCGCCTTCCGTAAGGGCTGCACCTACGGCACCGTGCTCGTCGACGTCGAGGCCGGTCAGGTCGTGGACGTACTACCCGACCGCACCTCGGTGACGTTCGCCCACTTGTCGCCTGGGCCTGCAAGACACGGCAGCCCACCCTGGAGATCGTCAAACGCAGCGACGACCGGAGCGGGTTCGTCGTGCTGCCCCGCAGGTGGGTCGTCGAACGCACCCTGGCCCGGCTGATGCGCTCACGCCGCCTGGCCCGTGACTACGAGACCCTGCCCGCCGGCAGCGCGACCGTCGTCCTGTGGTCGATGACCATGCTCATGGGAGGCTGCCCCGCCCGGCCAGCTTGGGAACTTCGAGGTACTGCGCGCCAATATTCGCACCCAGAATGAACTCTTTGTCTCCAACACCAGGTCATCGAGCATCGTGCGGTACCTCGTTGCCCGGAAGCCAGGCTTCGAGCCAGATGTGGCGCCCAACTCACCGCCGAGCGCACGGCACGCACATCCCGGAGCGCCGTAGCGGGTCGAGTATCAACTCACCGCTTTGGGCCGGACCTTGTCGGCACCCATCGACGCCGTCGGAGCGGCCGGGCGCACGATGGCCCGGACCCGGCCGGTCGGGCCGCCGGCCACCTCGATCCACTCCTCCTCGTCGACCTCCGGCTTGGCCATCGCACCGGACTGCACCTCGTCGACCGTCTCGCGGCCCTGGGCCGGGCCCAGGTCGAACAGGTACGGCGCAGGCGGGAGGCCGGTCCCGACGGCGCACTCGCTCCGGCCGAGCCGCGCACCTCTCACCGCACCCGTCGGCGACCTGGCCCGACCACTGTTCTTCGAAGGTTCAGTTGAAGGTTTTACTTGCACTCTCCGTAGCTGTATGAATGGGCCGGAAGACCTCGGCGGGCCCGCCGGGCGGACGGGCGGGAATGGGATGGACGACGAGAGCGGGACGCGGTTCGGTCGGATGCTGCGGGAGCTGCGGCAAGCCCGTGGCCTGACGATCGAGGAGTTGGCAGAGGCCTCCGGCGTTTCGGGGCGCGCGATCGGCGACATGGAGCGGGGGCGGAGTCTGCGCCCTCAGCGCGGAACCGTCACCGCGATCTCGCAGGGCCTCGCGTTGGACGAGGCAGCGCACGCCCGACTGCTGGCGGTCGCCCGCGCCGGCCGCGCGGGCAGCAAGCCCTCGGCTGCCGTCGAGGCGCGGCCCCACGCGCTGCCGAGAGGCGTCCGGGACTTCGTCGGGCGGCAGGCGGAACTCGCTGTGCTGCGGGACCTCGCACACCGGACCATGTCGGCCTCGGCGGCCGATCGCACCATGGCCCCGCCGGCGGCGGTGGTGTTCGGCGCACCAGGCAGCGGCAAGACGTCGTTGGCCGTCCGGCTGGCCGAACAGCTCGCGCCGGAGCTGGCGGACGGGGCGTTCCTGCTGGACATGCAGGGACTGGACGCGCAGCCGCTGTCACCGCAGGACGCGGTGATGCGCCTGCTGGGCGCGTGGGGTGCGGGCGACCTGGACCTGGTACAGCTGAGCCCCGAGGAACGTCTTGCGCGCTACCAGGTGACCGCAGCCGGGCGCCACGGGATCCTCATCCTGGACAACGCCGGCAGCGAGGCCCAGGTCAGGCCTCTGCTGCCGCGCGAAGGGCGGCTCCTGGTCGTGGTGACGAGTCGTCACACCATGGCCGGGCTCGAGGGAGTACAGCACGTCGAGCTCCACTCACTGAGTCCGCAGGAGTCCAGCTCCCTGCTGCGTGCCGTGGTCGGCGCCGGTCGGGCGGACGCGGAGCCCGAGGCTGTCCGCCTGGTCGCCGAGTTGTGCGGCCACCTGCCGCTCGCCGTGCGCGTGGCCGCGAACTGGGCTGCCACCCGCACGAGCTGGAGCCTGCAACGACTGGCCACCCGGCTCACCGACGAGGACCGCCGGCTGGACTCGCTCAGCGCGGGTGACCTGCGCGTCAACTCAGCGTTCACACTGTCCTACTCGCGCCTCGCCCCGCCGACCGCCCGGATGTTCCGGCTGCTGTCCCTGGTCCCGGGACCGGACTTCAGCATCCCGTTGGCGGCCGTCCTCGCGCGGGTCTCCCTGTTCGAGGCGGAGGACCTGCTGGAGGAGCTACTGGAAGCCGGCCTGCTGATGACCCATCGCGAGGACCGCTACCGCTTCCACGACCTGCTGCGCCTCTACGCCAGGGCCCAGCATCGCCGGGAGGAGGGCGAGGCGGAGTCGGACGCCTCTCGTTCCCGGCTCCGTTCCTGGCTGCTCGACACCGCCGTCACCGCCGGCCGCTGGCACGAACCGGACTACGGCGCGCCGCCACCGGACCCCGAGCGGCTGGTCACACTGGAGAACCCCGAGCTGGCCATGGGCTGGCTCAAGGCGGAACGCGACAACTGGCTGGCCGCCTTCCGCGAGGCCGCGGAAAGCGGCGAACACGCCGCGGTCAGCTCGACCGCCGCAGCCATGCACCTGGTCTCCGACAACTGGGTGTCCGCCGGCCACTGGGTCGAGGTCTTCGAGCGCGCCGCCCGAGCCGCATCGGCCCTCGGCGAGCCTGCGATGGAGGCCAGCCATCTGAACGACCTCGCCTGGGCCTACTTGGTGTGCGAGGGCAGCCACGAGAATGCGGTCACCGCCGCCACCGCCGCGCTCGGCCTCGCCCAAGCCTGCGGGGACCTGGTCCAGCAGGCTCGGGCGCACATGCGGTTCTGCGTGGCGCAGGATGCCGTCGGTGACGTCTCATCAGCCGCCGACCACTGCCGCCGGGCCATGGACCTCTTCATCAAGGCGGACGAGGTCAACAACTACCTCCCGGCCTGCAACGTGAGCATCCGGCTGCTGCAAAAAGCCGGCCGCATCGAGGAGGCCATCGCGACCCACCAGGAGGTCATGGACGTCCTCAACGACCCCCGCTACGCCGAACGCATACCGGAGAGCGTGCGGGGCCTCACCACGCTGATCGCCACCTACCACGTGTCCTTGGTCCACATGAACCTCGGGCACTGGGCGGAGGCAGTCGACGCCCTGCGTTCCATCCGCGGGCAGTTCGAGACCCGCGGCTATCACCGTTACGCAGCCACGCTCCACCTCCATCTGGCACATGCGCTCGCTCACCTCGGTGACGACACCGAGGCCGCCACCGAGTACCGCACCGTCCTCACGCTCGAAGACCGCATCCCCGCGGACCTGGTGCAGGAAGCCCGTGCCAGCCTTGAGGGCCTTGCCGCCGGGCGGCTGTCGCCGCCGACCAGTTTCGCGTGACCGGCCACCACAACTCCCGTGCGCGCACCGGAGCCGGGGAGCCGTCGGCGACACCGTCCACGAGGCCGGGGCGAACGCGCTGCTGACCGGCTGGACGGGCACGGCCTCGGGCTGACGGACCGTCCGGCCGCCGGGCCCGGGGTCACGCTGCGACGCCGTGTCCGGACGGGGAGGCGGTCTCCCCGGGCCTGCCGCCCGGAAGCCGCAGCTGGACGGGGCCCGGGGTGAGGCCCGTCCCGTTGCCCGCCCGCCACTCGCGCGGGCAGACTCCGTAGGCGGCCCGGAACGCCCGGCTGAAGTGACTGGCGCTCACGAACCCCCAGCGGCCCGCGACCGCCGCCACGGTCGCCGGTCCCGCCGCCGGGCGGGCCAGGTCCCGGCGGCACATGTCCAGACGCTGGCGCTGGATCCAACGGGTCACGGTCACGCCCTCGAAGTGGAAGATCTTGTGCAGGTACCGCACCGACACATGGTGGGCGGTCGCGATCCGCTCCGGCGAGAGGCCCGGGTCGCCCAGGTGGCGCAGGATGTAGTCCTTGACGCGTGCCAGTGTGGCGAGGGCCGCCTCGGGCGCGTCCGGGACCGACCGCCCCCGGTGCTCGTGGGCGAGCACCGCGAGCAGGTCCAGGGCCGTGGTGGCGAGCCGGCCGGCGACACGTGGCTCGAGCGAGCCGGCCGACCGGGCGAGGCGCTCCAGATAGGCGGCCACCAGCGCGGCGGTGCCGCTGCCGGCGTCGAAGGCCGTCGCGGTGAGCACCCGCAGGTCCTCGTCGGACACACCCACCGCGGAGCGCGGCCAGTGGAAGGCCGTGAAGACGAAGGGCTCCGGCAGTTCCTTGGCGAACGGCCGCCCGGCGTCGGAGATCGCGAAGGTGCCTGGCCGCAGCAGCACCTGGCGGCCGTCCTGCACGAGCCGGGCGGTGCCCCGGTGCTGGAGCGCCAGCGTGAGATGGTCCTCCCCGCCCCGGGCGATCAGGCCCGCGCTGCGGACGACCCGCTGCGGACCGGCCTGGACCAGGGAGACCTGCAGGGCACCGAGGCGCTGACTGGTGATGGTCGCGGCGGCGGGCGCGCTCTCCAGCAGGGACACGTCCAACGGGATGAACGTGTGGGAGACCGCCTCGTGCCAGTACTCGGCTCGTTCGGCGGACGGTACCGGGGCGGTGTCGAGAACGACGGACATCAGCGCTCCTCGGACGGCTGTCGGGCAGACCGGACCAGCCGGTCCGGTGTCACGGGCTGTCGGGCGGGCCCGGGTCCCCCACCTCCCGCCCGCTCCATCACACCGCGAGCCGCCGCCCCGGACCAGGAAGAACCGCAGGAGGAAATCCACCTGCCGGCGTCGCGTCGCCCGACCTCACCAGGAACGGTTACCCGGCCTCACCAGGAGCGGCGGTGCAGGGCCACGTGCACGGTGTCGACGGCCTGGATCAGCGCTGCCCGGGCGGTGCCGGTGGGATGGCGCGCGTCGAGGAGGAGGAAGCCGTGCACGGCGCCCTGGTAGCGCGTGGCCACCACCGGAACGCCCGCCACGCGGAGCCTGGCCGCGTAGGCCTCGCCCTCGTCCCGCAGCACGTCGGCCTCGGCGGTGACCACGAGCGTCGGGGGAAGCCCGGCGAGTTGGTCCAAGGTGGCCCGCAGTGGCGCGGCGGTCACCTCCCGCCGCCGCTGCGCGTCGGGCAGGTAGTCGTCCCAGAACCGGCGCATGTGGTCGCGGTGCAGGAAGTACCCCGTCGCGAACCGACGGTAGGACGGGGTGTCGAAGTCCGCGTCGGTCACCGGACACAGCAGCACTTGGTGCACCAGCCGTACGTCCCCACGCTGCCGGGCGAGCAACGTCAGGGCCGCCACGAGGTTGCCCCCCGCGGAGTCGCCGACGGCGGCGATCCGGTCTCCCTCCAGTCCGATCTCGTGGCCGTGCGCGTGGATCCACCGGGCCACGGCGTAGCACTGCTCGAGGGCCACCGGATAGCGGGCCGCGGGTGCCCGGGCGTAATCCACGTACACCACGGCGGCGTCGGTTCCCAGGGCGAACTCCCGGATCAGGCGGCCGTAGGAGGCGGTGTCGCCGAGCGACCAGCCGAGGCCGGGCAGGAACAGCACTACGGGGCTCGGCTCTGGGGCGCCGACAGGTCTGGTCACCTGAACGTGCACCCGCCCGGTCGGTCCGCAGGGCAGGGCGAGCCATTCCGCCGTGGTGCCGTACGGATCGTCCGGCTCCCCGACGACCGACGCGGCGACGTCCCACGCGTCGTCCGGGGCGAGGAGGGAGAGGTCCGGGAATTCCGTCGCCGCCTTGCCGGCAGATGCGTCCAGGAACTCCTGGAGCGCCCGGTCGATCACCGGTCGTCGGCCGTGCGAGGGGGTGGTGTCGGACAACTCTTCGCTCCTGGCGTGATCGGACGGGCACTACGACGCACGGCGCGCACCGTGGCGGGCACCCGGTGCGCGCCGGGCGCAATGCCGGGCGCGCCTTCCCACTCCGCGCACACGCCGGTCGACCGTACTGCCGGGATGGCGGCCACGGTGTCCTGTCCGTGCACGGATTTCGGCCGCCAGCGAGCGGATCGTCAGCAGGCGTCCGCGGTCCGGAGCGCGCGCCACTCGCGCGGCGAGACTCCGTAGGCGGCCCGGAAGGCCCGGCTGAAGTGCGCCGGGTTGACGAAGCCCCACCGCTGGGCGACCGCCGACACCGTCGGTGCGGTACGACCGCGGCGGCCCAGCTCTCGGGCGCACGCGTCCAGCCGGCGCTGCTGGATGAGCCGGCCCACCGTCACCCCCTCGCTCTCGAAGAGCCGGTGCAGGTACCGCACGGAGATGTGGTGAGCCCGTGCGATCGTCTCGGGCGACAGTTCCGTATCGCACAGGTGACGGTCGATGTGCTCCCGCACCCGGCGGACCAGGTGGTCGTCGGGAGCGCCGGGCCCGCCGGCCGTCCGCGCGGCGGTCAGCTGGGCGACGAGGGTGCTCAGCAGGTCGGCGACGCTGCCGGCCAGTCGGTCACCGACCGGGGCGGAGTAGGAGTGTGCGGAAGCGGCGAGAGTGCTGAGGAAGGGCAGCAGCACGGACCCGCACCCCTCGGCCGGGGTGACGGCCGTCCCCGCCACCTGTCGCAGCTCGCGCTCCGGCACGCCCAGCAACCGGCGCGGCAGGTGGAACACATGGGTGCGGAAGCGCTCCGGGTAGTCGACGGAGTACGGCCGCGCCGTGTCGTACAGGACGAGCCCGCCTGCCGGCACCTCTGCCCGGAGCCCGTCCTGCTCCAGCACGGCCCGACCCGACACCTGCACCGCAACCCCGACCTGCGGCTCGGTCCGCGGGGCCCGGGCGATCAGCGCCGCCGTACGGGAGACCCGCGCCGCATCCGCCTCCAGCGTCGAGATCCGGACGTACCCGAGCCGATGCGACGCCAGGAGCCCCTCGAACGGCCGCCCGGCGAGCGGGACCACCTCCACCGGCACCAGCGTCCGCGATATCGCCCCACTCCAGAACGCCGCCTTCTCGTCGTCCGGGACCGACGCGGTCGTCACCTGCAAGCCCACCTGACTGCCCTTCCGCCGCAACCCTGCGACGTCAGCCTGATCCGCAGGCCGGAAGGCCTGTTAGGTCATCTGACTGTCGGGCTGCGGCGGTGCGCTGCGGGACCGGCCCGGTGCACCGGGAGCACAGGTCGGCCGGGCGCCCCGGCAGGTCAGACGGTGCCGAGGGCGCGGGCGAGCGCGGCCCGCGAGGTGATGCCGAGCTTCGGGAAGACCTTGTAAAGGTGCGCCCCGACGGTACGGGGCGACAGCTGGAGCAGTTGGCCGATCTCCTTGTTGCTCAGGCCGGTGGCGGCCAGCCGGGCGATCCGCAGCTCCTGGCCGGTCAACCCGGCCGCCTCCGGGGCCGGTACGCCCGGCAACAGTGCCACCGGGTCGCCCGCGGCCCGTAGCTCCTCCTCGCACCGCCGCGTCCAGGGATCGGCCCGGAGGCGACGGAACACGTGGTGCGCCGCGCGCAGCACCTCCCGGGCCCCGGGCCGGTGGCGACGGCGGAGCCAAGAGCCGTGGGCAAGCCGCAGTCGCGCGAGGTCGAACACCCACTGCGCGGCACCCGGCACGGCGTACGCGGCACGGTAGGCGGCCTCGGCATCGTCGTCCTCGGCGGCCTGAGCGGTGGCAGCCGCCAGCAGGAAGGCGTGCCGGCCGGAGATCTCAGCGGAACGCCCGGCCCGCGCCGCCACGAGGTGTGCCCGTGCCTCCTCGCGCCGGCCGGTGTGCACGGCGGCCGTCACCAGGTCGAAGACCAGCGCGTGATGCCAGGGCGGGCCACTGGGCAGCCGACCGGGCGGGGTGAGCTCACCGAAGAGCGCGTACGCCTCCTCGTAGCGTCCGTGGGCGAGGGCGGCCAGGCCTCGCAGGTGAGCCAGCCGGTCGAGGACGAACCGCATCCGGGCGCGGGTGGCCGTCGGCCTGATGGTCCGTTCGATCTCGCGCAGTCCGGCCTCGTCGCCTCGCCCGGCCAGGAAGTGGGCGTAGTACAGGCGGAACATCAAGGCGTTGCAGTGATAGCCGAGTTCGTCCGCGATCTCGGCTTCGCGCACACAGAGGGCTGCCTGGTCCCAGTGCCCGAGCAGGTAGTCCTGGTAGCACTTGGCCTTGGCCACCGAGCCCTGGGTGGCGTAGCTGTGCAGCCCTGTGGAGCGCTGCCACAGGTCGGCCTCGGGGCGGTCGAGCGCCGAGGCGGTCCACAGCAGGAGCCAGGCCGCGCCTGCCTCCTGCTCCTGCGTCATGCCCGCGGTCACCGCCTGTAGCGCCTCGGCGACGCCCGAGCCCGGGTCGGTCCAGGCCCGCAGGCAGAGCCGGCCCGCCTCGGAGACGTTCTCCCGGTGCCGCTCCAGAGCTCGCCAGGCCCAGGGGGCGTCCGTGTAGGTGGCGGCCAACAGCAGCTTGAAGTAGGCCTGTTCGACCAGCCCGCCGAAGGTGTCGGCGCCCTGCGCCGTCAGCGTGTCGAGAACCGCGGGCAGCAGTGCGGCGGAGGACTCGAAGTCGATGTGGTGGCTCTGGTCGGCGTAGACCACCGCGTAGGCGAACAGCGGAGCGACATCCTGTGGGACCGTGCCGGCCTTCAGTTCCTCCACCAGGGCAGCGGTGTGTCGCAGTTGCCCGCCGCGGGCCGCCATCACCGCGGCCCAGGTGAGTCGGCGGGCGCGGTCGGCGGGATCGGGGCTGAGGGCGGCGGCGCGTTCGAGCAGGAGCGCTCCCTCCGCGTCACCGCCGCGGAGGGCGAGGCCACGGCCGACCTTCTGCAGTCGGTGCGCGAGGCCTTCCTCCGGGAAGAGCGCGGCCGACGCCTCGTGGACCAGCCGCCGGGGGTCGTCCGGCGCGAGGGAGTCGGCAAGGGCACGGTGGGCCTCGCGCCGTGCCGAGTCCGAGGCCGCCGAGATCACCGCGGTGCGGACCAGGGGGTGCCGGAACACCAGCCGTCCGCCGGCATCGAGCCGGGCGAATCCGTCCGCCTCGATACGCTCCAGGGTGTCCCGCACGTCATCGCCCCCGACGGCGCGCAGCCACACCCGGCTACTGAAGTCCGTACCGGTCGCCAACGCGCCCATCAGCAGGAGACGGCCGGCCTCCGGCGTCACCGATCCCAGTCGCTCGGCGAACATCCGCTCCAGTCTCTGCCCCAGCGGCAGCCGGTCCGGCAGCGGGGCGACCCCCCGCCGCTGGGCGTCCGCGAGTTGCCGGGGCAGCTCCACCAGCGCCAGGGGGTTGCCGGCCGCCTCCGCCAGGACCCGGTCCGTGGTGTTCGCAGCCAGCTCGGGGTAGCAGGTGCCCAGCAGCAGGGTCGCGTCCGCCCGGGACAGGGCTTTTACGTCGACGGGTTCGGCCGACCACGTCTGCGCCGCAGAGCCGTCGGGGCGGCTGGCACCGACGATCACCAGCGGCAGCTCCGCACAGCGCCGGCGGAGGAAGGCGAAGACTGTCGCGCTCGACGAGTCGATCCAGTGCAGGTCGTCCAGGAGCAGCAGCACCGGGGAGCTCTGCGCCGCCTCGTCCAGCAGCGCCAGGGCGGCGGCACCCACGGCGAACCCGCTCGGGGTTCCGGCCCGGACACCGAGCGCGCTGTCCAGGGCCTCGCGCTGGTGGGCGGACAGGGCACTGGCTCGCTGGAGCAGTGACCAGACGGCCTGGTGCAGTGCCCCGAACGCGAAGTCGGTCTCCGCCTCGGTGCCGACCGCCCGCAGGACGGTGAATCCCCGCTCGCGCGCCTCGCGCTCCACCCAGGCCAGCAGCGTGCTCTTGCCGACGCCGGCATCGCCCCGCAGCAGCACCGCGGAGCCGCCCGCACCGGTCTCGGCCTGTGCCAGGGCCGCGGTCAGCAGCTCCGTCTCCCGCTGCCGCCCGACCAGGGCCGGGCGCCGTCTGTCTTCCACCACTCTCGTTCTCCCCGGGTCGGCCGGCCTGCTCGCGCCCCCGGCCAACCAAGGTTATCGCCCGTCAGACCCTCCCGGGAGGCCGATGGATGCCGGTCTCGCCTCGTCCCGTCCACGGCCGGAGCGGGCCCAGGAGCCAGAGCTGGGCGATCCGGACCAGCGCCGCCTGGGTTCCCATCGGCGCGTCCGGTCGCGGCAACCGGCGGCGTGGCGCGTGCCGGGCGGTGGGGCGCGCGGCGAGGATGGCGGGCGGAGCAGCCGGTCGCGAGGCGGAGGCGGGTATGGCGGTGAACCGTGTCGGCCTGGTGGTGCACGGTGGGCGGGCCGAGGCGGGGGCCGCCGCGCGGACCGTGCGCGAGTGGTGCACGGAGCATGCTGTGGGATGTGCCGACATCGACGTGTGGCAGGTGGGCGCCCGGCACAGCGCCCTGGAGGAGGTCGAGGCCGCGGGCGATCCGGACCTGATCGTGACGCTCGGCGGCGACGGCACCTTTCTGCGCGGTGCCCGGCTGGCGGCCGAGCATGACGCCCTGGTCCTCGGCGTCGACCTGGGCCGGGTCGGCTTTCTGACGGAGGTGCCGGCCTCGGCGGTGCGCGTGGCACTGGACGCCGTACGGGCCGGGCAGATCACGGTCGAGCACCGGATGCTGCTGACCATGCGCGCCTCCTGCCGGCTGGAGGTGCCGGCGCAGATGGAGACGCTGCTGCGGTACGGGCGCGGGCCGATGCTGCCGCCGCCCCGGGTGCGCACGGAGTGCGAGACGGGCGACGAGTGGGGCGTCGCCCTGAACGTCACGGCGCTGAACGACATCGTCGTGGAGAAGCTCGCCCGGGACCGTCAGGTGTTGGTCGGCGTCTATCTCGCGGGCCGGCTGCTCGCGTCGTACTCCGCCGACGCGCTGCTGGTGGCCACACCCACGGGGTCCACGGCGTACAGCTTCGCGGCGGGCGGTCCGGTGGTCTCGCCACGCGCGGAGGGGCTCATCTTCACGCCGGTCGCCCCGCACATGGTGTTCAACCGCTCGGTCGTGGCCGCTCCCGACGAGCCCATCGGGCTACGGGTGCTGGAGCGTTCGGGCCAGGCCGCCGTGACCATCGACGGCCAGTTGCGCGGGGTCCTGGGCCCCGGGGACTGGATCGGCGTGTACGCGGCCCCACGCCCGCTCAAGGCCGCCCGGCTGGGCCCGATGGACTTCTACGGCCGGCTGCGCGAGCGCATGAACCTCACCGACGCCCCGGCCGCGCTGGCCGACGGAGAGGCGGCTCCCCTGTGGCCGGTCACCACTCCCCCGCCGGGCGACCTGGCCCATCTCGCGCTGCCCCCGGCCCCGGCCGACGGACCTCCCCCGTCGTGAGCCGGGCCCGCTACAGTTGCCCGCCCCCCTAGAGGTTCACCCCGTCGACCGTGACGACGTCCGTCCGCTCGGAGCCCCCGACGACACGGACCCAGCTGTCCGCTGTCGGCATTCGCGCCGAGCTGACACCCGGCTTGCCGGTTCTCCGCCACAGCGGCGGGAACCGGGGGAGAATGGATCAAGCGCAGGTGCTCCGAGCCGTCCCAGGAGGCGGATGCGAGGAGCACCTCCCGAATCCGTGCGAGAGGAAGCTGATGGCTTACCTGTACGACCCCGAACTGGCCCCCTGGGCACCGCAGCTCAAGCCCTCGGACTACAACGATGTCGCCCGGGCCCGGGCCGAGTTGACCTCGCTGGTCGCACAGTTACCCGTGTACCGGCCCGTCGAGCCGGTGGAAGTGGAGGACCGCAGGGTGCCCGGGCCGCCCGGCGCCCCCGCAGTGCCGGTGCGCGTCTACCGGCCGCGCGGAGTCACCGCACCGATACCGGGCCTGGTGTACATGCACTGGGGCGGGCTGGTCAGCGGCGACCTGGACACCAACCACTCGGCTGTGCTGCGCATCGCCGAGCAGGCTCGGGTCATGGTGTTCTCGGTGGACTACCGGCTGGCCCCGGAACACCCTTTCCCGGCCGGTCTGCACGACTGCTGTGCCGTACTGGAATGGGTCGTCCGGCACGGCCCGGAACTGGGTGCGGATCCCGACCGGCTCGGGGTGGCCGGTGACAGCGCGGGCGGCGCGCTGGCCGCCGGGCTGGCCCTGCTGGCCCGCGACCGCGGCCTGCCGCTGCGGATGCAGTGCCTGAGCTTTCCGACGCTGGACGACCGGCTGGACACCCCGTCCGCCCGTGCCTTCGTCGACACACCGGTGCTGGACCGGGGCGCCGCGCTGCTGAGCTGGCACCACTATCTGGGCGGCAAGGACGGCTCGGAGCGGACCGACGTCTCACCCTACGCGGCACCGGCCCGGGCCGACGACCTGACGGGGCTTCCCGCCACCTTCATCTCGAGCTGCGAGTTCGACCCGCTGCGCGACGAGGACCTCGGCTACGCCGCCCGGCTCATACAGGCGGGCGTACCGACCGAACTGCACCACTATCCCGGCACCTTCCACGCCTGCACCGGCATCACCGAGGCCGCGGTGTCGGAACGGATGGTGCGCGACCAGATCGACGCGATCCACCGGGTCCTGCACGGCTGACGGAACCCCGCGGCGGCCCGGGCCCCGGTCTCACCCGATTGCGGGCTCCGGGCTCGCGGCCTCCGCAGCGGCGATGAACTGCGCCACGTGCCCGGGCAGTTCTGCATTCCGGTACCAGGCCAGGCAGACCGGGGCGGGCGGCAGATCATGGACGGGTACGACCCGGATGGCCGGCGGCGCCATGTCCGTCAACGACGCCACCGAAAGGTGCACCGCGTCGGACTGCACCACCAGGGCCATCATCTCCGGGATGCTGTTCACCCGATGACGCCGGTGGATCGGCCGGCCCTGTGGGGTACGGCGCGGCACGATTTCGTCCCACAGGTACTCGGGGAAGTCACCGGGGCGTTCGAAGGCATCGTATGCGGCGACCTCCTCGACGGAGACGGTGTCGCGGTCGGCGAGCGGATGCCGCGCGCTCACCACGACGGCGCGTGACTCGAAGTGCAGCACCTTGCTCGTGACGAGGTCCGGCTCCTGCGGGCCGAACTTGACGACGACGACGTCGAGTTCGCCGCGGCGCAGTGCAAAGAAGGGGTCAGCGAGATCGTAGGGCGTGAGCACGGCCCGGTCCTCGCTCAGTCCCGCGGAGGCGAGGATGTCCTGGGCCGTTCGCGGGGAGCTGGGGTAGCCGAAGCGGATCGGGCTGTCTGCGGGGCGGCGGGTGGGATCAGGCATCGTGGATTTCCTCGGTGAGGGCGGTGTAGGCACGGAGGCGGTCCGGGCGATCGGGTGTGCCGTCGATCCGCAGGGCCGCGAAGGGACCGGCCGAGGCCGGCAGCCATGGCGCCTGGCGGACGACCAGCTCGTCCCCGGGGCCGACTATTTCGTCCAGTACGGCTTCGACCAGCAGGTGGTTGAGGTGGACCAGAGAGTCGGCGATGGTCACCCCGGCGGTAGCCACATGCAGCTCCCGCCGAACCGGAGCGCGGCCTCGCGGGTCCTGGCCGGTCAGGACCGGCACCACCGCGGGGGGACGGGTCGGCAGGTCAGCCGACCCGTCGAAGAGTTTCAGCAGCCGGCGCAGGGCGGTACTCTCGTCGGCGGGTGCCGGGCCCTGCCAGGCGGCCGACCCGTCGTCGGCCACATGACCGAAGGCGAACCGGTCCTTGAGGTTGTCCGGGTTGCCGGCGAGAAAGACGGTCCGGGTGAAGTCTCGGCGCCAGTCCGCGGCTGCGGACCGGTCGATGCAGGCGGCGAACGCGCACGTGGCACGCACCCAGGCCGGCAGGTCGAAGTCGCGCAGCACACAGACCGCCAGTACCTTGGCATCCTGCGCGGCCCGGGTGATCTCCCGCTTCGCGGCCAGCAGCCCGTCGGCGGTCAGCAGGTCGAAGCGCGCCGCCAGCTCGGGCCGGGCGGTCACGATGCGCCGAGCCACTTCTTCACGGAGCAGTTCCTGGGAGGTGGTCACAGGTAGACCGCCGACAGCAGGTCCGAACTCGGTGCCGGCCGGTGTCTGGCCAGCAGACTGGACGTCAACCGGTACGGATTGACATAGAGGTGGTCACCACGGTGCCGGGAGAGCACCTGCGGCAGCGGTGCCGGGTCGGTGGCCCTGCCTCGGGACAGCAGCCGGGCGGCACGCGCCAGACTCTGACGCAGCGCCTCGGGGCGGAAGGACTGCTGCTGGCCCTGGCCCAGCCCGGCGATGAAGTACAGCCGCATGCCCAGCCGGAGCACCGGATCGTCGTACTCGGCCGCGGCCCTGCTCAGCAGAGCGCCGGTGGTGTGGTCGTGCCAGCCGCCATGGCGCGCGGAGCGGATCTCCCCGTCGATGGGCACCCGGCCGAGAGTGAACCTGCGGACGGTTGCTCCGAACGCGGACAGCGTGCGCTCCAGCAGCAGGTAGTCGGGTTCCAGCTCACGGTCGTACAGCAGCACTATCTCGTCGAACCGTGGTACCAGCGGTACGAGTTCCCGCAGGGCGCAGGCCAGGTAGTTGGGCCGGCCCTGGGCGTCGACGATCTGGCGCAGCGGCAGCCCGTACCGGGTGGCGTCGAGGAAGACCGGGCTGCCGTACGCGCGCTGGTCGAGACACATGCCGACGGCGCCGAGGCGGTCGATCACCTCCTCCAGCCCCAGGCCGGGCGGCTGATGTGCGAGCAGCCCGGGATCGTGCATGCCGAGGCGCGCGTAATGCGCCGCCCACAGCTCCAGGACCCGGGCGCTCGCCGGGTGAACCCAGCCGTGCAGCTCGACAGCATCCGCGTACGGACGCAGGGCGGCGAGGCCGGCCCGCTGTCCTTCGGACCGGTAGCCGACGTACAGTTCGCCGATACCCTCCTCCGTGAGACCGGAGTAGTCGGTGTCCCCGACGGTGCGGTCGAGGTATTCCCAGAACCCGAGGGTCTGTTCCGTGAGGTGGTAGGTGGTGGGGCTGTACCGATAGGTCACCTCGGCAAGTTGCGCGGTGGCCCGGTACATCACGTCGGTCCACAGCAGCCCCTTGAGATGGCTCGGTGTCAGGGGCTTGGACGGGGTCACAGTGATCGGGGCCAGCAGCACCCGGCGCCGCACCGCACCGGGGGGCACGGCTTCGGCGTGCGGGAGCCGTGCCCGGTCGCGCACCGAGGTGGCCTGCAGGATGGTCTCCACTACGCTCCTTCCGCTGCCGCGATCAGGTGGAGGAACTCGTCCCGGCTCGGCGCTGCGGGCAGCAGCGCCGGATCGATCGGGGGCGCCTGCTCCACCCGGGCCCGGAACTTCTCGTCGCCGAAGGCCGCGGCCGGAGTGCTCAGCCCCATGATCACGCGGGTGACGGAACGCCAGACCAGCCCGTCGGTGAGTGTCGCGGCCCGCACCTGCGCGGGACTCGGCACGTTGCCGCGCTGCTCCTGCGGCGGCGCCGGTGGCCGGTCGCCGCTGGTCGCCGCCTTCCACTGAGCGGCTCGCTCCGCGTCCTCCCGAGCCGCGAACTCGTACCAGGGCGTGAAGCACTGCTCGGCGAGCCGGGCAGCCGCCTGAACGAGCGCCTGGTCGGGCGCTGCGCCGGCGAGCAGGTCCGCGAGCCGGAAGGCGTGGTCCAGAGCGAGCGATATGCCGCGGCCGTACAGCGGGTTGGTGACGCAGGCTGCGTCTCCGACCGCGAACAGGCCGGCCACCGGCCGCTGCCGGGTCGTCACCGTGCCGCGCAGCGTGTTCGGCGGGCAGGCGATGACGTTGACCGGGGTGAGCGGGTCGCTGACACCGGGTGCGAGCCAGGCCCCGATACCGGGAGTGGCCCGGGCGGCGGCGGTGAACGCGCCCGGCTCGCGCAGGCGTGCCGTCGCGCGGTCGCCGGGAGGCACCATCACCGCGACGGCGAAGGTGTCGTTGTCCGCCGGGTGCAGCGCGGCGGCGTAGTGGTCCCACACCCCGCCGACCGCGTTGCCGCGGTTGAGCGGTCCGGGGCGCCCGGTACCGCGCAGCCGGTACTGGCGGCTGTAGCCGGTGATGGCGGAGGGCTGGACGAGGTCCTCGGCGACCGGGATCCCGGCGGCCGTCAGCCAGTCGCGCGACTCGGCGCGCCGGCCGGTGGCGTCGATCACGACCGAGGCCGGCAGCACCTCGCCGCCGGCGGTGCGTACTCCCCGCACCCGCTCGCCAAAGGAGTCGAGCGCCAGCCCGCGGACCACCGTTGCGTGGTCGAAGCGGACCTGCGGCAGGTTCCGCACGGTCCGGTACAGGAGCAGTTCGAGGACGCTGCGCCGGCAGGCCAGGGCCACCAGATCGGCGTCACCGACCTCACGGGCACGGTCCTCGACCAGCGGGGGCAGCGCCTCGATCAGGTCCAGCAGTTCGGCGCCGGCCTCCAGAGCCGTGGTGAGCAGCTGCGGGGCCCGGCGGCGCAGCGCCCGTACGCCGACCGAGGTCAGGGTGTGGGAGTGGACCGCCTGCGACACGGTGGGCCGGTGCCAGTCCCGTACGGCCTGCTCGAGGGGCCCCTCGGGAGGTGGGGCCGAGCGCTCCAGCACCCGCACCTCGTAGCCGACGCCGCTGAGGGCGAGTGCGGTGGCCAGACCGGCGATGCTCCCGCCGACTATCGTCGCGCTCGCCATCTCAGCTCCGCCGCCCGTGGACGAAGAACACCCGGCGCACGTCGGCCTCGGAACGGTCCGGTACCGGGTCGGGCCACCGTCCGTAGTCGGCCGCCGGTTCGCCCGGCTGTGTGGCCTCCACGGTGAAGCCGTGTGCGTCGAACAGCGCTTCCGGCTCGTCCGTGCCGAACAGCCACGGGCAGCCCCAGTCGGCGAACACGTCGAGCAGGTCACGCATGTTCGGCAGGGTCAGCGTGGCCGCGTTGACGATGTCCGCGGCGATCCGGCTGCCCGGTTTCATGATCGCCGCCACCCGGTCGAGGATGCGGTGGGTGTCGTCGCCGGGGATGTAGTAGAGCAGCCCCTCCAGCAGCCAGGTGGACGGCTGCTCCGGGTCGTAGCCGGCAGCCGTCAACTCGCTCTCCCAGTCGGGCGAGGTGAGGTCGAGGGCTATCGAGCGATGGTCGACCCGGGGCTGTACGTCCTGCAGCCGCTCCTGCTTGTAGGCCAGAACCGCGGGCCGGTCGACCTCGAAGTAGCGGATACGGGAGGGCCAGTCGAGCCGGTAGGCGCGCGAGTCCATCCCGGCGGGCGCCAGCACGATCTGGTTCATCGCCGGGTCCTGGGCTGCTTCCTGGAGGAAGTCGTCGAAGAACCGGGTGCGGATGGCGTTGTAGTCCGGAGTGCTCGGTACGGTGCGGTCCGCGTCCTTGGGGAAGGTGGCCTCGCGGATCTCGCGGAGCAGTTCCGGACCTCCCTCGCCGGCCAGCCGGGCCGCATAGGGGTCGTTGTAGAGCCGGTCTTCCCGCCCGGTCTCCGCCGCGCGCAGCGCTGCCGTCAGGAGCGCGGTCCGCTCGACGGCGTCCAGTTCCTCGCTCATGCCCTGCCTCCCTCGCTGACCGGATCAGTGCCGGTCAGTCGCTCCCAAAGTGTGTGGTCCTGTCGGAACAGCCGGTCCTTGACCTGGGTCGGCCGGATGCCGGTGGCGACACTGGCGTGCCAGTCGCGCAGAAAGGCGTCGCCGTCCAGGCGCCGCACGGCCACGGGGTCCAGCCGACCGGCCGAACGTGCCGTCCGATAGGCCGCGGCCTGCCGGCCGATGGCTGTGTCCAGCTCGGAGGCGAAACGACAGGTCTCCTGCTCGCTCCACTTGCCGCGGGCCGCGACGGCGAACTCGTAGTGCGGGGCGGCGCCCTCGGGCCGGTCCGCCACCCGGCAGGCGGCGTTGCGGACGTCGAGGCCGGTGGCCTGGGCTGCCTCGGCGAGCGCGCGGATGACCTGGGCGTCACGCAGCCGCTCGCCGACGGCGTCTGACCGGGTGCTCCGGCCCGCGTACTCCACCCGTGGCACGCCGCCGACCCGGTCGACGACCCGGACCACGTCGCCGACCGCGTAGCGGTACAGGCCGCCGATGTGGCTGAAGATCACGTGGTAGTCGCGGCCCGGTTCCAGCTCGTTCATGGTGAGGGTCGAGGAGTCGGGCCTGATGTCGGACTCGGCGTCCAGGAACTCGTAGGCCGACGCGGTCACCACGAGGGAGCCCGCGGAGCCGTGCCGGTCGAGGGCGACACCGACGGGCCCCTCGGACGCGGCGACGGGCGCCGGCAGCGCGGCCACGCCGGGACCGAACTCCTCACGCAACCGCTGCAGGTAGAGCGACGCCATACCCGTCGTCCAGAAGAACAGTGCCCGCATGTGAGGCCAGACATGGGCCGGGCGTACCGTCCCGAAGTGGTCGGCCAGTCGCTCCAGCGTGGCCGCTCGCTCCGGGTTGGGACTGCCGTACGGCACCCCGCCGAGCGTGCCGTCGCGGATCTCCTTGACCAGCCGGGGCCACCAGAGGTTCAGCTGGTAGGGCAGGGCTGCGACCATCGCCGGGTTGATCCCGATGACGCAGCGGACATCGCTCTCCACCGCGAGGCGCAGCCGCAGGTAGGTCTTCTCCAGGTGGTCGTTCTCCTCGACGGGCACCGGGAGCGTGCCCCACGACGCGAACGTACCGGGCTCGGCGGACAGCGGCTCGCCGAACCTGGTGCCGAGGTCGACCTGGCTGGCGCCGACATGGGGCCGGCCCGAGGCGGTGGTCGGGGGCGCGGGACGCGGGTCGTGTTTCAGGTTCAGGACGGCGTCCGGCCGGTCGAGCACATCGGGGAAGTGCTCGATCAGCGGGGCCCAGGCCGCGTAGTAGAAGGGGAAGAAGGTCCGGCGCATGAAGCCCGCGGTGACCGGGATCTTCTTGTGGGCGCCCGTGGTGCCGCTGCTGGTGAAGTACACCGCCGGGTCGTCCGCGCTCAGCAGGTTGCTCTCGCCCGCTGCCATCCGCTCGATCCAGGGTGCCAGCGCCGTGTAGTCGTTGATCGGCACCGCTTTGCGGAAGTCGTCCAGGGAACGGATCGCACCGAAGGAGTGGGCGCGGCCGTACTCGGTGTCCGCGTTGTACTCCAGCAGCTCGGTCAGGACCCGGCGTTGGTGGCCGTCCGCGTCCGCGAGCGCGGCTGCGAGGCTCTCGCGTTCGCCGAGGACCCGCTCCCGATAGCTGCGTATCCGGGCCGGATCAGTCCACAGGTCAGCCGATTTCACGGCCCATCACCTCTCCTAGTATCTGTACGGTCCGCGAGACGTGTTCCTGCTCCTCGACGACGGTGACCGGAAGGTGCCGGACCTCTTCCCACATGGCCTCGCGCAGGTCGGACTGGAACTTCTCGAACGACGGCTGGTCTGGCTGCTGGCCGTAGTACTCCAGGGAGTTGGTCCCGGCTCCTTCGCCGCAGCGCTTCCAGGCCTGGGCCGTCGACACCTCAAGGAAGATCACCCGGCGCGGCTGGGGAAAGGTGCGCCACCAGTCGAACACGGGATGGCTGTCGACTCCGGCCAGTCGGCACTTGGCGAGGATCTTGTAGTAGTAGGAGTCGACCAGAACCGGTGCTCCGCCCGGGCTGCGCTCGATGCTGTCGCGTAGATGGACCGTCGCTGTCTGCAGCAGGCTGACCATGAAGTCGAGGGAGTAGCCGTGGTGCAGATCCGGCAGGACGTCGGCGACCAGGTTGCGGCGCAGTCTTCCGATCAAGGAGTGGCCGGGCTCCAGGAACTCGTCGTCGAGGGAGACGACATGCCAGGAGGGCGCGCGGTCGGCGAGTTCCGTCAGCGCGGACGACTTGCCGGCGTAGTCGGTGCCGAGTAGCACGACGAACGGGGGTGTGGCGCGCAGCGCACCGGCTCCTAAGCCACGGGGGGCCGTAAGGCTCGCGGTGTCCCGCGTCATCGGCGGATCTCCGTGCCGGGACTCCATCTCGAATAACTCAACAGGTCAGGGACAGTGGGTCGTAAACCGAAATCTGCGGAAGTCGACACGCTTTTTCCCCTGATCCTTACGTATGGGTCCATCGGCTCGCGCAGTTAACCCTTCCTGCCGAGCCCACGGCTTTACCGACCCGACAGACATTAGTTCGCCTTTCGTTGCGGATCAAGCCTTGACATTGCCCATTGGATAGACCACGCTGCCCGCAGCACGGCGACCGGACTAGCGGATTGATATATTCCGCACATGGGAATCCCCTGTCGGGGCCGGGTCGCGGGCGAGGGGCCGTGGCGCGTGCGATCAGGGTTCACCGGTCGCCGGAGAATGCCACAGGGAAACCCATTCACGCGCGATTGTAAATGTCGTGCAGTCAAGGAATTCGAGTGTGCGTCGGCCCCTGTGCGGGGTGGACCCAGGCTCTGCAAATACACAGTGCTTTCCGGATGGCCTCGTGTATTTGCCCTGGGCGCTGCCGCCCACGGCGCGACACTTCGGCGAACGTGCCGCACGGCCGGAGGAACCGGCCGTGCGGCACGTCGCCGTCGCCGAGCGGTTACGCGACCGCGGGCCGCCGTGCCGTCACGATCAGGTAGCCCAGCTCGGGCATCTCCAGGTTCTCCCCCTCGGCCGGCTTCAGCTTGGCGAAGACCTCCGGGTCGACCTTGGCGGCGAGCTGCTCCATGTTCTTGGCGAGCGCCTCGCCGAGCCGCTTGACCGACTGCCGGGTGGTGTTCTCGCTGACGTCGATGATCTCGGCGCAGCGCAGACCCGCCTCGCGCAGCATGGACGGGTAGGCCTCGAAGGACGCCGGCGACTGCGTGAGGTACCGCTTGAGGATGCCCTCGATCACCGGGCGCCGCTCGTCCGAGATGGTCTCGCGCTCGTAGTTGTCGGTGAGCGCGAGCCGGCCGCCCGGGCGCAGCACGCGGGCCGCCTCGGTGAGCGCGGCCGTCCGGTCGGGCATCTGCATGACGGACTCCAGCATCCACACGGCGCTGAACGAGGCGTCGTCGAACGGCAGGTTCATCGCGTCGCCGTGCTGGAAGCTGACCTTGCCGCTGACACCGGCCGCCTCGGCCAGCTCGTTGGCCTTGTCCACCTGCTTGCGGCTGACGCTGACGCCCACGACCTCGGCGCCCGTCTTCTGCGCGAGCCGGATCGCCGGCCCGCCGAGGCCACAGCCGATGTCCAGCACGCGGTCGCCGGGGCCGACCTGAAGGCGCTCGATCATCATGTCCGTGAGCCGGTTGGCGGCGTCCTCCAGCCCGGTGGTGTCGTCCTGGCCGTTCCAGAAGCCCACGTGAATGTTGGGGCCGTACAGCGAGGCGTCGAACGCACCCATCAGCTGGTCGTAGAACTGGCCGACCTGCTCACCGACGGGGGTGATGTTCAAAGACGTCACTTCTTCTCCTCTTTCTGAAAATTGCAATCCGCAATCGGTCATCAACGGACCCGGAAGGGAACCTGCGGCCCGAAGGACGCGCAGGCGCCCTTCCGGGTTTCCGTCTTTTCTCTCGCGACGAGCGATCCAGCTCACGGCACACGGCCGCGCGCTCAGATCACACGTTCTCCGCAAGCCAGTCGAGGACGGCTCCGGCGGTGACGCCGGCGTGGTCCTCCATCATCGTGAAGTGGTCACCGGTCACGGCGAGTCGGGTGAGCCGGCCGCCCCACGCCGATTCCTCGTCGATGCCCTGTTCCTCTCCCGTGAAGGCGTTCTCGGCCTTCACGGCCAGGATCGGCGCACCGATCGGAGCCGGCTCCCAGTCCGAGAACAAACGCATGTAGCCGCCCATCGCGGTGAGCCGGACCTCATCCACCACACCGAACATCTTCTCGCGCTCGAACATCTGCCCGGACAGGTTGGTCTGGATCCACGGCAGTGCCTCGCTGCGGGGCAGATAGGTGTCCAGCATCACCACCGCGGACACGGCCCTGCCGCGCTCCTCCAGCCATCCGGCGACCGCCTGGGCGATCCAGCCTCCCGACGACCGGCCGACGAGCACGACCGGGTCGTCCCCGGCGCAGCGGAGCGCGGCCTCCGCCTGCATCTCCACGACCGCGTCGACACTGGCCGGAATCAACTCTCCCCTGGCGAAGCCGGGTTCGGGCAGCACGGTGACGTCCCGCCGGCCCCGGAAGCCCGCGGCGAAACGGGCGTACTCGCGTGCGCCGGAGATGGCCACCAGCGACGGGAAGCACACCAGGCCCGGTGCCGTGCTGCCCTTCGACAGCCGGACGAGCTTGGGCGGGGTCGTCAGCTCGGCGGCCGAACTGAACGTCGGACGCAGCCGGGCAGCCGCCATCAGCAGCTGGGTTCCCGCCACGTACTGCCCGTCGGCGCACGCCTGCCGGTACAGCGCGTCGATCGTCGAACCGGTCCCGCCTCCAGCGGCCGGGGCAGCCCCCGGACGGCCGTCGCCACCCGTCCCGGAGGACGAGTCCTGGTCCGGCGCGGCGCCCGCTGCGCCCGGGGTGAGCCGGCTGCCCAGGTATTGGGCGAGCGCGGCGGGCGTGCTGTGGTCGAAGACCAAAGTGGCCGGCAGGACCAGGCCGGTGGCGTGATTGAGCCGGTTACGGATCTCCACCGCGGTCAGCGAGGTGATGCCCAGCTCCAGGAAGGCGTGGGTGTCCTCGACGTCGTCCGGCGAGTCGTGACCGAGCACCTCGGCGGTGGCCACGCGCACCAGCTCGGTCAGGATCCGGGTCTGCTCCGCCGCGGTCAGCCCCGTGAGCCGCTGCGCGAGCGGTACCTGCTCCGCGACGCCCGCGCCGGAGCCGGCGGGGGCGTCGGCCACCCGGCGCACCGGAACCCGGACGAGGCCGCGCAGCACGGCGGGCGTCCCGGCCGCGGCTGCCTGCGTCCGCAGGGCGGCCAGGTCCAGGCGCATCGGCACCGCGAGGGGATCCGTCACACGGTCGTCACCCTCCGGCGCGGATGACTCCGCAACCGCCAGGTCGAAGAGGGCCAGACCCTCCTCGGAGGTCAGCGCGGCCATTCCGGAACGGTTCAGCCGCTGGACGTCCGCGTCGTCCAGGTTGCCCGTCATGGTGCTGCGTTCCGCCCACAGGCCCCAGGCCAGGGACGTCGCGGGCAGGCCCGCCGCCCGGCGGTGCTGTGCCAGGGCGTCCAGGAACGCGTTGGCCGCGGCGTAGTTGGCCTGACCCCCGGCACCGAACACGCCCGCCGCCGACGAGAAGAGCACGAACGCCGAGAGCGGCAACCCCCGGGTCAGCTCATGCAGGTTCACGGCCGCGTCGGCCTTCGGACGGAGCACCGTGTCCACGCGCTCCGGCGTCAGCGAGCCGAGAACGCCGTCGTCGAGGACGCCGGCCGCGTGCACCACACCGGTCAGCGGATGGCCGGCCGGCACGGTGGCGAGGAGCTCGGTCAGGGCGGAGCGGTCGGCGACGTCGCAGGCGGCCATCGTCACCGAGGCCCCCATGGCGGTCAGCTCGTCCGCCAGTTCGGCGGCACCGTCGGCCGCCCGACCGCGGCGGCTGGTCAGCAACAGGTGCCGTACGCCGTGTTCGGCCACCAGGTGCCGAGCCACCAGGCCCCCCAGCGCGCCGGTCGCACCGGTGATGAGCACCGTGCCGTCCGCGTCCCACACCGAAGCGGTGCCGGGAGTGCTCTCGTCCTCGGTGCCCTGCCCGGCCTCGGCGGGGCGGGCCACGCGTGCCTTGGCGAGCCGCGGTGCCAGGGCCCGCCCCTCGCGCACCGCGAGCTGCGGTTCGTCCCCGCCCAGGAGCTGCGGCAGGACGGCGAAGGAGGCCTCCTCGTCGTCCAGGTCCAGCAGCAGGAACCGGTGAGGGTTCTCCGACTGGGCCGCCCGGACGAGACCCCATGCCGCGGCGCAGGCCGGGTCGGACAGCTCGTCCCCGGGCCGGACGGCGATCGCGCCCCGAGTGACGAACACCAGCCGCGAACGGCCGAACCGCTCCTCGGCCAGCCACGACTGCGCCAGCCGCAGAGCGCGGTGCACCGCGGCGCGGACCTGCTCGGCGGACGGCTCGCGCGGCTCACCCGCCGGATGTGCGGCGGCGTCCGGCTCCGAGAAGAGCGGCACGAACACCAGGTCCGGAGTCCTCCGGCCGGCCGCCACGGACCGGGCCAGGGCATCCAGGTCGGTGAACCTCTCGGCCTGCGCCCCCGAGGCACCCGCCGACTTCAGCGCCGTCGGCAGATGTGTGCCGTCGTCGCCGAGCACCGCCCACACGCCCGCGGTACCGGACCCGGCGGACCCCGTCACCGGGCTCCACGCGAGCCGGAAGAGGGACTCGTGGAACGTTCCGTGCGCCTGACTGAGCTGTTCGTGCGAGATCGCCCGGGTCACAAGGGATTCCACTGAGAGCACCGGCCGGCCCGACTCGTCGACCGCGGTGAGCGTCACCGTGTCCGGTCCCGCCGGAGCCATGCGTATCCGGAGTGCGGACGCACCCGCCGCGTGCAGCGCCACGCCGTTCCAGGCGAAGGGGAGCCGGACCCGTCCGGTGTTGCCGACGGCCGCCCGCTCGTCACGGTCGCCCCCGTCCGCCCCGGTCCCGCCGGAGCCGGGCAGCCTGACGAACCCGCCGAACGCCATCGCGTGCAACGCCCCGTCCAGCAGGGCGGGGTGGACCCCGAGCTGCCTGGCCTCGGACCACTGTTCCTCGGGCAGCCGGACCTCCGCGAACACCTCCTCACCGCGACGCCACACGGCGCGCAGCCCCTGGAACGTCGGTCCGTACCCGAAGCCGTTCTGCGCGAGCCGCTCGTACAGGCCGTCGACGTCGACCGCTTCCGCGTCCGCCGGCGGCCACGCCTCGGCCGTATCGGTGCCAGTGGACGATCCGCCGTCGGCGATCGCACCCGTGGCGTGCCGGGTCCAGGCGCCCTCCGGCGCCTGCGAGTACACGCTCACCGAGCGCCGCCCGAGTTCGTCGGGCCCTCCGACGGCCACCTGCACAGGGACCGCCCCGTCCTCGGGCAGTGCCAGCGGCGCTTCCAGCGTCAGTTCCTCCAGCCTGCCGCAGCCGACGGTGTCGCCCGCGCGCAGCGCCAGCTCCACGAACGCGGTGCCCGGCAGCAACGTCACCCCGGCCAGGGTGTGATCGGCCAGCCACGGGTGGGTACGCAGCGACAGACGGCCCGTCAGAAGCGCCCCGTCGGTGGCCGGCAGCGCCACGGCCGCACCCAGAAGCGGGTGATCGGCGGTGGACAGACCGGCCGCGGCCACATCACCCGCCGTGGCGGGCGCCGACTCCAGCCAGAACCGCTGACGCTGGAACGCGTACGTCGGCAGCTCGACACGACAGGCACCCCCGCCGCCGAGGAGCGCGGTCCAGTCCACGGTGTGCCCCTGGACATGGACACGGGCCAGCGCCTCCAGCGCCGAGGCAGCCTCGTCCCGGTCGGCCCGCAGTACCGGCGCGAACAGCATCGTCGGCGCGCTCTCCTGGCCCATCCCGGACAGCACCCCGTCCGGGCCCAGTTCCAGGCAGGCCGTGACGCCGTGGTCGGCGAGATGTGCGATGCCGTCCCCGAAACGTACCGCCTCACGGACATGGCGAACCCAGTACTCCGGGTCACACACTTCCTGGTCCGTGGCGAGGGTGCCGGTCAGGTTCGACACGAGCGGGATCCGCGGTGCCTGGTACGACAGTTGCTCAGCGGTGTCCCGGAACGCGCCCAACATCGGCTCCATCAACGGGGAGTGGAAGGCGTGCGACACCCGCAGACGCCGCACTCGGCGCCCCTCGCTCCGCCAGATCCGCTCCAGGTCCGCCACCGGGGCCTCGGCACCGGAGACCACCACGGACGAGGGCCCGTTGACCGCCGCCACGTCCACGTCCGCACGGCCGGCCAGGACGGCACGCACGGACGCCTCGTCCGCCTGCACCGCGAGCATCGCCCCACCCGCGGGAAGGGCCTGCATCAACCGGCCGCGTGCCGCCACCAGGGCGCAGGCGTCGTCCAGGGACCACACCCCGGCCGCGTACGCCGCAGCGATCTCACCGATGGAGTGCCCGGCGACATAGTCGGGCCGCACACCCCAGGAGTCGGTCAGCCGGTAGAGCGCGACCTCCAGGGCGAACAGGCCGCACTGGGTGAACACGGTGGCGTTCAGGGCATCGGCATCCTCGAACACCACCTCGCGCAGGGGGCGTTCCAGCAGCAGGTCGAACCGCGCGCAAACCTCGTCGAAGGCTTCCGCGAACACCGGGTGGGCCGCGTACAGCTCCCGGCCCATGCCGAGCCGCTGGCTGCCCTGCCCCGAGAACAGCAGTGCCAGCTTCCCGGGCACTGCCTGGCCCTGGACCACACCGGCCGCCGACTCGCCCGCCGCCAACGCGGCCAGTCCGGCGGCGAACCCGGACCGCTCGTCGGCCAGCACCACGGCACGGTGTTCGAGCTGCGACCGCGACGTGACGAGGGAGAACGCCACATCGGCAGGCGCGGCCTCGGCCTCGTCCCGCGTCAACGGCAGCAACCGCTCCGCCTGCCCCCGCAGCGCACTGCGGGACTTCGCCGACACCACCCAGGGCAGCAGCACCGGACTGTCAGCCGCGCCGTCCGCCGGCTCCTGCGGCTGCTCGTGCGGCGTCGGCGGTGCCTGCTCCAGGATGACGTGGGCGTTCGTGCCGCTGATCCCGAAGGACGACACACCCGCCCGCCGGGGCCGGCCGGTCTCCGGCCATGCGACGGCCTCGGTGAGCAGTTCGACGTCGCCCGCACTCCAGTCCACGTGCGGCGAAGCCTCGTCGACGTGCAAGGTGCGGGGCACCGCGCCGTGCCGCATCGCCAGCACCATCTTCATCACACCGGCCACGCCGGCCGCCGCCTGGGTGTGCCCGATGTTCGACTTGATCGAACCCAGCAGCAGCGGCTGGTCCTCAGGCCGGTCCTGACCGTAGGTGGCGAGCAGCGCCTGCGCCTCGATCGGGTCACCGAGCCTCGTACCCGTACCGTGCGCCTCGACCACGTCGACCTCGGCAGCCGACACCTGCGCGTTCGCGAGCGCGGCACGGATCACCCGCTGCTGCGACGGCCCGTTCGGCGCCGTAAGGCCATTGCTCGCACCGTCCTGGTTGACGGCCGAACCACGCACCACCGCCAGCACCTGGTGGCCGTTGCGCTCCGCGTCCGACAGCCGCTCCAACAGCAGCATGCCGGCGCCCTCGGAGAACCCGGTGCCGTCCGCCCCTGCCGCGAAGGACTTGCAGCGGCCGTCAGGAGCGAGCCCACGCTGACGGCTGAACTCCACGAACAGCGCCGGAGTCGCCATTACCGTCACACCACCGGCAAGCGCCAGCGAGCACTCCCCCTGCCGCAGCGACTGCACCGCCAGATGCAGCGCCACCAGCGACGACGAACACGCCGTGTCCACCGTCACCGCCGGACCCTCGAACCCGAACGTGTACGAGATACGGCCCGAGGCGATGCTGCCGAGGCTGGGGGAGCCGGGAGCGCCGTCGGGGCCCTGCAGATGACCGTAGTCGTGATGCATGATCCCCGCGAACACACCCGTCTGGCTGCCGCGCACCGACGCCGGGTCGATACCCGCCCGCTCCAGCGCCTCCCACGACGTCTCCAGCAGCAACCGCTGCTGCGGATCCATCGCCAGCGCCTCATTCGGCGAGATCCCGAAGAACGCCGGATCGAAGTCACCCGCGTCGTACAGGAAGCCGCCCTCGCGGGCGTACGCCGTGCCCTTGTGATCGGGGTCCGGGTGGTACAGCCCCTCCAGGTCCCAACCACGATCGTCCGGGAAGTCGGACATCACATCCGCGCCCCTGGTGAGCAGGGACCACAGGTCTTCCGGGGCTCGCACACCGCCGGGGTACCGGCAGCTCATCGCGACGACGGCGATCGGCTCGTCCACCCTCGTGTCCGTCCCGGCGACCAGGAGCGCGGGCCGCGCCGCGCCAACGGGATCGCCGGCGTTCGCCGCCGACAGTTCCGTCAGCAGGTGACGGGCGAGCACGGCCGGCGTCGGGTAGTCGAAGACCAGCGTGGCGGGCAGCCGCAGCCCAGTGGCCGCGTTCAGCCGGTTCCGCAGCTCCACCGCCGTCAGCGAGTCGAAGCCCAACTCCTTGAACGCACGGTCGGACGCGACCTCGTCGCCCGGCGCGTAACCGAGTACGGCACCGACATGGGTACCGGCCAGGTCCAGTACGGCCTGTTCCCGCTCGGCCTCCGAGAGGTGCGCCAGGCGCTGCCACAACGCTGAAGTGCCTGTATCGGTGCCGGACGTCTCCACGGAACGGCGAGTGGGAACACGCACCAGCTCCCGCAGCAGCGGCGGTACGACGCCGGACGCTGCCTGGGTACGGAGTGCGGGCAGGTCGATACGAACGGGCAGCAGAACCGCGTCCGTCGTGGCCGGGGCGTCCGCCGTGAGAGCCGTGGCGTCGAACAGGGCGAGGCCCTCGTCCGAGGTGAGCGCCGCGACACCGCCGCGGCGCATGCGCCGCATGTCCGCCTCACCCAAGTGACCTGTCATGCCGCTGCGTTCGGCCCAGAACCCCCAGCCCAGCGACAGCGCCGGCAGCCCCTGGGCCCGACGGTGAGCCGCCAGAGCGTCGACGAACGCGTTCGCCGCCGCGTAGTTGCCCTGCCCCGCACCACCGAACGTACCGGCCGCGGAAGAGAACAGCACGAACGCCGACAGATCCAGGTCCCGGGTCAGCTCGTGAAGGTGCAGGGCCGCATCCGCCTTCGGACGCAGCACCGCATCGAGCTGATCCACCGTCAAAGACGCGATGACACTGTCGTCCAGCACACCGGCCGCATGCACGACAGCCGTCAATGGATGCTCGGCGGGCACTGCCGCCAGCAGCTCCGCCACGGCCTCCCGCTCAGCCGTGTCACAGGCCGCCACCGTCACCGACGCACCCAGATCGGTCAGTTCCGTCGCCAGTTCGGGCGCACCCGCCGCCGCACGGCCCCGCCGGGACACCAGCAAAAGGTGCCGCACACCATGCTTCGCGACCAGATGCCGGGCCACCAAAGCGCCCAGCGTTCCCGTGGCACCGGTCAGCAGGACCGTGCCCTCAGGGTTCCAGGCAGAACCTGCCCCGGCCACCGTCTCGGCCTTCGCGCGCGCCAGCCTCGGAGCGAACAGCTCACCCTCTCGTACGGCGATCTGCGGTTCCCCGGCAGCGAGTGCGGCATCGAGCACCGCACCCGGCGCCTCGGCCGCCTCGGCCGCCTCGTCCAGGTCGATCAGCACGAACCGGTCCGGGTGCTCGGCCTGCGCCGAACGCACCAGACCCCACACGGCCGCCGCCGCCAGATCGGTCACATCCTCACCCGGCACCGCCGACACCGCACCGCGGGTCAACACCACCAGACGCGACCGGGCGAACCGCTCCTCAGCCAACCAGCCCTGGAGCATCTCCAGGGCACGACGCGTCGCCTCCCGCACACCGGTGCTGTCCTGTGTGTGCGTCGTGAAGAACGCAAGAACCACGTCCGGAACAGTCGCCGTTCCCGCCTCCACAGCCGCCCGCAGCTCCGCAAAGTCGGGGCAGACCACGGCCGTCGGAAGAGGAGTCGTCGTTGGAGCACTCGCCGCGACATTGCGCCAAGCGACGTGGAACAGCGCCTGGTCGGTGGCGTGTGCGGCAGCTCCCAGCTGCTCCGGGGAGACGGAACGCGTGACCAGGGACGTGACCTCCGCCACCGGTGCTCCGGTGGTGTCCGCGGCGAACAAGGACACCGCGTCCGGCCCGGCCGGAACGAGCCGCACGCGCAGCGCGTCCGCGCCTGTGGCGAACAAGGACACCCCGCCCCACACGAAGGGAAGAGCGGCACGCCGCTCACCGGCTTTCTGCTCCAGGTCGTTCGATCCCGACGCCACCGGATGCAAAGCGGAGTCCAGCAGGGCCGGGTGCAGCCCGAAGCGACCCGCCTCGGCACGCTGCTCCTCGGCGAGGGCGACCTCGGCGAACACCTCGTCCCCGCGCCGCCACACGGCACGCACACCCTGGAAAGCGGCACCGTACTGCAACCCCGCGACCGCCAGCCGCTCGTACAGATGCTCCACCGCGACCGGCTCCGCATCGGCCGGCGGCCACACACCCAGATCAACCGCAGTGGCCGACTCACTCGTCCCGGCCGCAGAGGACAGCACGCCGGACGCGTGCCGCGTCCACGATTCGTCGGAACCGTCTTCACGACGGGAGTACACGCTCAGCCGCCGGTGCCCGTCCTCCTGTGGGCCTTCCACGACCAGCTGCACCTGTACCGCTCCGTTGTCGGGCAGCACCAGCGGCGCCTCCAGCGTCAGTTCCTCCAGCCGGTCACAGCCGACCCCGTCCCCGGCACGCAGCGCCAGCTCCACGAACGCCGTCCCCGGCAGCAACGTCACGTCCCCCACGGCGTGATCGGCCAGCCACGGGTGCGTACGCAGCGACAGCCGGCCCGTCAGAAGGAACCGCTCCGCATCCGCCAGGGCCACGACCGCCCCCAGCAAGGGGTGTTCTGCGGAGGACAGACCGGCCGCGGCCACATCACCCGCCACGGCGGGCAGCGCCTCCAGCCAGTAGCGCTGGCGCTGGAAGGCGTACGTCGGCAGCTCGACGCGCCGGGCACCGGTGCCCTCGAAGAGCCCGGCCCAGTCGACGGACGCGCCACCGATGAACGCCTCGGCAGCGGAGGTGAGGAGCCGCTTCAGGCCGCCCTCGTCACGTCGCAGCGAACCGACTGCGGTGACAGGGGTGTTGATGTGTGCTTCGGCGGTCTGTTCGACGCCCATGGTCAGCACCGGGTGCGCGCTGGACTCGACGAACAGGCGGAAACCGTCGTCCAGGAGGGCGCGGACGGTGTCGGCGAAACGGACCGTCTGGCGCAGGTTGCGGTACCAGTAGCCCGCGTCCAGACCGGTCGTGTCCAACACCGCGGCGGTCACCGTGGAATAGAAGGGAACACGCGCCGCCTGCGGGACGATGCCCGCCAAGTCGCGCAGGAGGACGTCCTCGATCTCCTCCACATGCGCGCAGTGCGAGGCATAGTCCACAGCGATACGGCGAGCCCGCACGCCGTCCGCCTCACAGCGTTCGAGGAGTTCGTCCAGGGCGTCCGCGTCACCGGAAACGACCACCATAGCCGGGCCGTTGACCGCCGCAACCGACAAACGCCCGTCCCAGGCAGCGAGCCGCTCCTGCACGGCCTCGACACCGAGCGAGACCGACACCATGCCACCACGCCCCGACAGCGCACGGATGGCCTTGCTGCGCAAGGCCACGACCTTCGCCGCGTCCTGGACGGAAAGGGCGCCGGCCACGCACGCGGCGGCGATCTCACCCTGCGAGTGACCAATCACAGCGGCCGGCTCCACGCCGTACGAGCGCCACACCTCGGCCAGCGAGACCATCACCGCCCACAACACGGGCTGCACGACATCGACCTGCTCCAGCCAGGCCTCGTCGTCCGTGCCGCGGAGGATGTCCGTCAGCGACCAGTCCACGAACGGCGCCAACGCCGCCGCGCACTCGCTGATCCGTTCCGCGAACACCGGCGAGGAATCCAGCAGTTCAGCCGCCATACCCAGCCACTGCGAACCCTGCCCGGGGAACACGAACACCGCACGACCATCCGCACCGGCCGCACTCCCCCGCACCACACCCGCAACCTCACGGCCCTCGGCCAGAGCCTCCAACCCAGGCAGACCGTCCAGGACCACAGCCCGGTGCTCGAACACCGACCGCCCCGTCGCCAGCGAGAAGCCGACGTCCACGGGTGACAGCTCGGCAACATGGGCGGCCAGCTCTGCCGCCTGGGCCCGCAGCGCGGCCTCGGACTTGCCCGACAGCATCCACGGCACCACCACCGGCGGCACGACGGCCCCGGTCGGCTCGTCCTCCGGAGCCTCGGCGGGAGCCTCTTCGAGGATGACGTGGGCGTTCGTGCCGCTGATACCGAAGGACGACACACCCGCCCGCCGGGGCCGGCCGGTCTCCGGCCATGCGACAGCCTCGGTGAGCAGTTCGACGTCGCCCGCACTCCAGTCCACGTGCGGCGAAGCCTCGTCGACGTGCAGGGTCTGCGGCAGCACACCGTGCCGCATCGCCAGCACCATCTTCATCACACCGGCCACGCCGGCGGCGGCCTGGGTGTGCCCGATGTTCGACTTGATCGAACCCAGCCGCAGGGGCTGGCCCTCGGGCCGGTCCTGGCCGTAGGCAGCCAGCAGCGCCTGCGCCTCGATCGGGTCACCCAGCTTCGTACCCGTGCCGTGGGCCTCCACCGCGTCCACCTCGGTGGCCGACACCTGGGCGTTGGCCAGGGCGGCACGGATCACCCGCTGCTGCGACGGACCGTTCGGGGCCGTCAGGCCGTTGCTCGCACCGTCCTGGTTGACGGCCGAACCACGGACCACCGCCAGCACCTGGTGGCCGTTGCGCTCCGCGTCCGACAGCCGCTCCAACAGCAGCATGCCGGCGCCCTCGGAGAACCCGGTGCCGTCCGCTCCCGCGGCGAACGCCTTGCAGCGGCCGTCGGGAGCAAGACCCCGCTGACGGCTGAACTCCACGAACAGCGCCGGAGTCGCCATCACCGTCACACCACCGGCGAGGGCCAGCGAGCACTCGCCCTGCCGCAGCGACTGCACCGCCAGATGCAGCGCCACCAGCGACGACGAACACGCCGTGTCCACCGTCACCGCCGGACCCTCGAAGCCGAACGTGTACGAGATACGGCCCGAGGCGATGCTGCCGGGGCTGGGGGAGCCGGGAGTGCCGTCAGGGCCCTGAAGGAGGCCGTAGTCGTGGTGCATGATCCCCGCGAACACACCCGTCTGGCTGCCGCGCACCGACGCCGGGTCGATACCGGCGCGCTCCAGCGCCTCCCACGACGTCTCCAGCAGCAGCCGCTGCTGCGGATCCATCGCCAGCGCCTCACGCGGCGAGATCCCGAAGAACGCCGGATCGAAATCGCCCGCGTCGTACAGGAAGCCGCCCTCACGGGCGTGGATCTTCCCCGGGGTCTCGGAGCCGGGTTCGTAGAGTTCGTCGAGGTCCCAGCCGCGGTCGTCCGGGAACGCGGACATGGCGTCCGTACCGGGTTCAAGGAGCTGCCACAGTTCTTCCGGGGTGCTGACGTCACCCGGGAAACGGCAGCTCATCGCGACGATGGCGATCGGCTCGTCGGCCGTCGTCCGGACGGCCGGGAGCGCGGCCTGTGCCGTGCCGACGGCGGCTCCGCCGTGTTCCGCCGTCACCTCCGCCAGCAGGTGGCGGGCGAGCACGGCCGGTGAGGGATAGTCGAAGACCAGCGTGGCCGACAGCCGCAGCCCAGTGGCCGCGTTCAGCCGGTTGCGCAGTTCCACGGCCGTCAGCGAGTCGAAGCCCAGTTCCTTGAACGCGCGGTCGCTGTCCACCGCGGTCTCGTCGGCGTGGCCCAGGACCGCGGCGACATGGACACACACCAGCGTCCGCAGGACGTCGTCCTGTTCGGCCTCCGGCAGTCCCGCCAGGCGCTGCCAGAGTGCCGACGTGCCGGTCCCGGTACCGGTGCCGGACGCCTCCACCGTACGGCGGGTGGGGATGCGCAGCAGGTCACGCAGCAGCGTCGGTACCACGCCGGACGCGGCCTGGGCGCGCAGTGCGGGCAGGTCGAGGCGTATGGGCAGCAGGACGGCGTCCGCCGCGGCCGAGTCGGTCGCCGGGGTCGCCGTGGCATCGAACAGGGCGAGACCCTCGTCCGAGGTGAGGGCGGCGATGCCGGCCCGGTGCATGCGTCGTACGTCCGTGTCGGCCAAGTGGCCGGTCATTCCACTGCGTTCGGCCCACAGACCCCAGCCCAGCGAGACCGCGGGCAGACCGTTGGCACGCCGGTGGGCGGCCAGGGCGTCGACGAAGGCGTTCGCCGCCGCGTAGTTGCCCTGCCCGGCGCCCCCGAACGTCCCGGCGGCCGAGGAGAAGAGCACGAACGCGGCGAGGTCCAGGTCCCGGGTCAGCTCGTGGAGGTGGAGGGCCGCGTCCACCTTGGGCCGCAGGACCGCGTCGATCTGATGCGGCGTCAGTGACTCGACGACACCGTCGTCCAGCACGCCGGCAGCGTGCACGACCGCGGTCAGCGGGTGCTCGGCGGGCACGGTCCGCAGCAGCTCCGCGAGCGCCGCCCGGTCGGCGGTGTCGCAGGCCGCCACCGTCACCGAGGCACCCAACTCACCAAGTTCAGCAGCCAGTTCGGACGCGCCCGGTGCCGTACGGCCGCGTCGGGAGATCAGCAGCAGATGCCGTACGCCGTGCTCGGCGACCAGGTGTCGCGCCACGAGGGCGCCCAGCGTGCCGGTGGCGCCCGTCAGCAGGACGGTGCCGTCCGGGTTCCAGGAGTCGGCCGGCACGGCACCGGAATCAGAACCGGATCCGGTCAGGGTCCCGGCCGTGGCGCGCGCCAGGCGCGGGGCGAGCGGCTCGCCCGAGCGCACGGCGATCTGCGGCTCGCCCGATGCGAGCACGGCGTCCAGCAGCTCACCGGACACCTCCTGCTCGTCCAGATCCAGCAGCACGAACCGGTCCGGGTGCTCGGCCTGCGCCGAACGCACCAGACCCCACACGGCCGCAGCCGCGAGATCCGTCACGTCCTCACCCGGCACGGCGGACACCGCGCCCCGGGTCACAACGACCAACCGCGAACCGGCGAACCGCTCCTCCGCCAGCCACACCTGCAAGGCCTCCAGCGCACGGCAGGTCGCGTCCCGCACCTCCGCCGGATCATCGGCACCCGCGCCGGTGCTGTCGTCCGTGCGCGTCGTGAAGGAGGCCAGCACCACGTCCGGAACGGCCTCGGTTCCCGCCGCCACCGCGGCCCGCAGCTCCTCCAGGTCCGGGTAGAACACGGTCGACGGGGACTGCACCGGGGTGCGCTGCGCGATCTTGCGCCACGCGACGCGGAACAGCGCCTCGTCGGTGACCCGCGCCACGGCCCCCAGCTGCTCCGGTGACACGGTACGCGTCACCAGGGACGTCACGGCCGCGACCGGCGCGCCCGTGGTGTCGGCGACGAACACGGCCACCGCGTCCGTCCCGGCCGGGGCGAGCCGGACGCGCAGCGCGTCCGCGCCCGTGGCGAACAGGGACACCCCGCCCCAGACGAACGGAAGCCCGGCACGCCGTTCGCCGGCGCTCCCCTCCGGGTCGTCCGGTCCCGACGCCATGGCGTGCAGGGCGGAGTCCAGCAGAGCGGGGTGCAGGCCGAAACGGCCCGCGTCGGCGCGCTGCTCCTCGGCGAGGGCAACTTCGGCGAACACTTCGTCGCCGCGCCGCCAGGCCGCCCGTACGCCCTGGAAGGCGGCACCGTACTGCAACCCCGTGGCCGCGAGCCGCTCGTACAGGTCGTCCACCGCGACCGGCTCCGCGCCGACCGGCGGCCACTCGGCCAAATCGGCGTCGAACAGGGCCTCGTCGCTGTCACCAGCCCGGCCGGCCGTCAGCGCGCCCGTGGCGTGCCGCGTCCAGGATCCCTCGGAAGCGTCCTCCGGCCGCGAGTACACCGCCACCGGCTGCCGCCCCGCCGCGTCCGGGCCGCCGACCGTCAACTGCACCTGTACGGCGCCGTCGTCGGGCAGCACCAGCGGCGCCTCCAGGGTGAGTTCCTCCAGCCGGTCGCAGCCGACCGCGTCCCCGGCGCGCAGCGCCAGCTCCACGAACGCCGTACCCGGCAGCAGCGTTGTCTCGGCCACCGCGTGATCGGCCAGCCACGGGTGTGTACGCACGGACAGCCGGCCCGTCAGCAGGAAACCTTCCGCGTCGGCCAGCGCCACGACCGCACCCAAAAGCGGGTGATCGGCGGACCCGAGCCCCAGACCGGCGGCGGCGTTCTGGCTCACCACCAGGCCTGTGTTCTCCAGCCAGTAGCGCTCGCGCTGGAAGGCGTAGGTGGGCAGGTCGACGCGCCTGGCCCCCTCGAACAGGCCGGCCCAGTCGACGGACGCACCACCGACGAACGCCTCGGCGGCGGAGGTGAGAAGCCGCTTCAGGCCGCCCTCGTCACGTCGCAGCGAACCCACGGCCGTAACAGGGGTGTTGATGTGTGTCTCGGCGGTCTGCTCGACGCCCATGGTCAGCACCGGGTGGGCGCTGGACTCGATGAACAGACGGAAGCCGTCGTCGAGGAGGGCGCGGACGGTGTCGGCGAAGCGGACCGTCTGACGCAGGTTGCGGTACCAGTAGCCCGCGTCCATGCCGGTCGTGTCCAGCACCTCGGCGGTCACCGTCGAGTAGAAGGGCACAGACGCCGCCTGCGGGGTGATTCCCGCAAGGTCGCGCAGGAGGACGTCCTCGATCTCCTCCACGTGCGCGCAGTGCGAGGCATAGTCCACAGCGATACGGCGAGCCCGTACGCCGTCCGCCTCACAGGCGGCCAGCAGCTCGTCCAGGGCGTCCGCGTCGCCGGAAACGACCACCACGGCAGGACCGTTGACCGCCGCCACCGACAGACGACCACCCCAAGCTGACAGCCGCTCCTCTACGTCCTCGACACCGAGCGAGACGGACACCATGCCACCACGCCCGGACAGCGCACGAATGGCCTTGCTGCGCAGGGCCAC
>NZ_JBSFVU010000017.1:0-217920 GCF_053592475.1 Streptomyces sp. NPDC002671
CAAACTCCGATGCTCAACCGCCCGGATCACCAACCTCGTCCAAGCGATACTCACTCTGCATCTGACCAGCTCAGGGTGAGGTTGGAAAAGGCTCAGTAAGGTCATCGCCCAGTTGAGCTTTGCTCGCGCGGAGAAGTCCGACAGCAGTTGCGAGGCAGGACCTGTGCGCCGCCCCCAGCATGTACAACTGCTCGTCGTCCGGCGGAGGCAGAGGGTCCGCGAAGGCGCGGCCCACGTCGACCCGTGTCCCGATCAACCAGCTACCCGAGCGCGTACCACCTATCTCGACCCACGCATGCCGGGCCCGTTTGACCAACTCCCCGCAACCGGCCAGGCAGTCCAATCTGCGCCAGTCAGGACTCCATGTTCTCCAGTCAGTCGTCATGCCCCAGGATGACACCCGCCGTGGGGCACGTCCTGAGGGACGCAATCGATTCTGGCCCGCGCCCTGAGGAAGTCAGTCGAAGCCGATTGCGCGAAAGGTGTTGCGGATGCCTGTCAGAGGTCCTCGGTCGCGGGTGTAGTACAGCTTGTTGGTCAGGAGCACAGCCCACCGGCCCTGGGTGGGTGAAATCCACATGCCCGTACCGGTGAAACCGTAATGGACCCATACATCCTGTTCAGGGCTGGTATCGGGGGATGGATGCCAGAACAGACCACGGATCGGCTGGAGATTGCCGGTCTGGAGAGTAAGGGAGTGCCTGGTCCATTCGTCCCCGAAGCCGGCACTGGTCCGAGACGTAGAAGTATCGAGCATGTAGCGCAGGAAGGCCACGAGGTCGTCGAGGACCGTGAAGACGCCGGCGATGCCGCAGACGCCGCCCAAGAGGCGCGCGGAGAAGTCGTGGGCGATGCCTTTGAGGTGAGTGTCGGTTTCCTGGTCGAGTTCGGTCGGCGCGCAGCGGGCGGCGATGTCGTCGGGCACAGGGCCGAAGCGGGTGCTGTGCATGCCCAGGGGTTGCCAGATGCGGTCGGTGGCCAGCTGGTCCAGGGATTGGCCGGAGAGGTGTTCGGCAAGGTAGCCGAGGACGAGTGCGGCCCGGTCGGTATATTCCACGGCCTCGCCGGGGTGCCGGTGTAGTTGCTCGTGCAATACACCGCGGCGGATGTCGTCCCCATTGGTGCCATAGAGGTTCTTCAGTTGCGCCCGCAAGGGGAGGCCGGCGGTGTGCGTCAGCAGTTGCCGCGCGGTAGCGGCTCCGAGCGGATGGCCGGTGACCTCATGCCAGAAGTTGCCGAGCGGCTGGTCGAGGGTGAGCGCACCGTCTTCCCACAGAGCGCCGATGGATGACCAGACGGCGAGGATCTTGGTGAGACTGGCGGCGTCGAACACGGTGTCGGCGCGCATCGGCACGTCCGGCTCGTCGGGATCGAGGACACCAGTGGTGCCTTGGGCGCGGATGCCATTGGCGTCGCCGACGGCCCACACGGCGCCGGGGTACACCTTGTCGCGGACGCCCTCGTCGAGCAGGGCTTTGATGCGGTCGATGTCGTACGTCATGGTCTCCCTCTTCGCCGGGGCATCCCGCCGGCCAGCGTAGTGACGTTCACGGAGCGGGCCGGGCAGCGGCGTGGCGGACCGCTTGAAGGGCTGTTCAGGCGAGTTGGCGGCCGAGCTCGGTCAGAGACCGAGCGGTCGCTGAGAGCGGATAGCGCGCGGCGTTCGCGTAGCCCGCCTGCCGTAGGGCGGGCAACAGGCCGGGGGAGGTGCGTAGCCGGTCGAGGTCACGGGCCAGGGCGGCAGAGTGGGTGAAGTCGGTGGCAACGCCGGAGGCGGCGAGGGCTTCGCTGAGGCCGGGAACGGGTTGGTAGAGGACGGGCAGCCCGCAGGCTTGGGCTTCCAGGGCGACCAGGCCCATGGCCTCCAGGGTGGTGGACGGCATGACCAGAACGTCATGCTCGGTGAACGCCCTCCACAGCTGTGGGCGGCGGAGCCAGCCGAGGTAGCGGGCCCTCACGCCGGCCCGTTGCAGGAGCGGGGCCAGGGCATGGAACTGGGCTCTGGGGGCGGCGATGCTCAGCTCGACGCCTGGCACCGGGGCCACGCTCTTGACCAGGGTCTCGACGCCCTTCTCGGCGGTCAGCCGTCCCGCGTACAGCAGTCGCAGGTGGCTGGAGGACGTGCGGGTGGACCGAGGCGGTGGATCGGTGAGCAGGTGGTCGGGGATGCCCCAGGGGATGCGGGTGATCTTTCGGCGGTCGATCTGTGGGGCGAGCTTGAGGAGATGGTCGGCCATTGCCCCCGTCGGAACGACGATCGCGTCGGCTGCTCTGGCGGTTTCGCGTAGAACCTGGAGCTGGTCGCGGTGGGTCTCGGCGAAGATCAGGTCCGTGCCGTGGACCAAGGCGATGCGGGGATGCAGGGGGAGCGCCCGCATCAGGGCGGGAGTGGCACCGAAGGCGAGGTGCTGCAGGTGCAGTACACCGATCTGGGCCGGGTTGATCGCCATTGCGAGAGCCCTGCGCAGGGCTGAGACATAGCGACTGAAGGCGGGACCCTCCAGACACTTCCCGGTCACGGGAAGTAAGTCGAGCCCGGCGGGCAGAGGGCGTCTGGGACTCGACGGGGTCAGCATGAACGCGCGTGCAGGGATGAGGGGACGGTCGCCCGTGTAGAGGTCGAGGAAGAGTTCGACGCTGCCGCCGGGGCTTCCGGCGGGCAGGTCCAGGAAGGTGGCGGCCAACGGCCCGGTGGCCGAGAGGGAGCTCACAGGGCACCTCCGGGAATCTCTTCGTACAGGCGGGAGATGTCGATGCCTTCTGTCGACGCGTACTTGGCGGGTTGCTGCTGGTAGCTGACCGGGGCGCCGAAGGCCGTGAGGAAGACGAGCTTTCCGAAGGTCATCCCCGGGTAGACGCGCACGGGCCGGGCGGCACGGATTTCCAGGGTCCAGCGGATGGCGTGGCCCTGGTGTCCGAGCGGGGCTGAGACGTGGACCCAGATACCGAGGGCGCCGATGGTGCGGTCGCCGTTGAGCATCTGTGCGTAGGTCTCCGAGCCGGTCTCTTCCAGCGTGACGCCGAGGTAGAGCGTCTCGGGCTGCAGTACCAGACCGGTGGCGGGGATGGGCTGCTCCATGAATGCAGTAGGGGTGGCGGCGTCGAGGTCACCGTCGCAGACGCGGAGTGTGTCGCCGAGACGCCAGTCGTAGGCATTCGGGGAGAGCCGGGCGGGGTCGTACGGCTCGATGGTGATCTCGCCGGTCCGGACGGCGGCGGCGATTGCGGGGCCGGTGAGGATCACGAGGCCACCGTCCGAAGTTTTGCTAGGTCGCGCCAGTAGGCCGACGGTCGGGGGCCCACGGCGGCCTGGTACTTGCCGCGGTAGAGGTCGATGGCGCCGGTGGAGACGAAGAACATGATCTGGCCGATCTTCATACCTGCGTAGACGCGCAACGGGCGGATCGGGGAGAGCATCAACGTCCACTGGCCGTGAAAGCCGATGTCTCCGATCGGGGCGGTGATCTCGACGAACAGGCCCAGTCGGCCGACGGAGGAGCGGCCGAACAGCAGGGGCACGAAGGTGTCGGAGCCGACGTGTTCGATGGTGTGGCCGAGGTAGAGCTCGCCGGGCTGGAGTACGTATCCGCCCCGGTCGATCTCGACCTCGTGGGTGGGGTTGGAGTGGTGGGCGTCGATCTCGGCGGCGGTGTAGGTCAGCAGCGTGGGGCCGAGGCGGACGTTGTAGCTGTTGGGGTTGATCTGGTCCGGCTCGAAGGGGTTGATGGCCAGGCGGCCGTCGTGTGTTGCGGCGGTGATCTCGGGTCCGGTGAGGATCATTGTTCGCCTCCTTCGATGAGGCCGGCGGTTGAGGGGAAGGGCGTGGCCAGGACACTTCGCGCGACCTGCCCCAGACGCAGTCCGGCTTGATGCGTACGTCCGCCGAGGTAGCTGTCGGCGAGGTAGTCGGTGGTCAGCACGCTGCGTATCGCCGACGGCAGAGGCTTGGGAGTGATGACCAGCGGACCGACGCGTTCGGTGAGGTGGTCGAGCAGCTTGTCGTGGCCCTGGGCGTACTTGTCGGGGAGGAAGGCGTGGACGAGCTGGTTGTCGAAGGGCTCGATGGACAGCAGGTCGCCGAGGGTCAGGGTGTGGCCGAGCGGGGTGGAACGCAGGGCGGTCTCGTTGAGGATGACCGCGTCCGCGCCGAGACCGGAGTGCAGTCGGCCGGCGATCTCGGCCAGGAGGCGGCGTCGGTCCAACGGGGTATTGCGGTAGGGCTCGTTCACCGTGCCGAGCGGGCTCGTCAGCGTCCGTGCCACGAGGCTGATCTCGTCATGCAGTGCGGTGAGGCCCTCGGGGATCGCGACCGAGTCCGGGAAGGCGCACGCGCGGGCGCCCCAGCCGCTGCCGACGGGCTCCGCGGTGGCGTATCCGAGGCCGAGCTCGTGGCCCTTTACGACGAGGGTGTCGCCGATGTGCACGGGGCCGTAGGTGTCGCTGTGACAGTGGCCGGAGAAGATGACGTCCGCGAACGGGCACGCGGCGGCGAGCTTCAGGTCCTCGTCGAAGCCGGAGTGGGACAACACGATCCAGGCATCAGTGCAGTGGTGGTGCTCCAGCATCACCTTCCGCAGGGCCTGGGCCGGATCGGAGACCTGATGGCCTGCGCGTTGGTCGACGGGAACCGCGTTGAACGCTTGCGGTCCGATCACCGCGGTGACGGCGACTCGACGGCCGCCGATGCGGTTGATGCGTACGCGGTCGAAGAGGGGCTTGCCGTTCTCGTCGACCGCATTGGCGCACACGGTCATCTCGTGCAGCGCCGGCTCGAAGTAGTGCGGCCAGCCGTGGTTACCCGGCGCGAGCAAGTCGTAGAGGCTAGTGAGGACATGGTGCTCGATCCGGCCCTTGCCCAAGCGGTAGAAGCCGCTGCCCTCGAAGAAGTCACCGCAGTCCACGATCAGGCTGTCGGCCCTGGCGGTGTGGAGGTGGGCGAGCATCGCTGCGGCCGAGTCGAAGGCGGAATGCACGTCGGTCGTGGCGATGATCCGCCGGAGCTGTCGGCTCACGGGGTGACCTCACAGATGTCGGCGCCTAGGGCGTGCAGCTTGGTGGGCAGGTCAGCATGGCCGCGCCGGAGCTGTTCGAGCCCGCCGAGCGTGGTGACGCCGCGAGCGGTGAGGCCGGCGATGAGCAGAGCGGAGCCCGTGCGGATGTCGGTGGCCTCCACCCCTGCGCCGGTCAGCTGCTGCGGGCCGGTGAAGCGGCACTCGGTGGGTGAAAGCTCGCGGATCTCGGCACCCAGGCGGGCGAGTTGCGGCAAGAGGTTGCCGTGGCGGCCCGGGTTGATGGTGTCAGCGAACAGATGGGTACCGGGGCGGGAGAGGGCAAACGCCATGAGCGGTGGTTCGAAGTCAGCGTCCAGACCGCCGGGGGAGAGGGAGGCGATGGCTCGCAGTGGCTTGTCGGAGGGGTGGGCGTCCTGGGCCTGCACGGCGAGCACGTTGCCCTTGGTGTCGGCGGGTACGCCGAGCGATCGCAGGGCGGCGACCAGAGGAGCGACGTCATCGCCGCGTACGCCGCAGATGCGCGCGTCGCCGCCGGTCGCCGCGACGGCACAGGCCAGTGTTCCGGCCTCGATCTTGTCGCCGGGCACCCTCCAGGTGATGGTCTCGGTGGGGGCGGCCGGGTGCGGCGCGAGCGTCAGGACGGATTCGCTGACCCGGCACTCCCATCCGGCCACCTGCAATGCTTCGACGATGCTGAGTACTTCCGGTGACAGGTTGGGCTGGCCAAGACGCAGCGGCCGTCCGGCTACGGCCGCACGCAGGAGAGCGGCGATGCTCGCGCCCCGAGAGCGGAAAGGCAGCATGATCGAAACCGTTCCGGTCTGGGTGGCTGCTGCCTCCACGAGGTAGCCGTGGTCGTCGACGGTCGTGCGGTCACCGAAGCGCTCGTAGACCTTGAAGTGCTGCTCCATCCCGCGTTCCCCGATTCGGCAGCCGCCCGGCCAGGGAAGTCGGGCTCGCCCGTAAGCGCCCAGCAGCGCGGGTACGAGGTAGTACGAGGCCCGGATGCGGGCGGCGGTGTCGGGATCAGGGCCCGACTGGATTCTGTCGCTCGGCAGGATCACCACGGTGTGTGGATCGCTGACGGGGCGGGCCGTGTGCCAGCCGGCCTGCTGAAGCAGGGTGAGCATGGTCTCGACGTCGGTGTTGCTCGGAACGTTGCCCACATGCACCGGTCGGTGCATGGCCGCGGCGGCGGCCAGCAGGGGCAACGCCGCGTTCTTGGATCCGTCGACCCCGACGGAACCGGTAAGCGGGCTGCCGGGCCGGATGGCGACTACTTCTGCTGCGACTGGAGGAACCCGTACGGCTGTCAACAGTCAACTCCTCTGCAAGGGAAGGCGTTGGGAGGGCTGGCAGGGGGCGCTCACCTTGAACTCGGCCCAACAGCGTTTGCCTCGTGGCACCTGATCGAATCCGTGGCGATCTGCGAGCGCGGCGACGAGGAACAGGCCGCGTCCTCCTTCTTCGTCCGTGGCGGGCAGACCGACCTGCGGGACGTCGGGGCTGGTGTCTGTCACCTCGATCAGCAGACGTGCGTCGCTCAGACGCGCGCCGGCCGAGATCGGTCCGTTTCCCGCGTGGCGAACCGCGTTCGCGATCAGCTCGGCGGCCACCAGTTCCGCCGTGTCCAGGAGTTCCGGCCCCAGGAGCGCATCCCAGGTCCGTATCGCGCCCGCGAGCTGCCGCCGCGCGGACGCAGCGGCAGCAGGTGTGCCGGAAACGGGGAAACGGACTTGGTGCACTTCCATGAGAGACCTCCTGGATCGGTGCGGCTCCTCCACGCAACCGCGCCAGGCGCAAGCGGAGCCAGGCCATGTGCCGTGGCTGCATCACTTATGCAGGAGCTGCATCACGGCCAATCGCCCCTCGGCTACGCTCGGTTGAGCAGGCAGGATCGGCGGCGGCAGGAGGAGCCGTGGCACAGATGGCCGAGGCACAGAGCGAGGCGAGACGGATCGGAGAAGTGATCCGTCAGGCACGCGTGTTACAGCGGCGCTCGCAGAAAGACGTTGCTGCCGCGCTTGGGTATCACCAGTCGAAGGTGAGCCGCCTGGAGAGTGGCCGGGGTACCGATGATGTCCGCATGCTGCGCGAGGTCGCACAAGCGCTGGACATTCCGCTGCACCGCCTTGGCCTCGCTGCCGCGTCGAGTACCAGCACCTCGGACCTTGAGGCAGAGGACATGCACCGCCGTACCTTCCTTGCCGCGGGCGTTGCCGCGCTCGCGGTTCCGCCTTCGCCCGCCGCAGCCCACCGCGATCTGGTTCAGGTCCTGCTGCCCGGTACGAGTCCAGCGGCCACGGGCCAAGCCTTGGACATCAATGGGCTGCGCGATCGAACACGGGCGGTGCGGCGGTTGTTCTGCACGTGCGACTACACGGAGTTGGAGCGCACCCTGCCGGGGCTGATCGCCGACCTGCGTCAGGCAGCCGGTGGTTCATCCGGCACGGCTGAGGCGTCCGGATTGCTCGCGACCGCGTACCAGACGTCAGTGAGCCTCTTGCTGAAGCGAGCGGATCAGGGCAACGCCTGGCTCGCGGCCGGTCGCGCCATGGCCGAGGCGGAGCGATCCGGGGACCCCATCGCTCTCGCCGCCAGCGTCCGCGTTCACGCTCACGTCCTCGTTCGCGAGAAGCACACCTCGCAGGCCGTGAACATCATCCGCCACACCGCCGACCAGCTCACCGGCTCCTACGACCAGCGGCCGCCGCGCTACCTGGCAGCAGTTGGCTTGCTGCTGCTCCGTGGGGCGACCGCAGCCAGCAGGAACGGAGACCGCGACACCACCGAGGACTTCCTCACCGAAGCCCGAGAGGTGGCTCGCTACGTCGCTTTCGACCGGCCCGATGCATGGGCGAACTTCAGCCCCACCAACGTTGCCCTCCATCAGGTCAGCGCGGCCGTCTCTTTCGGTGACGCAGGCATCGCCCTGGAAACAGCCCGGCCGCTCATGAGGCGGCATATTCCGGTACCCGAGCGCCGTGCCGCCCTGTGGGTCGACGCCGCCCGCGCCTACAGCCAGCAGGGCCGCCTCGCTGATGGGTACCAGGCGCTGCGCATTGCCGAGAGCTGCGCGGCCCAGGACATCCGCCGCCCCGCTGTCCGGGAGCTGGTCGCCGACATGGCCGCCCGCGATCGCCGCCGTACCCTGCCTGCACTGCATCACTTCAGCCGTCAACTGGGAGTCCCCGCGTGAGTGACCAGCCCGACCAGCAGACCAAGAAGCCGTTCCTCTATGTCGTCGTGTGCGCGGCCGGAGTCGCCGGCGACGTGGGCAAGCTGATCACGGCCGCCCAGGAGGCGGACTGGGACGTCGGCGTCATCGCCACCCCACAGGGCCTGGGCTTCATAGATGCGACGGCCATCGAGACCCAGACCGGCTATCCGATCCGCTCGGCGTGGCGCTCCCCCGATGATCCACGCCCGCTGCCTCCCGCCGACGCCATCGCGGTGGCCCCGGCCACCTTCAACACGGTCAACAAATGGGCCGCAGGGATATCCGACACGCTCGCCCTGGGCATCCTGTGCGAGGCGTACGGCTTCGGCATCCCCACCGCCGTCCTGCCGTACGTGAACTCGGCGCAGGCCGCCCACCCCGCGTACGGACAGAGCCTCGACCGGCTGCGCGAGATGGGCGTCCTGATCGGCTCGTATGAGCCTCACCGGCCGAAGGCCGGCGGTGGGGCAGACCGATTCCGCTGGGAGGAAGCGCTGGAGCTGCTCACCCCCAGGCTGCCCGAGCGGGTGTGATCAGCGTCGTCGAACGTGCGGCGCCTGCGGGTGCGGGGTAGCTGTTGCCGCCGGTATCGGTTCGCCGGGTCGCCATGGTGCGCTGCGAGCCTGCGCTGCACGGGCGCGTGCGCTGGGCGCCGACCTTGCGCTGAGACGCTGGACGCGCCAGGTCAGGACCCGTGCCGGGTGGCGAGCATCGTCCAGGGCGCGCTGGTCGGCGGCCTGCTGGAGGAGTTGCTTGGGGTCGTGTCCTGCGGCCTCGGCCTCGGTGAGTGTGGCAGCGAGGGCGTCGAAGGCCGCGTCCTCCAGCACCTGCTCCGCGTGTTCGGGCACGGACCGTCGGATGACGTGGATGTGCCGCTCGACCGTCTGCTGCGGCGGTCGGCGCTGGGCCAGGGCGGCCAGGGGGGCGGCAGCCACCTGGTCGTAGGCCGCTTGGAGGTGGATCACCGCCTGATGGGCGGCTGCGACTTGCTGATCGTGGTGGCGGAGCTGGTGCCAGCGGGTGGCGGCGATGACGACGAGGATCGCGGCGTCGAGGAACATCGCCAGGGCAGCTCCGTCCCTGGGAGCCGCGTCGCGGAGCATGGCCCGCACGGCACCGCGCAGCGCGCGGGCATGGTGGTGATCGGCTCGGATGCGGGATCGGGTGGCGCGCTCGAACGTGATTGCTGCCTCGCGGAGTTGGGACCGAACGGGCTGGGGCGCGATGAGAGGTAGGGCGTCGAGGGCTTCCCCGAATGCGGCGAGGTGACCTTGGGCGGCTTCATCGTCGGCATGGTCGAGGCGGTGGGGGATGCGTTCGGTGGCGGCGGTGGCCTGATGCCAGGGGTTGGGCCTGCGTCGACCCGGCTGCTCGGTGAGCTGCGGGTCGGTGGCTTCCAGGCGCTCGCGGATCTTGGGGAAGGACAGGTCCGGAGCGAGTTCGGAGCCCGAGAACCAGATGGGCTCGTTGCCGGCGGTGGTGGTGTCTTCGCAGGCGACCTTGTAGCCGCGTACGTCTCCGGAGGGGAAGTGCACGACCTCGACGAGCACCCCGTCGACGTGGCTGAGGAGGTGCACGAACTCCTCGGTGCTGGTGGCAGCGGCTACTGCGGTGCGGACGGTGGAGCGCAGACGTTCGCGGGCGGGCTTCTGCTGGCCTTGGCGGTGGGCCTTTTCCTGCTCGGCGCGGGTCGGGCGCTTCGCGGCGGTGCGGTCACCGCGTACGACTTGCCGCAGGCCGTATTCCTTCTCGATCGCGGCGAGTTCTCGGTCGGCGGTCAGGTAGTCGTTCCAGTGGCGGGCGGTGCGCAGGTCGCCGCGGACTTTGGTGGCGGCGATGTGGATGTGGTCGGGGGCGTGGCGGACGGCGACCCAGCGGCAGCCGTCCGGGTCGCCGTCCGGCGCGATGCCGGTGGCCGCGACGACCCGGCGGGCGATGTCGGCCCACTCCTCGTCGCTGAGGATGCGGTCTTCGGGCGCGGCGCGTACCGAGCAGTGCCACACGTGCCGCTCGGGGGCGCGGCCGAGCCGTGTGGCCTGCTTGACGTACAGGTCTAGGTCCGCCACCAAGAGGTTCCTCGTGGCGTCGACGTTCTCGGAACGGCCTGGGTCGGGTGCGAAGCCGTCCCAGGAGGCGACCAGATGAGGGTCGGTGTGGTCCTTGGCCCTTTTCGTGTCGAACAGGTACCGGATGAGGCCGGCGGTTTCCTTGCCGCTTCGGATGTTCGCGATCATCAGGCCGACTTCTTGGCGGCTGCCTGGTTTGTGGCTGCCGCGATGTAGCGGACGGTGGTGCCGGCCACGTCCAGGGTGCGTTCGGCCTGGCTCAGGAGGGCGGTGTCCCCAAGGTGTGAATGGCCACCGGAGTTGAGCTTCTTCGCGATCTGATTGATGTTGTGGCCGATCTTGGCGACCTGGCTGCGGAGGGCGGTCAGCTCGTCGATGTAGTCGTCTAGCGGGGTGCGCTGGCCAGGCAGGGTGAGGTCGCCGTGGATGTGGGCCATGACGACGGCACCGACGTAGTGGGCGCCGGCGATGCTCAGCGAGCGGGCCATGCGGAGGATGTCGGCCTTCTCGTCGACGCTGTAGCGCACGTCGACACGCTCCTTGCGCTGGGTGTCTTTGCGCTGGCGGCGTCGGGCGACGCGGTGCAGCGCGGCGGCGTCGGCGGCTCGCGGCAGCGGAGCGTCGGCGGTGTGGACGGGCTGTTCCTCCTCTGGCACCCCCTGGTGCCCGAGGGCCTCCGCCACCCCTGGGGCGGAGGCTGCTTCGTTGGACCGGCCCTTGGACGGTCCAGCGGCATACCTTGCTGGCTGGGTGGCGGTGGTCGTCATCGCCTGCTGGGTGGCGGGGAGTTCGTCGTACGGGTTGTGCATGGGGAAGTTCTCCGTAGAACGTTTGTGATGCGGGGCGATGTCGGGTGGACTCGTTGCGGGCTGGTCACCCGTCCCCGCGCTGACCTGCGCGGGGACGGGTGGTGCGAGTCGAGCGGGAGCGGTCGTAGGCTCAGAAGGCGCCAGCAGGGACCTTGGCCAGTTCGGTCTGCCCCTGAGCGGCGGCTTCGTCGAGTTCGGCCTGTAGGGCTTTCTTGATCGTCTCTGCCTCGGCCTTGCCGATGGTGAGGCCCTCGCCGCGGATCGCATCCTCGATGTGGCGGCGTGAGGCGCGGCCACCGCGTCCTAGCGGCGCGCTGCGAGCGATGGCGAGGAGTTCGTCGGACACCGTGCGGAGCTTCGGGGCTTCCGGCTTGGCAGAAGGCTGTGGGAGCTCCGGCGCATTGGCGACGCCCTGCGCCATGTCGGCGGAAACCCGAGCCACATCGATGTGGCCGTCTGCCACTTCGAGAGCGAGTGGGTCCGGGCGATCGGGTTCCTCTCCGACGGGGGCGGCGAGCTGGGCGCCATCGGTGCCGCTGGGGATGTGGTTGGCAGGGGTATGGCGTACGGCGGCGCACACTTCCTGGGCGCCAGGCGTGGGATGGCGGCGGATCACGATGTAGAGATGGACGGCGCCGGCCAGGGCGAGCGGAGCGATGGCGGACAGGACGCCGACGGTGATGTCGTCCAGGTGCAGTCCGTCCGGGCGGGTTTGTTGGTTGAGGCGGACCGCGTGCAGGGCGTTGGCCCAGATGCTCGTGGCGGTGGCCAGTCCGACGAGTGCCCACACGTAGAGGCGAGAGAGCAGCGGGGCGGTGCGCAGGATGAGCAGGGCGCCGACGCCGATGGCGATGAACCCGTCGATCACGAGCGGGAAGGCATAGGTGAGTATTCCGCGGATGTGGATGGCGACGGCCATCTGACGGAGTGCGTCGTAGGAGAGGGCGAAGCCGATGGCGCCGAGCAGGGCGATGCCGAAGCGGATCGCGGAGCTGCCCGGTATGGCGGAGGGCGCGGTGAGGGCGGTGCGAGGAGTCAAGCGGAAGCACTCCAGGTGGTGTTGGGCGGCGCTCAGGGGCGCAGGAGAAAGGGGCCGCTGTTAGGTGCGGTGACTCGTACCACCCGTTGCGTGCCTGGTCAGGGCAGGTACGAGAGACATGACGATGTCGGGTTGACCCGTTGCGGGCCGATCACCCGTCCCTGTGCTGACCTGCGCGGGGACGGGTGTTACGGGTCGAGCCGGGTCAGGCTGCGGTGCTGGTGCTGGTGCTGGTGCTGGTGCTGGTGGCGGAGCCTGCGGCCTCGCCGGGCTTGGCTGGATTCGCCGTTTCGACTGCCGGTGCGGGGCAGTAGCGGGCCCAGGCGTCGAGGAACTGGTTTCGGGCGTAGCCCTTGGCCTGGCCGCCGCCGGGGAAACGGTGATTGCCCGGGCGGATGCCGTAGTCCTCCAGCAGAATCCCGAGGCGGCGCGAGGTCAGCCCGGTAGAGCCGTACTCGGCCCATGGCGCTTCCTCGTCGTTGTTGAGCTCTTCGAGCAGGCGGCTCGTGCGCAGCGCGGCGGGGTTGCGCTCGGCGGTGAAGACTCGGCGGATGTCGATCAGGATGCGGGTGCGCAGCCCTGTGTCCGCGTCCTTGCCCGACTCGTGGGCGGTCATCACCCGACAGGCCGTTCGGGCCAGCGTGGGCCAGTCGCCTCCGGCGAGGTCGGCGACGATCACCAGGGGCTCCCAGGTGTCGGCTGCACGGTCCTCGACCGGCATGCCCGGCTCGGCGTCCATCGCCTCGGTGTGCTGGGGCTGGAGCCAGGCGGTGAGGCGGTTGCGTACGGCGTGCAGGGCAGGGGTGTCCCGCCCTGTGCGGAACGCCGCGACGGTTTCGCCGGGTGCTCGGCGGCGCATCCGGATGACCACCGACCGGTCCATGATCGTGTCGGGGAGGTCACCGATGCCCGCCAGGGCGGCCATGGCGAAGGTCGGGAAGGCGACCGGTGTGTGTTCAGGGCCGGTGACGCGCAGGGTGGGCCGGTTGCGCTGGTGGCCGGCGTTCAGCAGGCCGCGCAGGTCCTCGTTGCGCTCAGCCGACTTGGCGGTGCCGAACAGCGTGTCGGCCTCGTCGACCAGGAGCGTGGGCGGATCCTCGGCAGTGATCGAGCGGAAGATCGCCGCAGGGCTGGCGTTGACCGTGATTAGCGGCGCGTGCACGGTCTCGGTTACCACGTCGAGCAGCCGCGACTTGCCGCACCGCTTGGCCGGGCCGACCACTGCCAGGCGCGGCGCGTGCTGCCACGCGGGCTGCAGATGGGTGGCCGCCACCCAAAGGGTTCCTGCGGTGAGGGCTTCCTCGCTCGGCATCACGACGAACTGCTTGATCCGGTCCCGCAGGTCATCAAGTATCTGAGCCCCCTCGAACGCAGGCACGACTTCGAGTTTGTCGTCGCGGGCCGCGTCTGCGGGTGGCGCTGTGTGGGTCGGCTGGCCGGTTGCGTCGGCCGGTGTGCCGTCGGCCTGGAGGGATGGCGTATTCGTCTGGGGTTCGGTCATACTGGGCTTCAGCTCCTCTGCTCGCGGGCCATATGGGACGGCAATCCCGGCCACGCGGGTCGATCGCTAGGGATGGCGGTTGAGAGGTTTGCGCTTGGCCCCCGGTGCCAGCCGGGGGCTTTTTGCATGTGGCGCTACGTGGGGACTCCTAGGGCTGGTGGTTTGGGGTTATCAGCATGCCACACGAATTGCCGATTGCAGAAGCTCTCTGCATGGTGCAGGAGGATGTTATTGTGGGCAGGTCGCTGCATACGGCAGTGACTTGCTACGAACGGAAGGAGGTGGCCGTGGCGGACGAAGACGCCCCGCAGGGCGTGCTGCTCAGCGGTGAGGCGAACGTCGCGGTGCGCATCAAGCTCGAGCGCGAGGCGCACGGCTGGAGCACCAACGCTCTTTCCGACCGCCTGAACGAGGCCGGCTTCGACATGAACCCGTCGGCGGTCTGGCGCATCGAGAACGGCAAGCGCCGCATCAACCTCGACGAGGCCATCGGCTTCGCCGAGGTCTTCGGCATCGACCTGCGCAACCTCGTCGGCCCCCCGCAGCTCGCCGCCCAGGCCCGCGCGATGGAACTCATCGACGCCATCGTGGACGCGTACCGCGAGACCCAGCGCGCCAACGCCGCCTTCACCCAGGCACGTGACGCCCTGGACGCATACCTCGCCGAGCACCCCGACATCCGTGAGGAAGCGGACGTGATGGTCTCCAACGCCATGGCCGAGGCAGCTGCCAAGCATCTGCTGGAGTCCTACGGACCATCGTCCGCGGACCAGCGCGAGGACACCAGCTCCTCAGGCGAGGCGTAGCCGCCGGCCCTGATCCACTCCCGTCCTGGGACCGCAAACCCCCAGCACGGACACCTCACCTCATCCCTAGCGATCGACCGGCGGGCCGGTGTTGCCGCACCCATGCCCGCCAGAAGAGGACTCATCCCTTGCGCCAATCCGCGATACCCCCTGCCTCCGCGCCGACTCCGCACTCGGAGGCCGCTCTCCCGCGCCTGTACGTCCCGGAGGAGGTCGCCGCCGTCCTCGGCTGCTCTGCCTGGTGGGTCAAGGATCGTGCCCGTCCACGGCTCATCCCGTTCACCCGCGTCGGCCGCGCCTACCGCTTCACCGGCGAGCACCTCGCGGAGATCATCCGTATGCACGAGGACCGCCCCTCCTACGCGCGGCAGCACCTGGCAACTGCCTCCGCTCCCAAGCCGCCAACCCGCAAGCCCTCTCCTCCGTCTGCCGTGCCCACGGCCTCCCTGCGCGCCCGGCCACCACGCCGAGCACGCCAGAGCCAGTTCGGTACCGCCGCTTAGAGCGACGACGAGGAAGGGGAGGAACACGTGGGTTTCGCGGAGAAGCGCGGAAACTACTGGCGCGGCCGATACAAGACCGCGCCCGGCAAGCACCTCACGGTCGTCGATGAGACGGGCAAGGCGATCAGGTTCGCCACCAAGGGTGAGGCCCAGCGCGCCGCGAGTGAGGCTGAGAACAAGTACCGGCGCGGCGACTGGCGCGACCCGGCGCTCGGCCAGGAGACCTTCGGCGAGTACGCCAACCGCTGGTACGAGGGCCAGGACCTGGCCGCCTCGACCATGCAGAACTACAAGCGGCACATCGAGGAGCATCTGCTCCCCGAGTTCGAGGACAAGGCGCTTGCCGGCATCCTGCGCACGGACGTCGACCTTTGGGAGAAGAAGGAGAAGGCCGCCTACGCGGCCTCCAGCGTCAAGACCTGGCGCTCGACGCTTCACCTGATCTTCGAGGACGCGGTCGACGAGGGCCTGATCACGTCAAACCCGGCCGCCAGGCGGCGTGGACGCGGCAAGCGCGCGGGCCGGTCCCGAGACCGTGGTCCGGAGAAGGTCGTCACCGACGCGCTCGGCATCCTGCTGACCGCAGAGAGGGCGGCCCTGCTCTCCGGCCGCGACGACGAGTTCGTCGCCGTGGTCCTCAAGGGGTACACGGGCATGCGCTGGGGTGAAATCGTCGGCCTGGAGACCGAGTTCGCCCGTCCTGGGGCCGTCCGTGTCGAATGGCAGCTGTACGAACTCGACACGGGCGAGCTGGTGCGCTGTCCGCCCAAGGACGACAGCTACCGCACCATCGACCCGATGGACTGGCTGTCAGCGCTGGTGGCCAACCACATCGCCCGTACGAAACCCACCCCCTGCCCCTGCCACGGCAAGACCTACGTCTTCCGAGGCCAAGGCGCGGCCCGCACAGGTGGCCATCAGGGCGCCAAGCTCGTCGACGTCGCCCGCCGCGCCGGAGTCTCCACGGGCACGGTGTCCAACGTCCTCAACCACCCCAACCGCGTCACCGAAGCCACCCGAGCAAAGGTGAAGCAGGCCATCGCGGACCTCGGGTTCGTACGGGGTGGCGCCGTACCGGAGCACGCTTCCCACTGGCGCCGAAACGGCTTCGCCACCTGGCTGTTCACCCCGGCGGTCTCCGGCTGGTACCCGAAGAAGGCCCCGCAGGAGGCGCGGCCCGTGCCCCTGCTCGGTGAGCCGTGGCCAGGAGTGCCGGCGCGGGGGCGCGGCGCCAGCGAGCGGGCCGACTCCTGCTGGATCCCGATAGCCAAGGGCCTCACCCCGCACGGTCTGCGCCACACCCATCGGACGATGATGGAGGACCTCGGCACCGAGAAGGTGCTCATGGACGAACGCATGGGCCATATCGACGGCTCGGTCTCGGCGCGCTACGCCCACGTCACCCCGGGCATGCGTAAGCGCCTCATGCTCGGGCTCACCGAGCAATGGGAGACGGCACTCGACGGTCGCCTGGCGATGAGTCCCACATCATCGGTGCGCGTACTGCGCAATCTCCTGCACGCACGCAGGGAGTCGCGTATGCCGATCGAGCCCTGATGTTGCTGTGCCCCCTCGGCGTTCGCCGCCGAGGGGGCACAGTCCTCCCAGGGTCTTTGCGTTGCCGAGGCAGCGTCAACCTGGAGCCACCAGCTCACTCTGGCGGTTACGGCGAATGCCGTGTGACGCGGCCAACAGAACTGGCTCAATGGGCATATGGAGATTGGCGAGCACTGGGCATACCGAGTGAGGCCGAAGGCGCTGGGCAGCGCGATCCGGCAGGTGGAGATCGTTCGAGTGGGCGGCCCGGGCAGGTCTGGTTGGATCCACGTGCGGTTTCTCGAAGGTGACAGCAATGGCCTGCAGGAATGGGTCAACCCTGGCTCGCTCGTAGCACTGTGGGCGGACACCGATACGTTCCTCGCGGATGACAGGGCAGAGTCGGCGCTGGCCGAGGCGTCACGCCACGTACGCGGCAGCACGGAATTCGAGGCCGCGCGAATGATTCTCGGGTTCGTCCGTCCGAAGAACAGGCTGCGCCTGCGCCGAGGGGTTGCGGACGCAGGAGTTCTGGAGCTGAGCCGCCTCGACGACACGGCACTGCTCATCGGCATGGATGCCGCTGAACTACGTGCCGACGCGATGCTCTACGAGAAGAGCGACGGCATGTGTTTGACCGGGTGGCCGGTCACCGAGCGCATCGCCCGCCAGGTGGCCGGCCGCCTCGCCGACGAGATCCTTCCGGAGGTGGACCGCAAGCAGCAGGCCATCGAGCAGGAACGCGCACAGTCCTCGTGGTACTCCTACAGCCGCCGGGACGACCGCAAGCTGGATGCGGACGCGGCAGTCCTGCGGACAGTCCGGGCATGGTGCGGCGAGGACAAGGCTGACCGCTATGACGAGCTGGTCGCCCTGCGCGCCGAGGTCATCAGGCTGGGCGAGCTGGTGGAGAAGGCGGTCACGGCCCTACGCGATCGTGGCCACGGCGTCATCGCCTCCACCATTCAGCGCGACCTTGGCGTCCATATCGCCAGCCTTGATCCTGACGTGCGCCGATGACGGATCGCCACGGCTCTGGCTCCGGTCTGGGCGGTGCGGGCTGGGGCGGGGGCTTCTCCTTCTCCGGCCTGCGCGGGTGCCATCCGTCGAGAAACGGCCGTAGCTGGTCTTTCGTGGGCTCCGCGTGGAAGTTGAGAGAAGCCAGGCCCTTGTCGTTCCTGGTGGGGTCGAGCTGTTCTGCCTCCGCTTTCCCCCAGGCCGACCACTCTCGTAGCCTCTCGGCTTCGAGGGAGTTGTCCGATGCGGCGGCGGCTTCATCCAGAGCGGTGCAGAAGGTCCGGATCTCCCCTGCGGCCCGCCATTGCTCCAGGGCCGTGCTGAAGTGGTCCGCTCGGACCGCGTGAACTGCCTTGATCGAAGCCGCGCTGACGGCGGTCTCCCACTCGCGCCGCGTCCGCTCCTCCAGTTCCGCTTCCAGACGCTGGCGCTCGGCTGCCTGCCGCTCACGTTCCTCTCGTAGGTGCCGCTGCTCAGCTTCGTACTTCAGCCGAGCCTGCTCCTGTTCCTCCGCGCGCGCCTTCAACGCCCGGAAGATTGAACCGACCTGCTCCTCCAACGGCTTCTTGGCGGTGTCGACCCACTCCTTCTTCCAGCCGTAATTGTGGCCGTAGCTGTAGCCCGAGTGCTGCTGGCCGATCAGCAGTTCCAGCTCGCCGGACGGCTCGAGCCTGTGTGCCGGGGTGACCCGCTGCCAGTCGTACGTACGGCGGCCCGCCTGCTTGGGCACGTACCGGACCGGCTTCTGCCGTTCCCGGAAGGTGACCTCATATGTCCTGCCGTGGACGGTGAGCAGCGGCCTCGGCTGCCTGCGTTTCTTGGACACCGCGATCTCGCCGTGGCGGGCGAGAGCCTGCTCGGTGAGGAGTCGGAGCAGCGAGAGCACCCGGGGCAGAACCTCTTCCGAGATCTCGAAGGCGCTGTGATCCGCGGTGACCGCCGTGAGCACATCCTCGACATCGGTGATCACACGACTGCGTGCCAGGCGGATCCGGTTCCACTCGGTGTCGTCCTCGCCGGTCACCCGCAGCAGGCCGAGGAAGAAGTCGCCCTTCGCCCGACCGCTGTACTTCAGGTGGTACCCCTCCGGTGCGCACTGCCGTGCCGCGTCGAAGGCTCTGCGGTAGCGAGCCCGTTCCTCGACGCTGGGGTTCGGGATCCGGAGGAATCGTCCGGCTTCCTGTACCTGTGTGATCAGTGCCGCGCCGACTTCCGCCGGTGAGGGCGGCAGGGGCTTCGCGGCACGCTGCGAGGGAGGCTTCGTCTTCATAGGGGGAGCGGCGTCCTGCTGAGGGTGAGAGGCGGTCGGCGCCTCGGCTGCTGTTGCCGCTGAACGAGGTCTGCGTGGAGCCTGCACGGGACGGTCCGGATGATGCCCGTGCTCCAGGTAGAAGCGTCCAGCGTCGGTGATCTCCGCCTGCCACTTCCCACTCTTCTTGGGCATAGTGATCAGACCCCGCTCTTTGAGCGCGCGAGCGGTGAGGGCGAGCTCGGGGCTTTCCGACGTGACGGGGTCGGTTCCGGATCCGATGCGGGTGAGGAGCGCTAACTGGCGGTCGTTCAACGGAGACCATCGGTGCATGGTGATCGTCGTATCGCCTGCCGTCTCCTTGGCACAAGCCATGGGGATGGCTTGGACGGAGCGCACACAGTGCACATCCATCTCGACCGCGGAACACCACTTGCTGGGAGCCGCCGGGGAGCCGCTTCCTGAGGTCGGCTCCCAAATGGCTCCCAAAGCGGGCCCGCAAAGCAGGTCAGGCCCGATGCTGATCTCTCAGCATCGGGCCTGACCTGGTGTTACGGCTGTCGGGGTGGCGGGATTTGAACCCACGACCTCTTCGTCCCGAACGAAGCGCGCTGCCAAGCTGCGCTACACCCCGATGTCGCTGCTTGTCGCGGCGACGTCGTTTACTTTAGCCCACAGGTGGCTGGAGACGAAATCCGGTTTAGAAGCGGCGGCGGGTCGGGGTCGGGCGGGTGTGGTCCAGGGCGACCAGGAGGATCCCCAGGGCGTAGATGGCGAGGCCCAGCAGGAGGGCGTTGGCCAGGGTGCTGCGGTAGCCGTGGGCGGCTGCGTCCAGGAAGGGGTAGAGGTAGCGGGACGGGGTGGAGGGCGACAGGAAGGCCGCTCGGGTCAGGTAGAAGACCAGGTAGGCCAGGGGGTAGAGGAGCCAGGCCGCGGCGGGGCGGAGGCGGAGGCGGGCCGCGGGGGTGAGGAGGAGCCAGTCCAGGACGACCGCTGCCGGGACGGCTGTGTGGAGGAGTTGCAGGACCCCCCACTGGGCGTGCCAGCGCGCCGGGGCCGTGGTCGCGTCCGTCATCGAGAACGGAGGCGTCGTGTGGTCCAGGAGCAGGTGGTAGACCAGCGCCGTGACCACCGCGTAGAGGAGTATGGCGCCTGTCACGGACGCGGGGACCGGGCGGCGGGCCCGCCAGGCCCTGGACGCCGACACCAGCATGACTACGGCCACCAGGATGCTGGTCTGGACGCTGAAGTAGCTCAGCGTCCGGGCCGGGGAGCCCAGCAGGAGTTCCAGGGCCACCGCGGCAGCCGCCGCCAGGGCGGTCAGGAGACGGAACACCGCCACCAGGGGGCGGCGCGTCGGGCCTGTCACCGCCATGGCCGGGACCGGTGCGGGCAGCAGCAGGGAAGGGCCCGGGACCGGGGGCAGGTCCGGGATGTCCCTGGGTATCGGTGCGGTCATGCCCTCACGCTAGGGAGAGGGCGGACATGGGGCCATTTGGGGGCGTCCGAGTGGGTTACTCCCGCGCCGTCAGCGTCAGCAGCGTCGCCTCCGGCGGGCAGGCGAAGCGGACCGGGGTGTAGCGGTTGGTGCCGCAGCCCGCCGAGACATGGAGGTACGACGTGCGGCCCTCCGCCGTGTGCGTCGAGAGGCCCTTCACCCGGTCCGTGTCCAGGTCGCAGTTGGTGACCAGGGCGCCGTAGAAGGGGATGCAGAGCTGGCCGCCGTGGGTGTGGCCGGCCAGGACCAGGGGGTAGCCGTCCGCCGTGAAGGAGTCCAGGACGCGCAGGTACGGGGCGTGGACCACGCCGAACGAGAAGTCGGACGTCCCGGACGGGCCGCCTGCCACCTGCCGGTAGCGGTCGCGCTTGATGTGAGGGTCGTCCAGGCCGGTCAGCTCGATCGAGACGCCCTCGACCTTCAGCACACCCCGGGCGTTCGTCAGGTTCAGCCAGCCCGCCGCGTCGAAGCCGTCCCGCAGGTCCTCCCACGGGTTGTGGATGGCCCCCACGACCGGCGCGTTGCCGTTCAGGCCGTGCCTGCCGCTCGTCTTCTCCAGCAAGTAGCGGGCGGGGTTGCGGAGTTTGGGGCCGTAGTAGTCGTTGGAGCCGAAGACGTACGCCCCCGGGAACTCCATCAGCGGGCCGAGCGCGTCCAGGACCTCCGGCACGCCCTCCGGGTCCGACAGGTTGTCGCCCGTGTTGATCACGAAGTCGGGGCGCAGGCCCGCCAGCGACTGCAGCCAGCGCTGCTTCTTGCGCTGGCCGCCGACCATGTGGATGTCGGAGACCTGGAGCACGCGCAGCGGGCGCATGCCCGGCGGGAGGACCGGGACCGTCACTCGTCGGAGGCGGAAGGAGCGGGCCTCGAAGCCCGCCGCGTACGCCAGTCCGGCGGCGCCTGCCGCCATGATTCCCAGGGGTACTCCGTATCGCGCGCGCATACGGCCATCGTGTCAGACCCCGCCCCCGCCCTGAGACCGGCCGCCGTTTAATCAGCGGGCGTTCGGGCTCGGACACCTGCGACAATCGACCCCATGACCACCACGCTCAAGTCGAAGCTGCACGACGACCTCAACGCCGCGATCAAGGAGCGCGACGAGCTCCGCTCCTCGACGCTCCGGCTGACCCTCGCCGCGATCACCAAGGAGGAGGTCGCCGGCAAGGAGAAGCGCGAGCTGTCCGACGACGAGGTCCTCAAGGTGATCACCCGCGAGGCGAAGAAGCGTCGTGAGGCCGCGGACGCCTTCGCGCAGGGTGGCCGTGCCGAGCAGGCCGAGCGGGAGAAGGCCGAGGGCGAGTTCCTCGCCACGTACCTGCCCAAGCAGCTGTCCGACGAGGAGCTGGAGGCGATCGTCGCCCAGGCCGTCGAGGAGGCGAAGGCCGGCGGCGCCGAGGGGCCGCGGGCCATGGGTGCCGTCATGAAGATCGTGAATCCGAAGGTGGCCGGCCAGGCCGAGGGCGGACGCGTCGCCGCCGCCGTGAAGAAGCTCCTCCAGGGCTGAGCACGGACTGATTCCGGCTTTACGACAGCGGGGCCGCACCTCCACTCAGGAGGTGCGGCCCCGTCGTCGTGTCCGGGCGGAACCGGGACTCAGCCTCGCCGGCCCCCGATCCCGTTCCCGTTCGGCCCGCCATTGCTCTGGCCCTGGATGAGGTTGCCCGGCAGGGAGATCGTCGGGGTCGGGAAGGTGCCGCCGGTGGCGCCGCCGGTCGTGTCGCCCGCGGTGGCGCCGCCCGTCAGGCCGCCGATCAGGCCGCCGGTCGCTCCGCCCCCGTTGTCACCGCCTCCGGTGTTCCCGTCGTCCCTGCCTCGGCCTTTTCCCCGGTCTTTCCCCTCACCGTCGTCGTCGGGGATGTCGATCAGGTTGAAGCCGGGGGCGGGCTTGCCCGCCAGGGCGCCGGTCATGGCGTCCTTCCAGATCGGGCCCGGGACCTGACCGCCGTAGACCTCGTTGTGGAAGACGCCGCCGATGGTGATGTCGGTCATCAGCACGTCCTGGGTGGGGCCGCCGACCCAGACCGCGCCGGCCATGTTGGGCGTGTAGCCGACGAACCAGGCGTTCTTGCGGGAGTCCGTCGTACCCGTCTTGCCCGCGCTCTCCCGGTCCGTCAGGCCCGCCTGCCGGCCCGTACCGGAGTCGACCACGCCGCGCAGCAGGGTGTTGACCGTGTCGGCGGTCTTCTCGCTCATCGCGCGTGAGCAGGTCGACTTGGGCACGGGGATCGACTTCTGTTCGTGGCCGACCTGCTGGCTGATCGACTCGATCGCGATCGGCGTGCAGTACATGCCGCGGGCGGCGAAGGTGGCGTACGCGTCCGCCATGGTCAGCGGCGAGAGGCCGATCGCGCCGAGCGCGATGGAGGGGTTCTGCGGGAGCTTGTCGCCGTTGCCCTGCACGACGTGCAGCGCGTCGGTCATCTTCACCACCGGGCACAGGCCGATGTCGGAGATGAGCTGCACGAAGTAGGTGTTGATGGACTTGGCCATCGCCTCCTTCATGCGGTACGGGCCGTGCTCCGAGTTGTTCTCGTTCTCCACCGTGTAGTTGCGGTCGTTCAGCCACGGCTTGCTGCCGCACGTCTGGACCGGGCTCGGGTACGTCATCTTGTACGGCGACCTGTACCCCTGTGTCGCCGACTTGCCGCCCTCGACCGCGGCGGCGGCCACGAACGGCTTGAACGTCGAACCGGTCGGGAAGCCGAAGTTGGAGCCGCCCATGGCCCGGTCGACCGAGTAGTTGTACTCGGTCTCGTTCTTGCCGTAGCCGTACGGCCGCGACTGGCCCATCGCCAGGATCCTGCCGGTGCCGGGCTCGACCAGCGTGGCGGCGGCGGCGACCCGGTCGGACTGGTAGACGTGCTGCTTCAGGGAGAGCTGGACCGAATCCTGGGCCTGCGGGTCCAGGGTCGTACGGATCGTCAGGCCGCCGCGGTTCCAGAGCTTGGCGCGCTCCTCGCGGGTCTTGCCGAAGGCCGGGTCGGTGAGGAAGACGTTCTCGACGTACTTGCAGAAGAACGCGGAGTCCTTGGTGGCCGTGATGCAGCCGTTCTTGGGCTGGCTGACGTGCAGGCCGAGCGGCTGCTTCTTGGCCTTGTCCGCCTCCGCCTGGGAGATGTCGCCGACCTCGGCCATGCGCTGCAGGACGGTGTTGCGCCGCTTGGTGGCCTCGGCCTCGTCGTTGACCGGGTCGTAGCGGCTCGGGGACTGCACGATGCCGGCCAGCAGGGCGGCTTCCTGGAGCTTCAGCTGCTTGGCGGGCTTGGAGAAGTAGCGCTGGGCGGCGGCCTCGACGCCGTAGGCCTGCTCGCCAAAGAAGGTGATGTTGAGGTAGTTCTCCAGGATCTTCTTCTTGCCGAGCTTCTGCTCGATCTGGATCGCGTACTTCAGCTCACGGACCTTGCGGCCCAGGGTCTGCTGGGTGGCCTCGGCGACCTTCGTCGGGTCGTCGCCGGCCTCCTCGATGAAGTAGTTCTTCACCAGCTGCTGGGTGAGCGTGGAGGCACCCTCGGCGACCCCGCCGCTCTGCGCGTTCTTGTTCAGCGCGCGCAGCACGCCCTTGAGGTCGATCGCGCCGTGCTTGTAGAACCGCGCGTCCTCGATCGCGACGATCGCCTTCTGCATGTACGGCGAGATGTCCTTGAGCTCCACCACCGTGCGGTCACGGGAGTAGACGGTCGCGATCTGGCCGCCCTGATTGTCCAGTATCGTCGTGCGCTGGCTGAGCTGGGGGCTCTTGAGGTTGGCCGGGATCTCGTCGAAGCCCTGGACCGAGCCCTTGGCCGCGAGGCCCAGCGCTCCGGCCGCGGGCAGCGCGATGCCGGCCATGACGGCTCCCGCGAGCACACTGACACCGACGAACTTGGCGGCCTGCTGCGTTGGCGACAGACCACCACCCGAGCGCTTCTTTGGCATGGGGGGCAGCCTAATCCGTACTTGTGAACATTCCGTATAAGCGACCGCGTCACGGCTCGGCAAACGGGGACGGGCGGGCTTCGCATTCGCCGGACACGCGCACAGGCCTTGGCCTAAGCTGCTCTCAACTGTCACAGCAGTGCGGTCGCGTCATCTCTACGTCATCTATACGTCCGGCGGCCCCGAATCGTTCCGGACTACCCCGGGTTCGGGAACCGGTTGCCGGGCCGGTTTCCGAGGGGCGTGTCCGAATCCGCCTGCTGTGTCGTCTGGCGTCCGGTATGACGCATCGCAGCTGTCCCGCTTTGCCGGGATGGTCGCGTATGTCGTCAGCTCACTCCCGCGGGTGATCTGCCGCTTACCCATAGTCCGTTCGGGCCATTCAAGATTGGGCCCGAAGGGGGTGTTGCGCTGTGCCCACCTTCCGTAACGTCCTCAACTGGCGGCGGTGAATATGCCGCTGCCGCCGTGGGGGAGCCTCGATTCGGGAGAGGACGGCGCCGGTATGGGCTGGGTAACCGACTGGAGTGCGCAGGCTGCCTGCCGCACTACTGATCCGGATGAACTGTTCGTTCAGGGAGCAGCGCAGAACAGGGCCAAGGCGGTGTGCACCGGATGTCCGGTACGCACCGAGTGCCTGGCCGACGCGCTGGACAATCGCGTCGAGTTCGGCGTGTGGGGAGGCATGACGGAGCGGGAGCGCCGCGCGCTGCTGCGCAGACGGCCCACGGTGAGCTCCTGGCGCAGGCTGCTGGAGACGGCCCGCTCGGAGTACGAGCGGGGCGCCGGGATCGTGCCCCTCGACAGCGACGAGGTGTACGAGAACTACGCGGCGGTGAGCTGAGGGCATCGCCCTCGGAAAACGCCGGTCCGCCTGTGCCTACGGCAACTCTGCCCGCGCCTACGGCAGCTCCGGCCGCCCGGCCGCGAGCCGGGTTCCGATGTCGCGCAGGCCCGTGAGGTCGTGTACGTCGCCGGGCAGTGCGGGTACTTCGACCACCGCCACCTCGGGGTGGCGGGCGGTGAAGCGGTCGCGGGTGCGTTGCTCGCGCGAGAGTAGCTGCATGCGCTCGGCGTGCAGCCTGAGCAGGCCCGCGGCGAGCTGGTCCACGGAGCGAGGAGGCACGGAGTGCTCCGTGTCGGCGGGGGAGCCTTCCTCGGGAGCCTCGGCCTCGGCCTCGGCCGTGTCCCCGGCTGCGGAGCCAGGTGCTGGAGATTGTGAACTGCCGTACGTGTCGGGAGAGTTACGAAGTCCAGCTTTCCCGTCCCACTGATCCACAATGCGGGGGTCCTCAAGATTTTCCGCGGCGGCGAGCGCCCGCTCGGCCGACAGCCGGCCCGCGCCGCTGCCGTGCACCCGGTTGAGCACCAGCCCCACCAGCGGCATGTCCTCCGCGGCCAGCCGCTCCACGAAGTACGCCGCCTCGCGCAGCGCGTCCCGCTCCGGGGCCGCCACCACCAGGAACGCCGTACCGGGCGCCTGAAGCAGCTTGTACGTGGCGTCCGCGCGCGTGCGGAAGCCGCCGAACGTGGTGTCCATCGCGGCCACGAACGTCTGGACGTCCTTCAGGAGCTGACCGCCCAGCAGCTTGCCCAGCGTGCCGGTCATCATCGACATGCCGACGTTGAGGAACGCCATCCCCGCGCGTCCGCCCAGCTTCGCCGGGGCCGTCAGGAGGCGGATGAGGCGGCCGTCCAGGAAGGAGCCGAGCCGCTTGGGCGCGTCCAGGAAGTCCAGCGCCGAGCGGGACGGCGGGGTGTCGACGATGATCAGGTCCCACTCGTCCTTCGCCCGCAGCTGCCCCAGCTTCTCCATCGCCATGTACTCCTGCGTGCCCGCGAAGCCCGCCGAGAGCGACTGGTAGAAGGGGTTGGCCAGGATCGCCGCCGCCCGCTCGGCGTCCGCGTGCGCCTCCACGACCTCGTCGAAGGTGCGCTTCATGTCGAGCATCATGGCGTGCAGCTCGCCGTCACCGTCGGTGCCCTTCACCCGGCGCGGCACGTTGTCCAGGGAGTCGATGCCCATCGACTGGGCGAGCCGCTTGGCCGGGTCGATGGTGAGCACGACCACCTTGCGGCCCCGCTCGGCCGCCCGCAGCCCCAGGGCCGCCGCGGTCGTCGTCTTGCCCACCCCGCCCGAGCCGCAGCACACCACGATCCGGGTCTTCGGGTCGTCCAGCAGTGCGTCGACGTCGAGCACGCGCGCGGGGGAGAGGTGAGGGCGGGCGGTGTCCTCCGTCGTGGTCTCGTCCGCGCTCATGACAACCCCTGCTTCCGCAGCTCGATGGCGAGTTCGTACAGGCCCGCCAGGTCCATGCCCTCCGAGAACAGCGGCAGTTCGTGCAGTGGCAGGTCCAGCTCGCCGAGGGCCGCTCGCTGTTCCTGCTCCAGCGCGTGCCGCTCGGCGTACTCGGCGGCCTGCTCCAGCAGCGGGTCCACCAGCCGCTCCGCGTGCCCGCCGCGCCGGGCCCCGCCCAGACCGGCCGCCGACAGAGCCCGTGCGACAGAGGAACGCTCCACGGTCCGTACGAGTTCCAGGTCGGCCGCGTCCAACACCTGGGGCCGGACCATGTTCACGATGACGCGGCCCACCGGCAGCCGTGCCGCGTGGAGTTCGGCGATGCCGTCGGCGGTCTCCTGGACCGGCATCTCCTCCAGCAGCGTCACCAGGTGCACCGCCGTCTCCGGTGACTTCAGCACCCGCATCACGGCTTGCGCCTGATTGTGTATCGGGCCGATCTTCGCGAGCCCCGCCACCTCGTCGTTGACGTTGAGGAAGCGGGTGACCCGGCCGGTCGGCGGGGCGTCCATGACGACGTAGTCGTACGCGAACCGCCCGCGCTTGTCCTTGCGGCGCACCGCCTCGCACGCCTTGCCGGTGAGCAGGACGTCCCGCAGGCCGGGCGCGATGGTGGTGGCGAAGTCGATGGCACCGAGCTTCTTCAGGGCCCGGCCCGCGCCGCCGAGCTTGTAGAACATCTGGAGATAGTCCAGAAGGGCCAGTTCGGGATCGATGGCCAGCGCGTACACCTCGCCGCCCCCGGGAGCGACGGCGATCTTCCGCTCCTCGTAGGGCAGTGCGTCGGTTTCGAAAAGTTGTGCGATGCCCTGCCGGCCCTCGACCTCCACGAGAAGCGTCCGCTTCCCCTCGGTCGCGAGGGCCAGCGCGAGGGCGGCGGCGACCGTCGTCTTTCCGGTCCCGCCCTTGCCGCTGACGACCTGGAGCCTGCTCACGTCTTCGAGCCTAACCAGTCCGGCCGACGGCCGTGCTGGAGGCTGTGGACAACTGCGGGACAAGCGGGGAGCAACCGCGACACAACGCAGCCCAGTCACGGCACGACCACGGTCGTGACCGGCCACATGTCCGGCACATGCCCGGTGGACGACAGCGGCTACAGTCAGCCCCATGACCAAGTGGGAATACGCAACCGTGCCGCTGCTCGTCCATGCCACGAAGCAGATTCTGGACACCTGGGGCGAGGACGGCTGGGAGCTCGTCCAGGTCGTGCCCGGGCCGAACCCGGAGCAGCTCGTGGCCTACCTGAAGCGGGAGAAGCAGGCATGAGCGCGGTCGAGGAAAAGCTGGCCGAACTGGGCCTGACCCTGCCGGAGGTCGTACCGCCGCTGGCCGCGTACCAGCCGGCCGTGCAGTCCGGCGTGTACGTGTACACCGCCGGCCAACTGCCGATGGTGGAGGGCAAGCTGCCGGTCACCGGCAAGGTGGGTGCCGAGGTCACGCCGGAGGAGGCCAAGGAGCTGGCCCGCACCTGCGCGCTGAACGCACTGGCCGCCGTGAAGTCCGTCGTCGGCGACCTGGACCGCATCGCGCGCGTGGTGAAGGTCGTCGGCTTCGTCGCCTCGGCGTCCGACTTCACCGGGCAGCCCGGTGTCGTCAACGGCGCCAGCGAGCTGCTCGGCGAGGTCCTCGGCGACAAGGGCGTGCACGCCCGCAGCGCGGTGGGTGTCGCGGTGCTCCCGCTGGACGCGCCGGTGGAGGTCGAGATCCAGGTCGAGCTGGCCCAGTAGCCCGCTCGCTCACTGAGGCCCCACCGACCTCGGGCACCTCTCGAACATTCGCCCTATACGGGATAGCCTCCGGCCATGGCGAATGGGCAGTGGTACCCCCAGGAATGGCCCGAGCGCATCCGCGCGCTCGCGGACGGCACCCTCACGCCGGTGTCCCCCAAGCGCGCGGCCACGGTGCTGCTCCTGAAGGACACCCCCGCCGGCCCTGCCATCCACATGCTGCGCAGACGCGCCTCCATGGCCTTCGCCGGAGGCGCGTACGCGTATCCCGGCGGCGGTGTCGATCCGCGCGACGACGAACGCCAGGTCCGCTGGGCGGGCCCCGCGCGCGCGTGGTGGGCAGAACGCCTGGGCGTCGACGAGACCGGTGCCCAGGCGATCGTCTGCGCGGCCGTGCGGGAGACCTACGAGGAGGCGGGCGTCCTGCTCGCCGGACCCGACCCCGACTCGGTGGTCGGCGACACCACCGGGGACGACTGGGAGGCCGACCGGGCCGCCCTGGTCGCGCGCGAGCTGTCCTTCGCCGAGTTCCTGGACCGCCGGGGCCTGGTGCTGCGCTCGGACCTGCTGGGCGCCTGGACCCGCTGGATCACCCCGGAGTTCGAGTCGCGCCGCTACGACACCTGGTTCTTCGTCGCCGTGCTCCCCGAGGGGCAGCGCACCCGCAACGTCTCCACGGAGGCCGACCGCACGGTGTGGATCCGCCCCGCGGAGGCCGCCGCCGGGTACGACAAGGGCGAGCTGCTGATGATGCCGCCCACCATCGCCACGCTGCGCCAGCTGCTGCCGTACCCGACGGCCGCCGAGGCCCTCGCCGCCGCGCCCGCGCGCGACATGACGCCGGTGCTCGCGCAGGCCCGCCTCGCGGACGGCGAGATCGTGCTGTCCTGGCCGGGGCACGACGAGTTCACCAAGCACGTCCCGACCGCTCCGGCGACCGGTGCTCCGACGACCGGGGGTGGCCCCGCATGACCGACGCAGCAGCCCTCCCCGGCCAGCCCCGGGGCGGTGTCCTCTCCGGCCCCGCCACCGAACGGTCCGTCAACGTGCTGGCCCCCAACGCCTCCGCGATGACCCTGGACGGCACCAACACCTGGATAGTCGCCGAGCCCGACTCCGAGCTGGCCGTGGTGATCGACCCGGGCCCGCTGGACGACGGCCACCTGCGCCATGTCGTCGCGACGGCCGAGAAAGCCGGCAGGCGCGTGGCCCTCACCCTGCTCACCCACGGCCACCCCGACCACGCGGCGGGCGCCGCCCGTTTCGCCGAACTGACCGGCACGCGCGTGCGTGCCCTCGATCCCGCGCTGCGGCTCGGCGACGAGGGCCTCGCCGCCGGGGACGTGGTCACGGTCGGCGGCCTGGAGCTGAGGGTCGTACCGACCCCCGGGCACACCGCGGACTCGCTGTGCTTCCATCTCCCGGCCGACCGGGCGGTGCTGACCGGCGACACCATCCTCGGCCGCGGTACGACGGTCGTGGCGCACCCGGACGGCCGTCTCGGCGACTATCTGGACTCCCTGCGCCGTCTGCGTTCCCTGACGGTCGACGACGGCGTCCACACCGTCCTGCCGGGCCACGGGCCGGTCCTGGAGGACGCCCAGGGCGCGGTCGAGTTCTACCTCGCCCACCGCGCCCACCGCCTGGCCCAGGTCGAGACGGCCGTCGAGGACGGCTACCGCACCCCGGCCCAGGTCGTCGCCCATGTGTACGCCGACGTGGACCGCTCTCTGTGGCCGGCGGCGGAGCTGTCGGTCCGGGCCCAGCTGGACTATCTGCGCGAGCACGGGCTGATCTAGCTCCGCTTCTGCTCAGCGAGGGCTGAGTACGGGTGTACGTCAGCCTGCGTCTGGGCCAGGAACGGGCTGGTCCTCCGGGCGCGGGGCCTTCACGCCGTGCACGCGCGCGTACTCCGTCGCGAGCCAGGGGCCCAGGTCGTCGACGTACGACCGCAGGACGTCCGGGTCGCCGACGGGCTCGTGGCCGTACTCCGCCGCCGTACGCAGCTGAGCGGCCCGCTGTGGGTAGTACGCGCCGAAGACCTCGGCCATCTCGCGCAGATCGCTCGTCCAGCCGTTCCAGCGGGGCATGACGAGGGTGAACCCGGTGCGGACGAGGTGGCGGGACATGAAGCGCACGAGCGGTCGCCGGGCCTCCTCGGTGTCCTCCGCCGCCGCGATCCGCTCCCGCCAGCGAGGCAGCCACCGCGCGAGGTCGCCGTTGGTCTCGCGGGCGAGCAGGGAGTCGGGGCGGTAGCGGGGCAGGTACTCGGCGAGGTCGTCCCCGAGCAGCGGGGTGCACAGGCAGGCGACGAACCACCCGAGGTCGTACCGCTCCAGCTCGCTCAGCAGCCGGTCCCGGCCGTACAGCAGGGTGCCGACGCCGTCGATCTGCGGGAACTCCTCGTCGAGCGCCTCGCCGAGGGCACGGACCGCATCCCGGTCGGCGTCCGTCGGCTCCTCGCGCAGGGCGACCAGCAGGTCCAGGTCGCTGCGTCCCACGCGCGCGGTGCCGCGTGGAATCGACCCGTAGAGGTACGCGCTGTGCAGCCGCGCCCCGAAGGCGTCCAGCACCCGGTCGCGCGCGGTGGCCACGACGGGGCGGAAAACGGGCGGCACGCGCGCGAGGGAGCCTTCGCGCTCGATGAAGCCCTGGTTGTCGAGGCCGTGCGGGACGGGGGGTTCGGGCATGCGCTCACTGTGCCCTGTGTGACGCGGAAGCACGGCGCATTTTCGGCGCCGGTCCGCGTCAAACAGTCCGTACGGTCACGGCCAGGGTCAGCGGGACCGCTTGGCCAGCCGCTCCACGTCCAGCAGGATGACCGCCCGCGCCTCCAAGCGGAGCCAACCGCGCTGGGCGAAGTCCGCCAGCGCCTTGTTCACGGTCTCGCGGGACGCGCCGACCAGCTGGGCCAGCTCCTCCTGCGTGAGGTCGTGGACGACGTGGATGCCCTCCTCGGACTGCACGCCGAAGCGGCGCGACAGATCCAGCAGGGCGCGGGCCACGCGGCCGGGGACGTCGGAGAAGACCAGGTCGGACATGGCGTCGTTGGTCTTGCGCAGTCGGCGGGCGACGGCGCGCAGCAGTGCGGTGGCCACCTCGGGGCGGGCGTTCAGCCAGGGCTGGAGGTCGCCGTGGCCCAGGCCCAGCAGCTTGACCTCGGTCAGCGCGGTGGCGGTCGCCGTGCGCGGGCCCGGGTCGAAGAGGGACAGCTCGCCGATCAGCTCGCCGGGGCCGACGACGGCGAGCATGTTCTCGCGGCCGTCGGGGGAGGTCCGGTGCAGCTTGACCTTGCCCTCGGTGACGACGTAGAGCCGGTCGCCCGGGTCGCCCTCGTGGAACAGGGAGTCGCCACGTGCGAGGGTCACCTCACTCATGGAGGCGCGAAGCTCCGCGGACTGCTCGTCGTCGAGAGCCGCGAAGAGCGGGTTGCGCCGCAGAACGTCGTCCACGAGTTCTCTCCTTGTCGACCTGCTCAGGGGATCTTGCTCCCCCTTGGTACCAGGGGACCGTGTTCCCCATTTTGCCGGACGGTCCAAACAGTGTGATCTGTCACAAGGATGCCGTACAGGTGTCCCGGGGTAAGCGGCAGGGGTCCAATCGGGGGCTGATCTTCCGGGTCCGGGGCGGATGTCGGTGCCGGGCTTTAGGCTGGCCGGGTGTCCAAATCGCCGGTGAGAACACAGGCCAAGGGGGCTGGGCGGGTGGTTGTACGTCGCGATTCCGCTGTGGGCGAACAAGGCTCCAGCGGAAGTAATAAAAGCCTGAAATCTGAACAAAAGGTACCTCGCAAAAAGCCGGCTGCCAACGAGTCCCGCACCGCCCTGGTCCGCCGTGCCCGCCGGATCAACCGCGAACTCGCCGAGGTGTATCCCTACGCCCACCCCGAGCTGGACTTCGAGAACCCCTTCCAGCTGCTGGTCGCCACGGTCCTCTCGGCCCAGACCACCGACCTGCGGGTCAACCAGACGACCCCGGCGCTCTTCGCGAAGTACCCCACCCCCGAGGACCTGGCCGCCGCCAACCCGGAGGAGGTCGAGGAGATCCTCCGCCCGTGCGGGTTCTTCCGGGCCAAGACGAAGTCGGTGATAGGGCTCTCCAAGGCCCTCACCGAGGACTTCGGCGGCGAGGTCCCCGGCAGGCTGGAGGACCTGGTCAAGCTGCCCGGCGTCGGCCGCAAGACCGCCTTCGTCGTGCTCGGCAACGCCTTCGGGCGGCCCGGGATCACCGTCGACACGCACTTCCAGCGGCTCGTACGGCGCTGGCAGTGGACCGGCGAGACCGACCCGGACAAGATCGAGGCGGCCGTCGGCGCGCTGTTCCCGAAGAGCGACTGGACCGACCTGTCCCACCACGTGATCTGGCACGGCCGCCGGATCTGCCACGCCCGCAAGCCCGCCTGCGGCGCCTGCCCCATCGCCCCGCTCTGCCCCGCCTACGGCGAGGGGGAGACGGACCCGGAGAAGGCGAAGAAGCTCCTCAAGTACGAGAAGGGCGGCTACCCCGGCCAGCGGCTGAACCCGCCGCAGGCCTACCTCGACGCGGGCGGCAAGGCGGCGCCGCCACTGGGGGCCGCGTGACGGAACGATCTCGATGCCCTCGGGCGTTGGACACGGCAGGACGGGGGTGGCCATGACGCACACGAGCCAGACGGGCACAGGCCATGCGGGCACGGGTCGTACGAGCGGTGCGCAGCGCGGTTCGGTGGCGCTCAGCAAGGAGGGGCTGCCGGGCTGGCTGGACCCGGTCGTGCAGGCGGTGGAGACCGTCGAGCCGATACAGCTCAGCCGCTTCCTGCCGCCGAAGAACGGCTCCGGGCGGCTGTCGGCGGTGCTGATCCTGTTCGGCGAGGGCGAGAGCGGCCCCGAGCTGCTGCTCATGGAGCGCGCCGGCTCCCTGCGCTCGCACGCCGGCCAGCCCTCCTTCCCCGGCGGCGCCCTCGACCCCGAGGACGGCGACCCGAAGGGCGACGGGCCGCTCAGGGCCGCCCTGCGCGAGGCGGAGGAGGAGACCGGGCTCGACCCGGCCGGCGTCCAGCTCTTCGGCGTCCTGCCCGCCCTGTACATCCCGGTCAGCGGTTTCGTCGTCACCCCCGTGCTCGGCTGGTGGAAAGAGCCCAGCCCGGTCGGCGTCGTCGACCCGAACGAGACCGCCCGGGTCTTCACGGTCCCCGTGGCGGATCTCACGGACCCCGGCAACCGCGCCACCACCGTCTCCCCCGGCGGCCACCGAGGCCCGGCATTCCTGGTCGAATCGGCACTGGTGTGGGGCTTCACGGCCGGAGTGATCGACCGCCTGCTGCATTTCGCGGGCTGGGAGCGCCCCTGGGACAGGGAGAAGCAGGTCCCGATCGACTGGCGCTCATGACAGGGTGAACCCGTGAACGTGCTGGACATCCTGCTGCTGGTCGCGGCTGCCTGGTTCGCGGTCGTCGGATACCGCCAGGGCTTCGTCGTCGGCATCCTGTCGGTGATCGGCTTCATGGGCGGCGGCCTGGTCGCCGTGTACACGCTGCCCGTCATCTGGGACGCCGTGACCGACAACGCGGAGGTCGGCACCACCGCCGCGATTGTTGCCGTGGTCGTCGTCATCGTCTGCGCCTCTGTCGGGCAGGCCCTGACCACCCACCTCGGCAACAAACTGCGCCGCTACATCACCTGGTCCCCGGCCCGCGCCCTGGACGCCACCGGCGGCGCGCTGGTCAACGTCGTGGCGATGCTCCTGGTGGCCTGGCTGATCGGCTCGGCCCTCGCGGGTACGACCCTGCCGACGCTCGGCAAGGAGGTCCGCGGCTCCAAGGTGCTCCTCGGCGTCTCCCGGGTGCTGCCCGCGCAGGCCAACACGTGGTTCGCCGACTTCTCCTCGGTCCTCGCCCAGAACGGCTTCCCGCAGGTCTTCAGCCCCTTCGCCAACGAGCCGATCACCGACGTCCGGCCGCCCGACCCGGCCCTCGCCGGCAGCCCGGTCGCCGCCCGCGCCCAGCGCTCCATCGTCAAGGTCACCGGCACCGCGCAGAGCTGCGGCAAGGTCCTGGAGGGCACCGGGTTCGTCTTCGCCGACCACCGCGTCATGACCAACGCGCACGTCGTCGGCGGCGTCAACGAGCCCACCGTGCAGATAGGCGGCATCGGCCGCAGGTACGACGCCAAGGTCGTCCTGTACGACTGGAAGCGTGACATCGCCGTCCTCGACGTACCGGGTCTGGAGACACGCGCCCTCAAGTTCGCCCCGCGGGACGCGACCGGTGGCGACGGCGCGATCGTCGCGGGCTTCCCGGAGAACGGCGGGTACGACGTGCGCGCCGCGCGCGTGCGCCAGCGCATCACGGCCAACGGCCCGGACATCTACCACCGCGGCACCGTCCGCCGCGACGTCTACTCGCTGTACGCGACCGTCCGCCAGGGCAACTCCGGCGGCCCGCTGCTCACGCCCGACGGCAAGGTGTACGGCGTGGTGTTCGCCAAGTCCCTCGACGACGCCCAGACCGGCTACGCCCTGACGGCGGACGAGATCCGGTCGGACGCCGACCGCGGGCGCACGGCCGACGAGCAGGTGGGCACCGACAGCTGCGCCCTGTAAGCGGGTTGCGGGGTGGGACGGTCGGCGCCGGTTCAGCCGCGTGGGTGACGCAGGCGTACCGAGACCCAGCGGGCCCGGCGCCGCAGGATGCGCGAAATCCCCACCCGCAGGTCGCCGTCCGCGAGCTGCGGGGTGCCTCGCTGAGGCATGCTCAGACCCGAGGCCGAGCGGCGGTTGCGGGGTGCGTCACTGTAGTCGTGCGTCCAGCCCATACCCCGACGTCTGCCCCTGCCCCAAGGTCGATAACCGCCTCCGGCCCCCCCAATTGGCCTATGCGGCAGGCATGTGGCCGTTCGAGGGACAACTGTCCAGGAACCGGATACTCCACGCATTCAACCGGTCACCTGTCAGGCTCAGGATCCTTCAGCCAGTTGACCAGTTCCGTGGAGAACGCCACCGGGTCCTCTTCATGAGGGAAGTGGCCCAGGCCGTCGAACAGCCGCCAGCGGTACGGGGCTTCGACGTACTCGCCCGAGCCGGCCGCGCTGCGCGTCCGGGTCACCGGATCGAGGGAGCCGTGCAGATGCAGCGTGGGCACCCGCACCGGCCGCTTCATCCTGCGGTTGAACTGGAAGCCGTCGGGGCGGGCCAGCGAACGCACCAGCCAGCGGTACGGCTCGATCGAGCAGTGCGCGGTGGACGGGATGCACATGGCCCGCTGGTATGCCTCCACCGCCTCGTCCTCCGGCGCCCGCGGCCCGGACCACTCCCGGATCAGCCGGCCCACCAGCGCGCCGCCGTCGGCGGTCAGCTGCCGCTCCGGGATCCACGGGCGCTGGAAGCCCCAGATGTAGGAGTTGGCGGCCGTCTGCCGGGCGTCCCGCAGCATCGCGGCTCGCCAGCGCCGCGGATGCGGCATCGAGACGACCGCGAGCCGCCGTACGAGCTTGGGCCGCATCGCCGCGGCCGTCCACGCCAGGTAGCCGCCGAGGTCATGGCCGACCAGCGCGGCGTCCGGCTCGCCGAGGGAGCGGATCACGCCGGTGACGTCCAGGGCGAGGTTGGCGGGGTCGTACCCGCGCGGGGTGCGGTCACTGCCGCCGACGCCGCGCAGGTCCATCGCCACCGCCCGGTAGCCGGCGTCGGCGAGCGCGACCAGCTGGTGCCGCCAGGTCCACCAGAACTGCGGGAACCCGTGCAGCAGCAGCACCAGGGGGCCGTCGCCGAGTTCGGCGATGTGGAAGCGGGCGCCATTGGCGGCGACGTCCCGGTGCGTCACCTTGTGCCCACCGGGAATGTCGATGCGTACGACCGAGGGGGCGGTGGGGTCCGTCATGACGACGAGCGTGCCACAGCCTCGATGGCTTCGCGGGTTTTGTCCTCCAGCAGCTCCGGGCGCGGGTGCGGCCTGGCGTTCTGCAGGACGCCCGCCGTCTCCTTCATCGACGCGGCCACCTTCTGCGGGCCCTTGCTCTTCTTGGCCTTCTTCGCGAGCGCCACGCCGATGAGCCCGAGGAGGAGGGCGACGAGCACGTTGGCCGCGAAGGACAGCACGAAGCAGATCGCCAGGTTCCAGTGGGTCCAGGTCCGGATGCCGTACGCCAGCGCGAAGTTGAGCATCGGCAGGGAGAACACCAGCACCGCACCGGCCATCGTGAAGGCGCCGCCGCTCATCGCGCCACGCTTCACGTCCTGCTTGAGCTGGGCCTTGGCCAGCGCGATCTCGTCGTGCACCAGTGCCGACAAGTCGGTCGTCGCCGAGGCGAACAGCTGGCCGATGCTGCGTTCGGCGCCGACCGGGCTGCCGTCGGGTGCGCTCATCGCGTTCTCCCTAAGAGGTCTCTCGTGCCGCATGTGTGCCGTCTTGTTCTGTACCGTCTCGTCAGATCATGCCGGACGGCCGTTCTCCTCGCCTGCCCCGCCCGGCACTTCCGCAAGCCCGTGGCGGGCCGCGGCGGCCTGCTCGGCGGCGATGCGCCGGTGCTCGGCGGCCTTGCGCTCGTGGATCTCGGCCATGCGCAGGTGGTACGCCGGGTTGTCCTGCTCGTAGATGTCCGGGATGCCATCGAGGTCCTCGTCGCGTTCCTCATCCGCGCACAGCCTGCGGTACTTGGCGTTACGTATCTTCAGCAGCACCGTCGCGCACACGGCCGCGATCAGCGAGCCGGTGAGGACGGCCGCCTTCACCTCGCCGGTCAGGACGGCGTCGCCCTCGAAGGCCAGTTCGCCGATGAGCAGCGAGACCGTGAAGCCGATACCGGCGAGGGTCGCCACCGCGAAGATGTCGGCCCACTCCAGTTCCTCACTGAGCTCGGCGTGGGTGAAGCGGGCGGTCAGCCAGGTGCCACCGAAGATGCCGGCCGCCTTGCCGACGACCAGGCCGAGCACCACGCCGAGCGTCTCCGGCTTCGTGACCACGTCCGCGAGCGCCCCGCCGGAGACCGGCACCCCCGCGCTGAACAGCGCGAACAGGGGGACGGCCAGCCCGGCCGACAGCGGGCGGACCAGATGCTCGATGTGCTCGCCCGGCGAGTGCTCCTCGCCCTCCCGGGTGGTGCAGCGCAGCATCAGGCCCATCGCGACGCCCGCGATGGTGGCGTGCACGCCGCTGTTGTACATCAGTGCCCAGATCACCAGGGCCAGCGGCACGTACACGTACCAGCCGCACACGCCCTTGCGCAGCAGCAGCCAGAAGACCAGCAGCCCGGCGGCGGCCCCGCCGAGCGCGGCGAAGTGGATCCGGTCGGTGAAGAACACCGCGATGATCAGGATCGCGAACAGGTCGTCGACGACCGCGAGCGTCAGCAGGAAGGCGCGCAGGGCGCTGGGCAGCGAGGTGCCGATGACCGCGAGGACGGCGAGCGCGAAGGCGATGTCGGTCGCGGTGGGCACCGCCCAGCCCTGCCCGGAGCCGTGCCCGGTGAGGTTGGTGAGGGTGTAGACGAGCGCCGGTACGGCCATGCCGCACAGCGCCGCCACCACGGGCAGCGCGGCGGCCCTGGGGTTGCGCAGGTCACCGGCGACCAGCTCACGCTTGAGCTCGATGCCGGCGACGAAGAAGAACACGGCGAGGAGCCCGTCGGCTGCCCAGTGGGCGGCGGACAGGCGCAGACCGAGGGCGTCCGGGCCGAAGTGGAAGTGGCTGACGGTCTCGTAGCTGCCTCGCATGGCGGGGACGTTCGCCCAGATCAGCGCCGCGACGGCGGCGACGAGCAGCAGGACGCCGCCGACGGTCTCGGTGCGCAGCGCGTCCGCCACGAAGGTCCGCTCGGGCAGCGACAGGCGTCCGAGGACCTTGCGGGCGGGGGCGGGGGCGGGGGCGGGGGTGCGGGGCGCGGCCACGGCGGGGACCTCCGGGTCGGTGGGCAGGGCGGAACGCTTGCCGACCAGACTTCCCGGCACACCTTGAGGGTCTTTTCACGTTGGACTTTGCTTAGTTTACCTAAGGTTGCCGTGGGATGCATCCGGTTATCCGTACGTTATGCACAAAGGGGGCGCCCGGCGTGTTCTGCGCCGGGCGCCCCTTCTGTCGTACGCCGTGGTCCTGCCGTACGCCCTAGTCCTCGCTCGGCGCCGCCGGGAGCTTGGTCTGGATGAGGTCCATGACCGTGGAGTCGGTCAGCGTGGTGACGTCACCGAGCTGCCGGTTCTCGGCCACGTCCCGCAGCAGGCGGCGCATGATCTTGCCGGAGCGGGTCTTCGGCAGTTCCGCCACCGGCAGGATCCGCTTGGGCTTGGCGATCGGGCCGAGCGTGGCGCCGACATGGTCGCGCAGGGACGCGATCAGGCTGTCGTCCTCCGAGGCCGTACCGCGCAGGATGACGAAGGCGACGATCGCCTGGCCGGTGGTCTCGTCGGTGGCACCGACGACGGCCGCCTCGGCGACCGAGGGGTGCGAGACGAGCGCCGACTCCACCTCGGTGGTGGAGATGTTGTGCCCGGACACGAGCATCACGTCGTCCACGCGGCCGAGGAGCCAGATGTCCCCGTCGTCGTCCTTCTTCGCGCCGTCGCCGGCGAAGTACTTGCCCTCGAAGCGCGCCCAGTAGGTGTCGAGGAAGCGCTGGTCGTCGCCCCAGATGGTGCGCAGCATCGACGGCCACGGCTCGGTCAGGACGAGGTAACCGCCGCCGCCGTCGGGCACCTCGTTCGCCTCGTCGTCGACGACGGTGGCGCTGATGCCGGGCAGCGGGCGCTGGGCCGAGCCGGGCTTGGTCTCGGTGGCACCGGGCAGCGGCGAGATCATCATCGCGCCGGTCTCGGTCTGCCACCAGGTGTCCACGATCGGCGTCTTGTCGGCGCCGATGTGCTTGCGGTACCAGATCCACGCCTCGGGGTTGATGGGCTCGCCGACGGAACCCAGGACGCGCAGGCTGCTCAGGTCGAACTTAGCGGGGATGTCGTCGCCCCACTTCATGAACGTCCGGATCGCGGTCGGCGCGGTGTAGAGGATCGTGACCTTGTACTTCTGCACGATCTCCCAGAACCGGCCCTGGTGCGGGGTGTCCGGCGTGCCCTCGTACATCACCTGGGTCGCGCCGTTGGCCAGCGGCCCGTAGACGATGTACGAGTGCCCGGTGACCCAGCCGACGTCGGCCGTGCACCAGAACACGTCCGTCTCGGGCTTGAGGTCGAACACCGCCCAGTGCGTGTACGCCGCCTGCGTGAGGTAGCCGCCGGAGGTGTGCAGGATGCCCTTCGGCTTACCCGTCGTACCGGAGGTGTAGAGGATGAACAGCGGGTGCTCCGCCTCGAACGCCTCGGGGGTGTGCTCGGCCGACTGGCGCTCGACCAGGTCGTGCCACCAGAAGTCCCGCCCCTCGGTCCAGGCCACGTCCTGCCCGGTACGGCGCACCACGAGCACGTGCTCGACGTTGTCGACCTTCTCGATCGCCTCGTCCACGGCGGGCTTCAGCGCGGCCGGCTTGCCGCGCCGGTAGCCGCCGTCGGCGGTGATGACGACCTTGGCGTCCGCGTCCTCGATGCGGGTCGCGAGCGCGTCCGCCGAGAAGCCGCCGAAGACGACCGAGTGCGCGGCGCCGATCCGGGCCGAGGCCAGCATCGCGATCGCGGTCTCGGGGATCATCGGCATGTAGATCGCGACCCGGTCGCCCTTGCGAACTCCCAGTTCCAGCAGGGCGTTGGCGGCCTTGGAGACCTCGTCCTTCAGCTCCGCGTAGGTGATGGCGCGGCTGTCGCCGGGCTCGCCCTCGAAGTGGATGGCGACTCGGTCCCCGTGCCCGGCCTCCACATGCCGGTCCACGCAGTTGTAGGCGACGTTCAGCTCGCCGTCCTTGAACCACTTCGCGAAGGGCGGGTTCGACCAGTCCAGCGTCTTGGTCGGTTCCTTGGCCCAGGTCAGCCGCCGGGCCTGCTCCGCCCAGAAGCCGAGCCTGTCAGCCTTGGCCTGTTCGTACGCCTCCGCGGTGACATTGGCGTGCGCGGCCAGGTCGGCGGGCGGCGCGAACCTGCGTTCTTCCTTGAGCAGGTTGGCCAGGCTCTCGTTGCTCACGACATCTCCCTTTCCCAGGGTGTCCGTTGTGTTCCTGGGGTGTCCGTTGTGTCCCAGGCCACAGCTCATCAGACGCGGGGGCTGGTGACAAGGGCGGGCCGGAAAATTGGTGTAGACCTGTCTGCCGTAGAGCCGCTCACCGGTCCCATGTCGGTTAGTCCGTAAATGACTCGCAATGCGGAGTAAAGGTCTCGCATGGCTTTTTGTCGCAAAAGGCGTAGCCGTTGCCTCAGATGGATGAATTAGTCATTTTATCGGCTTGTCGTACTAATTCCTTCTCGGTCCCGTGCGACCTTGACGGCGCTGTCGGCGCAACCCGGCACATCACCAGAAAAGGCCCTCGTCAGCGTTTGTCTGAGAGAAGGAAGTAGGTGGGCGGAACATGGCCGCCACCAAGAGGATCGCCGTCGGCGCCGTGGTCGCCGCGGCCTGTGCCGCGCCGCTCGCCGGTTGCGCGAGCGGCGACGGCTCCAAGGAAGGGGCGCCGGGCCCGCAGAAGAACAGTGCCGTCCGGCTGATCGGCGACGGGTCCACCGCGTACACCGGCGCGCAGCCGCATCTGCCCGGACCGGAGCGGCTGAAGTCCGGTCAGAAGCCCCCGCAGTTCGTGGTGTTCTCCTGGGACGGGGCGGGCGAGGACAGTCAGAAGCTGTTCTCGCACTTCCGCAAGGTCGCCAAGGAGAACCACGCGACCATGACGTACTTCCTCAGCGGTGTGTACATGCTGCCGGAGGAGAAACGCGACCTGTACAGGCCACCGCAGCACTCGCCGGGCCGCTCCGACATCGGCTTCAACGACGAGCAGGGCATCGCCGACACCCTCAAGCAGGTACGGCTGGCCTGGCTGGAGGGCAACGAGATCGGCACCCACTTCAACGGCCACTTCTGCGGCCCCGACGGCGGGGTCGGCACCTGGTCGGTGGACGAGTGGCTGAGCGAGATCGCCCAGGCCAAGCAGTTCGTGAAGTCCTGGAAGACCAACACCGGCATGAAGAAGTCGTCGCCGCTGCCCTTCGACTACGACAAGGAGCTGATCGGCGCCCGCACCCCCTGCCTGGAAGGGCAGAGGAACTTCATGAAGGCGGCCCGCCGGCTCGGTTTCCGCTATGACTCCAGCGGCGTCAACAACCAGGTCTGGCCCAAGAAGAAGGACGGCTTGTGGGACCTGTCGATGCAGCTGGTGCCTTTCCCCGGGCACACCTATGAGCAGTTGACCATGGACTACAACTTCATGGTCAACCAGTCCGGCACCAAGACCCAGGGTGACCCCGACAAGTTCGCCGACTGGGGCGACCAGATGCGGGACGGTCTGATCAAGGGCTTCTACCGGGCCTACGACGGCAACCGCGCGCCCCTGATCATCGGCAACCACTTCGAGTCCTGGAACGGCGGCACCTACATGCGTGCCGTCGAGGACGTGGTGAAGGAGGTGTGCAACAAGCCGGACGTGCGGTGTGTCTCCTTCCATCAGCTCGTCGACTGGCTGGACGCCCAGGACCCGCAGGTCCTTCAGAAGATGCGCACCCTGAACGTGGGCGAGGCCCCCAGGCAGGGCTGGGCGTCCTTCCTCTCCGGCCGCCCGGCCCCGGCACCGAAGGGCGTGCCCGGGGCGCCGGCGGACAGGCAGTAAGCGGCGAGCGGCGAGCGGCAGCCGTCAGGCGGGAGCCGCCACGCCCTCGTCGATGTCCTCGCCGAGCACGAACCCGGGGTCGACCTGCGCCGCCAGGTCGGCCCCGGTGCGCTCGTTGCCCCACGCCTCGGCGTTCTTCAGGTGGAAGTGCACCATCTGCCGGGTGTAGCGCTCCCAGTCCCGCAGCTCGTACGTGGCATCGGTGGCGGCCCGAAGGGCCTGCAGCGCACGGGAGTTGGTCTCTTCCAGGAGGTCGAACCGGGGCGGGCGGCCCTTCTCCATGGCGCGCACCCAGTCCGAGTGCCCGACCGTCACGAGCAGGTCGTCCCCGACCTCTGCGCGGAGGAAGTCGATGTCGTCCTGCGCCTGGACCTTGTTGCCGACGACCTTCAGGGCGACCCCGAAGTCGCGGGCGTACTCCTTGTACTGGCGGTAGACGGAGACCCCCTTTCGGGTCGGCTCGGCGACGAGGAACGTCATGTCGAAGCGGGTGAACATGCCGGAGGCGAAGGAGTCCGAACCCGCCGTCATGTCGACCACGACGTACTCGTCGGGGCCGTCGACGAGGTGGTTCAGGTACAGCTCCACCGCTCCCGTCTTGGAGTGGTAGCAGGCGACCCCCAGGTCGGCGTCCGTGAAGGGGCCCGTGACCATCAAACGGACGGCACCGCCGTCGAGTTCCACCGGACGCGCGCAGGCGTCATAGATCGCGTTGGGCTCCCGCACCCGGACCACCCGCGAGCCCGTGCCGGGCGGGGTCGTCTTGATCATCGTCGCGGCGGAGGCGATGCGCGGATTGCCGCCGCGCAGGTGGTTCTTGATCAGCGGCAGCCGCTCGCCCATGGCGGGCAGCGCGGCGGCCTCCCCCTCGTCGAGGCCGAGTGCGGGGCCGAGATGCTGGTTGATGTCCGCGTCGATGGCGACCACCGGGGCGCCGGCAGCCGCGAGGTGGCGGATGAAGAGGGAGGAGAGCGTGGTCTTGCCGCTGCCGCCCTTCCCGACGAAAGCAATTTTCATGTTCACCAACGGTAGTCGGGTGATAGCTGTGCGTGGCAGCCCGAGTGAAGAAGACCACTCCATCGTGGGGTGGGGCGGTGGGGTGGCTACTGTCGTACTCATGAGTACGACAGGCGCGACCGCCGATCCGCTCGCAGCCCTGGGCTCCCTGCCCGGCGTGGCCGAGTCCGTGGAGTCCGTGCGCAAGGCCGTGGACCGGGTCTACGGACACCGGGTCATGCGGCGCCGCAGCAACGAGATCACCTCCGAGGCGGCGCTGCGTGGCGCCCGCGGCTCCGCGGCGCTGTCCGGCGCCGACTGGGCGCTGGAAGAGGTGCGCCGGCGCACGGACTTCAGTGGCGACCCCGAGGCGCGCGTCATGGGCGCGGCCCTGCGGTTGACCGCGGAGGCGGGTCAGCTGCTCTCCATCTGGCGGCAGTCGCCCCTCAGGGTGCTGGCCCGGCTGCATCTGGTGGCCGCCGCGACCCAGGGCGACGAGGTCGGCCGACCGCGCCAGGCGGGCGAGGCGGTCGACGAGCCGCTGGTCGAGCTGCCGCTGCCGGACGCCCGGGAGGTGTCCGGCAGGCTGGAGGGCCTGGCGGACCTGATCATCGCGGGAAGCTCGGCGCCCGCGCTGGTGACGGCCGCCGTGGTGCACGGCGAGCTGCTGGCGCTGCGCCCCTTCGTCTCCCACAACGGCCTGGTCGCGCGCACGGCCGAGCGGATCGTGCTGGTCGGGAGCGGCCTGGACCCCAAGTCGGTCTGCCCGGCCGAGGTGGGGTACGCCGAACTCGGGCGCGCCTCCTACCTGGCCGCACTGGACGGGTACGTCTCCGGGACCCCCGAGGGCATGGCGGCCTGGATCGCGCACTGCGGCAAGGCTGTCGAGCTGGGTGTGCGCGAGTCGACGGCGGTGTGCGAGGCGCTGCAGCGCGGCGCGGCCTGAGAAACGCCCCCTGAACGGGTTGCGGCGGTACGAGTCCTCGTACCGCCGCTGGCATGTTCACCCGGTTACCAGGCGTCCTCGATATTCGCCCATCAGGCCGGGGTGCTTTGCCCGTCACCTGGTGCGGCTGGCCCGTAATCGACGGGTCGACGTCGCGTGGGTGCCCGATGTTCATGCAAGGGTCCGTGGGGCCGACTGCGTAGTGGTAGGTGATCCTCTCGGATGTCCTGTGGTCTCGCGGGCCTTAAATCCTTTGTACTGCACGCCAGAGGCAAGCGGTACCCCTGCCTCCACATCTTTACTTTCAGGTTCGAACGGGGTCGAATCGTCCGGAAAAGTGGTCGGGAAGGCAGCCGGGAAACCGGCCGGGAGGCCGGTCAGGACACCGTGCCGCGGCGCCGGTTGGCGTACCAGACGAGGCCCGCGGTCGCGGCGGCTGCGCCTATGGCCGCCGCCGCGACCAGGGCCGGGCGCGGCGGCACGGACAGTGTGGGCAGCCGCTGCTTCAGGCGCACGGGCCGGCGGAACTCCAGAACCGGCCACTCGCGCGCGAGTGCCTCCCGGCGCAGCGCGCGGTCCGGGTTCACGGCGCGCGGGTGCCCGACCTCCTGGAGCATCGGCAGGTCGGTCGCGGAGTCGCTGTAGGCGTAGCAGCGGTCGAGGTCGTACCCCTCGGAGGCGGCCAGTTCCCGGACCGCCTCGGCCTTGGTCGGGCCGTAGGCGTAGTACTCCACCTCCCCGGTGAAGCAGCCGTCGGGGCCGACGACCATGCGCGTGGCCACCACCCGGTCAGCGCCCAGCAGCTCGCCGATCGGCTCGACCACCTCCGCGCCCGAGGTGGACACGATCACGACGTCGCGTCCGGCCGCGTGGTGCTCCTCGATGAGGGAGGCGGCCTCGTCGTAGATGATCGGGTCGATCAGGTCGTGCAGCGTCTCGGCGACGATCTCGCGCACCTGCTGGACGTTCCAGCCGCGGCACATGGTCGACAGGTACTCGCGCATGCGCTCCATCTGGTCGTGGTCCATGCCACCGACCAGGAAGACGAACTGGGCGTATGCGGTACGCAGTGCGGCCCTGCGGTTGATCAGTCCGCCTTGGTAGAAGGACTTGCTGAAGGTGAGCGTGCTCGACTTCGCAATGACCGTCTTGTCCAGGTCAAAGAACGCTGCTGCGCGGGGCAAGGAGTGGTTTTCCACGACCCAGAGCATAGGCGCCCACCATTCGGCGTAAGGTGGGGCGCGTGGGTTTGCCTGAGAGGGCTCTCGGGTACACCATGGAAGTCACGGATCGTTCGCGACCGTGCTAACCCGGTCCGACTCCTCCCCCCCCGAGTCGGCCGTGGGGACGACCCCCGCTCTCCCCCCCGGCGGGGGTCGTCGCATGTCCGGGTGGGTTTTCTCTTTTCTGTGGAGTCGCGAGGCTCCGGACCGGCGGCTTCGGCCGCCGTTTCGCCATGCCCATGATCTGTTACTCAGGGTAATCAGTGGGCTGCTCTGCGGAAGTCGTACAGGGATCAGCGCAGGGGTCACCGGTATGGGTGACATCAATATTCACAGCCGCTGAGTTGTCCACAGATTTCCACCAAGATCCACATGATTTCGAGCTTCGCCCCATCGTGATTCCAGCGCGGTCCGAGCCGGCGAGTTCATGGCCGGTTCCCATTGCCGGAGCGCGTATGGCCGGTTTCTGCCGGCCGCTCATATGGAGGCCGCATGCCGGTTCTTCACACGTCTGGGAATCGCGTGACCGCAGGGGTCCGCGCGGAACACGCAGCGAAGGGGGAGCACACGTGACCGGAACCGTCACCCATGACCCGCCGCCCGCCGGGGCAAGCCGGCCCGGTCGGCCGCTCATCGTCACCGAGGACGCCGAACTGCTGGACGATCTGCTGCGCCTGTGCGCGGCGGCCGGTGCCACGCCCGAGGTCCACCACGGCGTTCCGGAACGCGGCGGCGGCTGGGAAACGGCCCCGCTCGTCCTGGTGGGCGACGACGCCGCCCGCCGGGTGCGCGGCGCCGGCCGCCGGCGCGGAGTGGTGCTGGTCGGCCGCGACCAGGACGACTCAGGGGTGTGGCGACGGGCCGTCGAGATCGGCGCCGACCACGTCCTGATGCTGCCCGACGGCGAGCAGTGGCTGGTCGACCGGATCGCCGACGTCGCCGAGGGCGTCGGCCGCCCGGCGCTCACCGTCGGGGTGATCGGCGGCCGGGGCGGGGCCGGCGCGTCCACCCTCGCCTGCGCGCTCGCTGTCACCTCCGCGCGCGAGGGACTGCGCACCCTGCTCGTGGACGCCGATCCGCTCGGCGGCGGACTCGACGTACTCCTCGGCGGCGAGAGCACCGAGGGACTGCGCTGGCCCGCCTTCGCCGCCTCGCGCGGCCGGGTCGGCGGCGGCGCCCTGGAGGAGTCGCTGCCCGAACTGCACGCGCTGCGGGTGCTCAGCTGGGACCGCGGCGACTGCGTCGCCGTCCCGCACCAGGCCGTCCGCGCGGTGCTCGCCGCCGCCCGGCGGCGCGGCGGCACCGTCGTGGTCGACCTGCCCCGTCACCTGGACGACGGGGTCGCCGAAGCCCTCGCCCAGCTCGACCTGGCGTTGCTGGTCGTCCCCGCCGAACTGCGGGCGGTCGCCGCCGCGGGACGCGTCGCCGCCGCCGTCGGCATGGTCGTACGCGACCTGCGGGTGGCGGTACGCGGGCCGTACGCGCCCGGCTTCGACGACCGGGAGGTGGCCGGGCTGCTGGGCCTGCCGCTGGCCGGCCAGGTTCCCGTCGAACCGGCGCTGCTCCGCCCGCAGGGCGGGGCGAAACCGCCCGCAGCGACCGGACGCGGCCCCCTGGCCCGCTTCTGCGCGAACTTCTGGGAGCGGACCCTGGCCGAGGCGGGAGACGCGCGATGACTCCTCCCGGCGCTTTTCCCGGACTCGGCCGGGCCGACGGCGCGGCCCTGCTCGACGGCGTCCGGCGCCGGCTGGCGGAAAGCGGCGCCGAACCCACCCCCGCGCGGGTGGCCCAGGCACTGCGCGAACAGGGCCGCGTGCTCGGCGACGCCGAAGTGCTCGGCGCGGCCGAACACCTGAGGTCCGAACTCGTCGGCACCGGCCCCCTGGAGCCGCTGCTCGCCGACCAGGACGTCACCGACGTGCTGGTGTCCGCCCCGGACCGGGTCTGGGTCGACCGGGGCGGCGGCCTGGAACTGACACCGGTCGCCTTCCCCGACGCCGCCGCCGTACGACGCCTCGCGCAGCGCCTGGCCTCCGTGGCCGGACGCCGGCTGGACGACGCACGGCCCTGGGCGGACGCACGGCTGCCCGACAGGAAGCAGAACTAAACACACCCTACCCCGTGAACGTGGGGCCTGTGATGCGAAACTGAAGCCCCGCCTGGCAAGAAGTGCCGGGCGGGGCCTGGTGGTTGGTGGTCAGCGGGTTGGACGACTTGTGATCACTCTTCGGTGCTCACGCGCCCCGCTCCAGTTCACCAGAGGTAGGACCGTGCGTGAACTCGACGGCATGGCTCGGGCATGCATACAGGGTCACTCCAGGGCCGCTCGGGCGCTCGATGTGCCGGACGGCCACGGGTGCGTATGTCCACTGGTGACAGCGGCAGCACGCCGCGCCGGAAGGCTCGTGAACGGGTTCGGATCCGAGCAGTGCGGCGACGAATCGAGAGGCGGTCACGCGGCCACCTTCTCTCGCGTCACGACGCTGCGGAGACCCATGGTCGGAAAGTCGTAGTCCACCCCGAGCGCTGCGAACTGGCTGGCCCAGAGCCGTTCACGTTGTACGGCGGGCAATCTTTGTGCCCACTCGTCTTTGAAGATGGCTCGGACTTCCTGAGAGGACGGCCTGGCCCACGGGCGGGACCACGGGCTTACGGGGGCGGGTTCGGGCACTGCGGTGCGTCCGGCGAAGTATTCGGCGCTGTGGCGTCCGGGCCGGCGAGGGGTAAAGACGGAGAGCACCCAGGTAAGGGCGCGGGCGATACCATCGCGCATGGTCGTTTCAGCTCCCTTGAAGCTGTCTCGGCAAGCCCCGATGGACCGGGCCTAATCGGTCTGTCGGGGCGTTTTCGTGTTCGGGGCATCACGCTAAGCCAACACGTCTAACTCGTCTACCTGTCTAGCTCATCTGCCCGTCTAAGTCGCTCAGGATCGGCCCGTTGTCTACGCTCTGCCCATGCCCGAGCGCTCCGAGAATCCGCACGCCCCGCGAGCCCCCTACATGGATGTGTTGGACGCTCTTACGGAAGAGATCAAGGGCAAGCGTCCGGGGGACCCGATTTCCTCAGAAGCGGAGTTGTGCGAGCGGCACGGCGTAGCGCGGGAGACTGCCCGCCGGGCGGTGCGCATCCTTCGGGAAAAGGGGCTCGTCGAGACCCGGTGGGGCAAGGGGTCGTTCGTTGCCGGTCCCGTTGAGCGGGGCGAGAACGAGTACCAGGGCGACTAGCGCGGAGCCCGCCCGCGCGCCACGGGGGCAGCACACGGACGGGCGGTGTGGTGACGCTCGGGCCGCGTCACCGACCAGCACACCCAGGGGTGGGGAAACTGCGGTGTGCCGGGCTTACAGGGCGCCCATGGAGACGTGCCATCGACCACGGGATAGATGGCACACGCCATCGGGCGTGATGCGGACTTGCGCACCGAGTAGCGGCAATGCGCCCTCCGCATTCAGTCGGTTCCGGATGCGTTCCAGCGCATCCCAGAGCCGTTGCGGGCCGCTCTGGTGCACCTCGGGCGGGTCGATCCACTCGGCGGACGCGCGCGCCCATGAACCGTCGGGGTGTACCAGGTAGGCAGTCCTGTGCCGCTCGCTGGTCTTGTAGCCGAGTTCGACGCCTGGCGTGGTTACTTCCAGCATGGAACGGAGTTCCCATGCATTCGCCACGTCCACCACGGGGTAACGGCCGGTGCTCGTCTGCTCCCCGTTCGCGTCGCGGGCGAGAGCGAACAGGTCGGCAAGGGCAGGTGGGTAGTCGTCACCGGACCGGGTGATCATGAAGCCCGCCATATCCCGCTCCACCTGCCCGACCACATCCCCGTTCCGGTGCTTCCATCCGGTGATGATCAGGGAAGTGCACGCGAGCGTCGTTGCGATCCGCCCGCCGGGTTCCAGCGCGCCGAGTACCGCCCGGAGACCCGGCCCCGGAGACAGTGCCACTGTCGACACGATCCGGTCGTACGACCCTGGCACGTGCTCGGTGGCGTCCGCCGTGATCATCTTCGGGTGATAGCCCATGGATGCAAGCCGTTCGCCCGCCGCGCTGACTAGGTAGGCGTCCACGTCCAGACTCGTCACGCACGCGTCTCCAAACCGGTGACAGGCGTATGCCGTGAGCCCGCCGGCACCCGTCCCCAAGTCCAGCAGAGACAGTCCCTCGCCGAGTCGGCCGTGCCGCAGCATCCGCACGACCAAGCTCGGCAACGTGGCGGACGACGTGGGCCGTCCCTCGGGCTGGGCGTCGGGCTCGGCCTGGTCGGCGTGCAGCGTGCCCACCCTGGTGATCAGCGAGCGGTCCGCGTAGGCGGCTTCCGCCCACGCTTCCGGGTCGCTCGGTCCGTCTCGCAGTACCCATCGTCCCGAGTCGTCCACGTCCCACCAGCGCGGGACAAGTTGGTGACGTGCGACGCGCACCACGGGGGCAAGCCACCGCGAATCCGGGTCGGTCACTCGGTCCGCAAGGGTGCTCGCCTTGCCATGCCAATCCATGTTGCGGGGCCTTCCAAGTCAGAACGCGGGGTCACACGCTTCGGTGTTGGCGGGGTCGCAATCCCCGCTGTCGTCGGGCGGGCACGCGTTCGCTCGCGGGGGAGGGATGCTTGCCGAGAGCTCCCCCCATGCCTTCCCGCGAAACAGCTCGGCGAGCGGGGTTTCCCGCACATTGCCCGCCGGGAAGTCGCGCGAGAGCACGCAACCGGCAAGGTCCCCGTTCGGGAGGATGGCGGCACGTCCGCGCGTGCACCGTCCGCACATCTCGCCCAACGTAGGTTTCGTGCCGGGCAGTGCGGCGCGCCCGACGGCGCGCACTCGGTCAGTGTTGATGTGCTTCACGCCCATGGATTCCAGCTCGGCGCGGGCTTCGGCTGCGTGCTGCTCCGGCAGGATGTCAACGATCCCGGCCCGGATGGTCACGCCTCGGTTCACGGCTTCGCGGATGTGGCACCGGGTGCGGACGTAACTCCCCTTCCGCCCTGTGATCTTGTCGTGCTCGGTGGGGTCGTCGCTGTAGTAGCTCGTACCGAGCGTCACGCCTTCGCGGGTGAACAGGTCCCACCACTCGGGCTTGACGTGGTAGAGGTTCGAATACACCTCGACGTGCAGCCCGAGTGACAAGCCCAGTTCGGTGAACTCCTGCCAGTGCGGGTGAACGGTCGGCTCACCTCCAATGAGCTGGATGGTCCGGATGCCGAGTGCAGCGGCGTCCGTGATCACCGTGCGCCATTCCGAGAGGGTCATCGTTCCGTGTGTTGCCTGCGGGCTGGACTCGGACAGACAGTGCGTGCACGTGAGCTGGCACTTACCGGTGATCTCCAGTTCAAGGGACTGGATGCCGGCGGTCGGGGATGCGGCGGGCGGTTCAAGGAGTGTCGTCACCGTGCTGATTCCTTCCGCTTGCGGTGTGTGGGCTTCCGGGGCCGGACGGCTGCCGTTATCCGATGAGCAGCAGGTATCCGCCGAGCGATGCGGCGGCGTCGTCCTGGTGCTCGTTGTCGTCCTGGTCGTCCGGGGCGGTCGGCTCGGCGGTTTCGGTGTTGCTTCCGGTCTCGGGCTCTCTGGTGTTGTGTTCTGTGGTCGCGGTCATCTCCGCGTCCCTTTCTGCTGGGCGATCCCGGCCGGGTCGGGCTCGGGGGTAGTGCCCGCCCCCGTCACAGAGCGAATCAATGTGGCGAGGGCGGAGTCTCAGAGCAGCGGAACTCTGGGGCTGCACTGGTGGCCCGCCCTGGTCGTGGTGGCCAACCCGCCTGAGCGGTCTTCCTGTGGCTCGCACAACCAGGGCGGGGGCTGGGGGAATCGAAGTTCTTCCGCATGGGCCAGACGGACAGCGTGTAGAGACAGTCCGCGTCGGGGACCACGACGATCAGCGGGTCGCCGGCCTTGATGCGATCACGGGCCGCGCGCTGGTCTTCTCGTCCCTCGCACCACACACGTAACTCGGTGGGGCAGTCGTGTTCGGGTGCCGCTTCGCATTCGGTCGGCACGAACCACGGCGAATGTGCCGGGTCGGGGTCGAGTCGATCGGCAATGCGCCGTGCCTCGCCACGGAGCCACCGCAGCGCGAGCATGGGGGAAATGGTCTGGAAGGTACCTAAGACGTATCGCGCCGTCTGGCCCGTGCCGTATACGAGTCCCTCGGCGAGCACTTCGCACCAGTAGCCCGCTGGATCCGGCTGGCTGGTCATGTTGGAAGAGGCGAAGTTGCGGCGGGTTCGGATACTCACAGCAGCTCACCCCGGCTACGCGCATTCGCGCGGGCAGTCTCGGCCTGCAAGCGCTGCGCGGGGCTCGCCGGCTGTACCTCATCCGGGGCAACCGACCATTCCTTGCCGCCCGTGACCGGACGCAGGAACCAGTATCCGTACGCCACGCCCCGGAACTCGCCGACCCGATCATGCACGTCCACCACGAGCGTGCCAGGGCTGGGAACGTGCGGGGGCCCCTGCCACTGGGCGGGGTCGTTCTTGCCAGACACGACCGCTCCTCTCCGTAGTGCTTCCACTACCAGGGCGGTTCAGCGTGGCCTACAGTCGGGAACCATTCAACTTGTCAGAGGCGGAAGAAAGGTTGGTGAAGGTCCCTTGAACCGACGGGAGTTGGATGCAGACAGCTCGCCCCAAGCAGCCTTCGGGGCGCTTCTACGCAGCTCACGAGAGGAACAGGGCTGGAGGCAGGAGGACTTAGCAGCCAAGATGGAATATTCCAGCTCGCATATTTCATCGGTCGAAACTGGTCGGAAGATGCCGACCTTGCGCTTCTCGCGTAGTGCAGACCTAGCGTTCGGCACGGGCGACATGTTCGAACGCAAGTGGCGCGAGATTCGCCATGGTGCCTTGCTGGAGGGCTTCCCGGAGTACGTTGGCTACGAGGGGCGAGCGGTAGAGATCCGGCTGTACGAAATCGGGATCGTGCCCGGTCTGTTGCAGACGCCGGCATACGCGCGGGTCCTGGCGGACAGCGCCGTGCAGCGCGGTGCCATCACGCCCGAGCAAGCTGCTGAACGTGTCTCGTTCCTGGCGGAGCGACAGGAAGCGCTAGAGCACCCTCGCCCTCCCATGATGTTCGTCGTCATGGACGAAAGTTGCATCCGGCGACCCGTCGGCGGCCGTGAGGTCATGGATGCTCAGCTTGAAAGCTTGGTCGAGTTCGCCGCTCGCCCTAACACGGTGCTACAGGTTGCGCCGTTCGACATAGGCGAGCGTCGTCCGTTCGACCTACCAGTGAACCTGCTTACGCTCCCTGACCGATCCTTGGTCGCCTATGCCGAGTCGCAAGCTCAGGGGCATCTCGACCGTGAAACCCCCTCCGTGCTGCCCATGCTGACGGCCTACCATCAACTACAGGCCGAATCGCTCTCTCAGGCGGCATCTGTGGCCATGATCAGCCAGGTACGAAAGGGCACCCCGTGACGACCGAATCCCCCCGCTGGTTCAAGTCTTCTTACAGCAACAACGGCGGCAACTGCATTGAGGTCGCCACGAACCTCGCCGCCTCGCGCGGTGTGGTCCCCGTCCGCGACTCCAAGACGCCTGCTGGCGCGGTGCTGGAGTTCCCCGCCGATGCGTTCTCTTCCTTCATGAGGTGCGTCCAGGCCGGAGGGTTCGGCGTCGTCTGAACTGCTTGACCTGCGTACCGCCTACAAGGTCGCGTCAACGAAGGCCCCGTCGCGTCTCCGCCTTGGGAGAGGATGCGTCGGGGCTTTCGTCGTACTGCCTGCACCGAACTCCAGTCGCGGCAGCTTATCCGGATAAGTGGTTGACCTCCTCAGGGGTGGCGATGGATGCTAGCCACTCATCCGGATGAGTGGCTAGCGGCTGATGGGTCGGTGGCTGCTCGTCCTCTTCGAGTCGAAGGGATTTCGATCATGGGGCGTAAGGCACTGCGGACGCTGGTGGTGTCGGGGGCGCTGGTGGCCGGCGTCGGCCTGGTGGGCGTCTCGACGGCATCGGCGATGATCCCGGATCCGGGGTACTCGTCCGGCCGGACGGGCGGAAGCGGCACGACGTACAACACGGACCGGTCCGTGTTCAAGTCGGCGACGGTCGACGGGTTGCGGGTGCGCACGGGCCCGGGAACCGATCGGACGATACTCGGCCTGATCTACGAGGGGCAGCTGGTGCAGGTCGTCACCTCCGCCTACGACGGCACGGGCCAGGTCTGGGACGAGGTGATGTTGCAGACCGATTCGGCTGGTGGCCTGCCGGGCGGTTATGTCGGGTGGGTCACGGAGGCGTACCTCTACTGACTCGCCACTCCGGAGGGTTGAAGTGATGGGTGGCCCCCTCTCTGTCTCGATGGCGGGGAGGGGGCCGCTTCCTGTGTGTCCACTTGGCTTGCGTTGAGCATGTGGCAGAAATGTGTAGATCTTGTGTTTGTTAGTGGCGTTTCAGATTTTGACTGTGTGTAGCCGTGTGCTCGCAGCATGCAGGGGCATAGTCTGCTGGCCTATTTGGCCTTTGCGGAAATATGTTCGATCTCGAACGGGGTGGCCTCCGGGGACGGCGGGGAGGGGGCCGGAAAGGTGTGCGATGGTGAACGCTCCGGGGGCGGGGTACGGCGGCCCTGACGATGCTGTGTTCGTGCCGGGAGTTGACTACCTGTCAGGCTGGCGTGAGGCGGACGAGGCGGCCCAGGAACTGAACGACAGGTTAGGCGAATTAGGCATGGACGCACGGGCGGTGCGAGCGGTGCCCCATGCGGGGGCGCACGGTGAGCCGGTGGTGTGGCTGTGTCCGGAGGGCGCTCGGTTGCTTGCGCGAGTGCTGGAACGAGAGGGAAGGGCAGACGGGATGGGGCGGGATGACTGGCGTACGGCGGCGGGCTCGCGTGTGTGGGTCGAGACGGATCGGCGTGGGGAGTTCATACGGTGTGAGGGGTGCCGGCGGCCGATCCTGATCACGGGTGCGGGTCCTGCTCGGTTCGCCGCTGAGAGGCACGCACGGACCTGCCGGAACTAGCGGGTGAGGCTGCCTCGGCGTCTTGGTGCCGGCTGACTGCGGGTCGTCGGCTACAGCTCCTGACGACGGCGGCACCGTGTGAGATCGTGTGCGTGGTGACCTCACGCGCGCACGGATCTTGACCATGACGAAACCTTGTTCGCGCGTGAGGTTGCCACGCGTGGGCGGGGTCCAGGGGTGCGCTGTAGCGCCCCTGGTACCACCGCCCGCAACCCCGTTCGTCACGGCACTGGATGCCACGGTGAGCGGCGTTGGCGCCCTTGGTGAACCACTGTGGCCACCGTGCCGAGTTGGGGCCCGTGATGGGGGAGTGCGGGGCCTGGCGGCCGTGTAGCTCACTATCCCCGGTGGCCGACAGAGCAGACGACAGAGCCCCCCGCGACGATTCCACGGGGGGCTTCTCTGCTTGGTCGGGTGCGGTGGTGGTGTCGGGCGGCTGCCGCCCGGACGGGACCGGCCGAAGGCCGCACGCCCGGCCGGGGCGGCAGGGCCGCCCCGGCGCGCCGAAGGCGCGCCCTTGAGTAAGTAAAGAGAAGTTACTCCGATTCGGATCGTTGGCGGGCGGCGCGCTTGACGGCTGACTTCGTCGGGGTCACGGGGTAGGTGAGCTGGCACATGGCGGCGGGGGCCTTCAACTCCTCGCACAGCAACGGGCGGCTCTGGTCCGCGTCGGTGGTCACGCGGTAGGTGATCAGGAGGGGGCTGGCGTCGCTGAGTCCGAGTGCGGTCCGCTCGTCGGGATAGGGGGCGCGGGCGGTGACGTGCTCGGTGAACGACAGGCGGAGTCCGGCTTCGGCAAGCTGCCGGTACAGGTCGATGATCTCGGCGTCTGGCTGCTCGGCCAGAGTGGGCACCTCGGCGGCGGTGGCCATCGGGATCAGAACACGGTGGGCCATGCGGGCGCCGGTGGCCGGGTCGTGGATCAGGCGGTCTACGTTGATGGCGTCTTGGTCCTGCTGGTCCAGTAGCAGTGCGGGGGGGCCGTCCAGCGCGGTCCTGGTGACGGCGGGCGGTTCCGTCTCTGTCATCTCCGGCAGGTGCCAACTGCCCTTCGTACTGCGTTGGATGGACCGGTCAACGCGGGTGGCGGGGAGAACTCCGCCGGTGGGAAGTACCCTGCTGCCCTTGCCCTGCAAGGACTCAACCAGTCCCATGCGGCGCAGCTCGGCGACGGCGGCACGCGCGGTGTGCTTGCCGATGCCGTACATCTTCACCATCTCCGACTCGGACGGCAGGAGATCGCCGGCCTGGTAGCGACCTCGTTTGATGTCGGTGGCCATGCGCTGAGCTACCTGCAAGTACATGGACGGGGCGCGTTCGATGTGCTCTCGGGCTGCCATGGCTCGTGTCCTTCGCGGGTCGGGGGGTGTGAGTACTCGTACGGCTTCAAGCTGAGCTGCTGGTCAGTGGTCGTTGTCAGTGCCGCCTGGTATACGCCGCGCACTCATGAGGATAAGTGGTTGACCCTCTGCCGCACACCCCTGCTTCACTCATCCGGATAAGTGGTTGACCCTGCTTCGATGGCGAGTCAAGATGATCGCCCCAACTCATCCGGATGAGTGGCTGGGTGCGTGATGTACTGGAGAGAGGTGAATCCCCTTGGACAACAAGCCGATTGATGTTGCTCGGCTCGGCGCGATCCGCTGTGTGATCGCTCCGGAACCGCGTACGACGCCGGAAGGAGAGACGCGTAGGGATCGTGAGGGAAACCCGCTGTGGATCACGGGCCTGTCGGTGCGGCAGGCGGAGGGACGGCGTACAGACGTCGTTCACGTTGTCACCAGCGGACAGCCGCAGGGCCTCACGGAGGGCAGTGAGGTCAGGGTCACGAACCTGTGGGCCAACGACTGGGCGGTGGACGGCCGTAGCGGCACCACCTACCGGGCCGATGCGATCACACCCGTGTCCGGCTCCGGTGGCGCTCCCGCCTCGACGGCTCCGGCGGCCGGCCCGCGCGGAAAGTCGGCGGGCGGTGACGCGTGATGGAACGGTACTTCTGGCACCTGAACGCCCGGCAGGCGGACGGCATGGCCTGCGTGGTGTGCAACGCAGACTTCCTCACGGCGAAGATCACCTCGATTCCGGTGGGTCGGTCGCCTGCGAATGAGTCACAGGTGTTCGCGTGCAAGGACCCGTGCGCGGCCGTGATCGCTGACGAGGCTGCCCGCATGGCCAAGGAGATGCGGGCGGCGGTCGGCGCTGACGAGGCGGACGACGGGGAGGTTGCGGACCGCGACGACCCGGTGTTCTGCGTCGACGGGCATTTCGGCTCGCTGCTGCGGGACCTGCGGACGCTGGCCGGCGCTGAGGCGCTGCTCGCTACGTCCGACGACATCCCCACCCTTCGCTTCCTCCTCGGCCTGACGGCTCGTCACGCCGAGACGGCCATGATGCGCGCCCGGCTGGTCCTGGCCCGGACCAAGGAAGGGGACGGCTGATGCCTGCGTCCCCGGTGGTCTGGGTCCTGATGGCGCTGCTCCTGGTGGGCGTGGTGACACAGCGCTGGTGGGAACCGCGTCTTGCGGCTCGGGGCATCCCGGTGAGGCGGTGGCCGTGGAGGTGGTGGCTGGTCGGCTACCCCGGAACCGCGCTGCGCATCCTGACGACCTGGCGGCGGCTGACGCAGCTCAACGGGTTGTCGGTGAGCACGTCGCCGGACCGCCGGGTGATCGGCCGTGATCTCGTGGTGCAGGGGCAGGCGCTGCGGCCCAGGCCTCCTCGGCTCTCGTGGCCGGTGCCGACGAAAACCGGGTTGACGCTGCGGGTGCTGCTGCATCCGGGGCAGACTCCGGCGCCGTACTTCGCGGCGGCCCGTGCCATGGAACACGCCTGGCACGTGCACGGGGTGCGGGTCACCTCCCCGCGTCGGGGACAGGTGCTGATCCATGTCACGGCCCTTGATCCGCTGACCGGTGACCTCACGTCTGTCCGTGCGCCGGCTGCGGAGCTGCTGTCGGCGGACGTGGGCCGAATCGAGGACGGCGAGCCGTGGGTGATCGACCTGCGGCGCGTGCCGCACTGGCTGATCACGGGCGCCACACAGTCCGGGAAATCGTCGCTCCTGGCGGCGCTGGTGCTTGCGCTGGCACCTCAGTCAGTTGCCCTGGTCGGTATCGACTGCAAGGGCGGCATGGAACTTGGCCTGTTCGGCGGGCGGCTCTCCGCGCTGGCCATCGACCGGACGGGGGCGGTCGGTCTGCTGTCCGGCGTGGTGGAAGAGATTCAGGCGCGCATGAGTCGCTGCCGTGCGTGGGGTAAGCGGTCCGTCTGGGAACTGCCCGAGGAACAGCGGCCGGTACCCCTCGTCGTGATGGTGGATGAGCTGGCAGAGCTGTACCTCACTGACGGCTCTCGGGCCTCGAAGGACGAGGCGGAACAGTGCGGAACGCTGCTGCTGCGGGTCGCCCAGCTCGGCGCGGCGCTCGGTGTCCACCTGGTCATCGCGGGACAGCGGGTCGGCTCCGACATCGGCTCCCGCGTCACCGCGCTGCGGGCCCAGCTCGGCGGACGTGTCGCCCACCGCGCGCACGACGAGGCGTCAGCCGAGATGACCTTGGGGGACATCAATCCGGATGCCGTGATCACCGCCCTGAGTATCACCGAGGACGAACAGGGCGTTGCCGTGGTCGCCATGGGCGGCCGGTGGATGCGCGCCCGTTCCCGTCTCGTCACTACCGCCGATGCGGCCGGGATCGCCCGGATGGACCCCCCGGTGAACCCGTTCCTGACACAGCCCGACCCCGTGACTTTCGAGAAAGGAGGTGCAGCGGAATGACGCAGACACAGATATGGGTCATCGACTCGTACCTGTTCCTGTATGTGGTCCTTACCGCGCGGTCACGGGAAATCCGCTGGTATCAGGCAACCCTGATTTCTCTGTTCGGGTTCCTGCTGGCAATGACGCCGTTTTCGTACCCCGTGATGGAAATCGTTTCGGCCATGGTTGGCCTATTTACCGGCTGACCTCTCTGAATCAACAAGGAGAACAAGAATGAACATCACTACGCGCATCGTGGGTGCCGCTGCCGCGACCGCTCTTCTCATCGGTGGCGCCCTGGTCGCTGCCCCGACTGCTTCGGCGTCGGCCCTCCCCAGGGCATGTGACTGGGAATGGGCCTACCCGCAGAAGGAGGCCACCACGACGGCTGTGAACCTGCGCAGTGGTCCGGGAACGAATTACACGTCTCTCGGAACCCTGTATAAGGGCGTGCACTTCACCGAGTACTGCAACAAGAAATTCGACTGGGGATACGGCAAGGTCACCAGCGGGCCGAACGCGGGACGGTGGGGCTGGGTGAAGGAATCCTATCTCTGGCCCTGATGAAATCGGTCGCACTGTCCTCGGGCCTCTCGAAAACACAAAACACTCTTCGTAGATCATTCGAGCAGAGCTGAAGCCGTAGCCGAGTAGAGACAAAGACGGAGTCAATCCATGAATGCCGCGCCTATTCCTCGTGAAAGGGGGCCTCCGAATGTCTGTGATATCGGATGAGGCGCGGCGCTCAGTCCTCAATGAGGCTGAGCGTCTGCGCCTTCTTTCGTCTACCGAGCGTGACCTTATCCGGCTCGTCCATGAACCCGGATTCTCGCGCTGGCTCGATCAGATCAAGTCCATTGGCGGGTGCGCTCACCCGATCTACCTTGCCGGGCACACCACGACCCGTGATGCCGTCACGGGGGAAGTGCTGCGGCACTACGACACCAGCGGCGAACCCGGCGGCCGGATGCCGGTACGGTGCCGCAACCGGCGCGAGACGCGCTGTGAGCCCTGCTCGTATCTGCACGCGGGCGACACGTTCCATCTGGTCCGCTCAGGCCTGCTCGGCGGTAAGGGCGTCGCTGACGGCGTTCGGCATCACCCCCGGCTCTTCGTCACCCTCACGGCTCCCTCATTCGGCGCTGTCCACCGTGCTGACGACGGCGGGGTGTGCCGTCCTCGTCGGGACGGCGGAGTCTGCGAACACGGGCGGCCTCTGGGCTGCGGTCAGAAGCACACCGACAGCGACTCCATGGTGGGCCAACCCCTGTGCCGGGACTGCTACGACTACCCCGGACACGTCCTCTGGCACGCCTCCGCCGGCAAGTTATGGAATCGCTATTGCCACATGCTCAGGCGGCATTTGGCGACGGCGGCAGGAATCACGCAAACCCGCCTGCGGGAACACCTGACCCTCTCCTTTGCCAAAGTCGCCGAATACCAGGACCGGGGCGCCGTTCACTTCCATGCGGTTATCCGGCTCGACGGGCCCGACGGTCCCTCGTCGCCCCCGCCCCTGTGGGCCACAACTGACTTGCTGTCAGATGCCGTGTGGTCGGCTGCGGACCAAGTAGAGGTACACACCCCGTATTCCCCTGCGACCGGTGAGCGGGTCATCAAGTGGGGCAAACAGCGCGACGCACACGCGATCCGCAGCGACGCATTCACCGAATCGGCCGTGACCGATAGCGCCGTTGCGGCCTACGTCGCGAAATACGTTTCCAAGAGCGTCGGCGACTCGGGCGGCATCGACTACCGGATACAGGACTTCGACAGCATCCGTCTTGCCCCCGTGAATGCCCACCTGCGGGCGCTCATGGCCACCTGCTGGCGCCTGGGCGGCCTGCCAGAGCTGGAGGCGCTGAACCTGCGGGCCTGGGCTCACGCGCTCGGTTACCGGGGCCACGTGCTCACCAAATCACGCCAGTACTCCACCACTTACGGGGCGCTGCGAGCGGTGCGGGCGGACTACCAGGGCGGCGGCTTGCTCGCCCTGGAGGGCCGAGAGACCGTCACGGAATCAGCCTGGCGCTATGTCGGCTCCGGGCACTCGCCGGCAGAAGCAGAAATTGCGTGTGGCATCGCTGAAGATCTCGCAGCACTGAGAGAAATCAGAAGGGACTTGGCTGCCGAGGGGTGGGATTATGCCGCGTAGGGAATATGCGGGACACTTCCACTCGGACCGCGTACTCAGCGGTCGAAGAGAGGTGCTGCATGAATGGCGTGTGACGACAGATTCCCGAGACGTAGCGCAGGTAACGGCGCGTAAGCTGGGCGGCGAAGTGCGGGGCATCGAGGATTCCCCACGTGGTCGATGGGAAGTACTGACCGAATCTCCTGTCGTTGAGATCCTGGTGAGGGATGTTACCGATGCGGGAATCACCTTCATCTTGTCCGGAGAAACCGAGATCGGAGAATTCTTTTTCAGCTCCGACATGTGGAATCCCGAAGAGATGATCAAGATGTCAGCCAATGGCGATTCGCGTTCTGTGCCCTGTCGATTGAAGCTAGAGTCTGTGGAATTCAAGACGCGAACGGGTTTGACGATCCTCTATATTCTGCCGTCGCTCCAATTTAGGTACTAAGGCTGCAAGTGGGCCCCGGGCAAGCCTGTCCCCTTGCCCGGGGCCCACTTTGGCGGTGCTAGGCGGCCTGAGAATGAATGTCGGCACCTGTAATCCGAATGCGTTCTTCGGCGTTCGTGGGGAAGATCTCCACGCGTACCTCAAACCCATTCAGGAGTTCACGCCGGGCCACGTTGTCCTTGGCGTTATTCCATTCATCCATGACTGTCTTTCCCGTGGGCACCAAGCGCATGCCTGCGGGCCGGTCAGGAAGCTTCTTCAATTCAGATATTTCCCGCCCCATTCGCGCATACTCCTTCCGGTACCATTCTGCGTCGTCGTCGGCGTCGTACAAACCTGCTGACCGGTCGTCGCGAAGACGTTTACGGTCTGCCTCTAGCTCTGCGATGCGAGCGGCGTACCCAGTGCCGGGATCGTATTGACGCTTCATGAGTTGTCCGCTGCCGTACCTAGAGAGAAACCAATTGGTGACCTCCTGGTCAAGCCGCTCGCAAGTAATTACAGGTGCGGGTTTGCAGTCCTTGGACGCGGGCACTCCACGGAGGCGCGCATTGCAGCAGTATGCGCTTTTCGGCATGCTTCGCTTGGTCCTCCTGATGTGGGCCTTTTCGTCACAATTCCCGCAGAAAGCCATTCCCGTAAGGAGGTAAGTTCCCTTCGGGGTTCGAGGCTTTTCCTGTTTGGGGGCAGTCTTCTTGATCAATGCATCGCGAATTGCGCGATCCCATAGAGGGGGAGCGAGTCGCGTAGGATGCCCGTCGGGGCCGATTACGGGGCGCCCTTTGTGCATCAGGTAACCGAGAGATCCCTCTCCTGTCAGCAACTCCTTTAGTGTGTCCGTACTCCAGGGGCTTCCCTTTACTTCACGACCGTTGGCTTTGTTGCGGTAATCCCCCGGCGATAGGATTCCCTCACGGCTCAGGCGTCCGGCTTCCGTGTGCACGGTTATCGTTCCAGTTTCGTCGGCCAAGATCCTTTCTGTGACCTTTCGGAGAATCTTGGCCGGAATGGGGTCGATTTCTACGTGGTCAACTCTTCCGGTCGGAGTCAGTCGCACGAAGCGATATCCGTAGCGGTTCTTTTGCTTCGGCTGCCCGGCGGCGCGAGCCCGTACGGTCTCTTCGCGGTTTCTCTTCTGGATGGCTCGCAACTCCATTTGTGCGCCAAATGACTCCATGGAAAGACGCATCTCGTCGTTGGTGTCGTCGAGATTCCACGGGCCATCGTGGCCGTAGGTGATGAGCAGGCGGCCAGACTCGTGGATTGCGTATGCGGTGTTGAGCACGTCTCGCTGATTGCGGCCGATCCGGTCGACTGCTGCTCCGACGATGCCCGAGTAGGGGCCAGCCTCGCCACGGAGCCAAGGGCCAAGCCCTGGCCTCGTGAAAGGGTCGGTAGCGCCGGATACTTCCCAGTCATCCGCCCACGCGATGACGTGACCACCTACAGCCTCTGTGGCCTTGAGGACCTGCTCTAACTGCTTCTCGGGGCTGTTAGACGCGTCTGACTTCCGCGAGAGCCGGCGCACACCCACCAGGCACCGCCCGCAACCGTCGTACTCCGTAGTGATCACTGGATCCATGATGTCGGGGCCCTCCGCGAATCGCACGTGTGTTTTGGTCTGCTTGCTGGACGGGACCCGGCTGCACGCCGTGCTGCCCCCGGTGGCCGTCGGCTGCACCTGCCTGTCCCTGCGGGTCGTACGGCCCCGGGCGTTCACCCTCGACGAACTCGTCGCGGCCGGCACCGTGCCGCCCGGCGGCGACCGGATCCTGCGCGCGCTGCTGGCGGCCCGGCTGAGCTTCCTGGTGAGTGGCGGCACCGGCAGCGGCAAGACGACCCTGCTGAGCGCCCTGCTCGGCCTGGTCGGACCGGGCGAACGGATCGTGCTCGCCGAGGACTCGGCCGAGCTGAGACCGGACCACCCGCACGTCGTACGGCTGGAGACCCGGCCCGCCAACCAGGAGGGCGCGGGCCTGGTCACCCTGGAGGACCTCGTCCGGCAGGCGCTGCGCATGCGGCCCGACCGGCTGGTCGTCGGGGAGGTGCGCGGCCCCGAGGTGGTGCACCTGCTGGCCGCGCTCAACACCGGCCACGAGGGCGGCTGCGGCACTGTCCACGCCAACGCCGCCGCGGACGTACCGGCCCGTCTGGAGGCGCTCGGCACGGCGGCCGGGCTCGACCGGGCCGCGCTGCACAGCCAGCTGGCAGCGGCGGTCTCCGTGGTGCTCCATCTCGCACGGGACCGGTCCGGGCGGCGCCGGATCGCCGAAGTGCACGTGCTGGAGCGGGAGTCCACGGGGCTGGTGCGGACGGTACCCGCGCTGCGCTGGGGGGAGCGGGCCTTCGCCAGGGAGCACGGCTGGGAACGGCTGCGGCGACTGCTCGGCGGAACGGGCGGGTTCGGGAGTGATCGGAGTGACCGGAGCGATGGGTGAGATGGGGGTGGGTGAGATGTGGGTGGCGGCTGCGGTGTGCCTCGGGGGCGCGGTGTGGGTGCTCGGGGGGCGGCACTACGGGACGCGGCGGGCACGGTTGCTGCTCGCGGGCGGCGGAGTGGTGACCACCGGACCGCCCTCCTGGGAGCAGGCCCTCGGCGAACTCCGGCGGCGGTACGACCGGTTGGGTGCCGAATGGTGGTCGCTCGCCGCCGGGCTGCTGCTCGCACTGCTGGGCGCCTCGGTGATCCCGGCCCTCGCGGGGGCGGCCGGAGTGCCGGTGCTGCGACGGGTGCGGCTGGCCCGGCAGGCCCGGCGGGCCAGGGAGCGGCGAGCGGACGCGGTGATCGCCCTGTGCGGTGCCCTCGCCGGGGAGGTGCGTGCCGGACGGCAGCCCGGCGAGGCGCTGCTGCGGGCCGCGCGGGACTCCGGCGGGCTGGGGGACGCGCAGCCGGCGGTGGCCGCCGCGGCCCGGTTCGGCGGAGACGTGCCCGGCACACTCGCCGCGGCGGCCCGGCAACCGGGCGCCGAAGGTCTGCTGGGGCTCGCCGCGTGCTGGCGGGTGGCCGTGGACCAGGGCGCCGGACTCGCGGCCGGCCTGGACCGGCTGGACGGGGCCCTGCGTGCCGAACAGGACCAACGAGCCGACCTGCGCGCCCAGTTGGCGGGTGCCAGGACCACCGCACTGCTGCTCGCCGCGCTGCCCGCCCTCGGGCTGCTGCTCGGCGCGGCGATGGGTGCCCACCCGTTGCGGGTCCTGCTGCACACCGGGGCCGGGCTGGGCTGCCTCGTGGCCGGGGCGGTGTTCGAGGCGGCAGGGGTGTGGTGGGCGGCCCGGATCGTGCGGGGAGCGGAGGCAGTATGAGCGGGGAAGTCGTCCACAGGCTGGGGGTGGCGGTGGCCGCGGTGACGGCCCTGGGCTGGTCGGTCCACCGGCTGGACCTGGTCCGGCGCCGACGCCAGGCGCGGCGTCGGGTGGCCGAGCTGCTGGCCCCGCACTTCGCGGTGACACCCAGGCAGCCCTACGGCCTTGTGGGCGCCGTACGGCGATGGCTGCCCCCGGCCGGGGCGGTGTGCGGAGCCTGGGTGCTGGTCGGCGGGTTCACCGGGGCCCTGCTGGGGCTGGTCACCGGCGCGGCGCTGTGGCGGTGGCGCCGGCACCAACCGGAGGGGAGCCGCGTGGCGGAGGTCGACACCGCGCGGGCCGCACGCCAACTCCCGCTCGCCGCCGACCTGCTGGCGGCATGCATCGCCGCCGGTGCCGGCCCGGTGATCGCCGCCCAGGCGGTGGGGGAGGCCCTCGGCGGACCCGTCGGCGAGGAGCTGGCGCGGGGCGCGGCGGAGGTGCGGCTCGGCGGCGAACCGGCGGACGCCTGGCGGCGGTTGGCCGCGCTGCCGGGCGCCGGGGCGCTGGCGCGGCTGCTGCGCCGGGCCGACGAGTCCGGGCTCCCGGCGGCCGGACCGGCCGCCCGCCTCGCCTCGGACGCGCGCGCGGAGTGGTCCCGCACCGCCACGGCCCGGGCGCGCCGGGCGGCCGTGCTGGTCTCCGCGCCGGTGGGGCTGTGCTTCCTGCCCGCCTTCATCGCGATCGGCGTGCTGCCCGTCGTGATCGGGCTCGCGGGTGGCGTGTTGGGAGGGAGGTGAGGCGAGCGAGGACGGCCGAGGACGGCCGAGCACACGTGAACACGAAGAACAGCAGAGAAGCACAACAGGACTGAACCTCATGGGGGTTGAGATGAGCACGAAGATCAGCAGGACGGGCAGGGTGCGTACGACGGCCAGGCAAGCCGCGGCGTGGCTGTGGGGGACGTGCCGCCGGGGCGCGGGACGGGACGCGGGGATGGTGACGTCCGAGTACGCGATGGGGATCATCGCGGCAGTCGGGTTCGCGTTGCTGCTCTACGAGGTCGTCACGAGCGGCCAAGTGAAGGCGGAGCTGCAGGCCATCGTGAAGCGAGCGCTCAGTGCGCGGATGTGAGCGAGCGGGGGACCGGGGGTTCGTGACCGCCGAGGCGGCCGTGGTGCTGTCCGTGCTGGTGGCGTTCACCATGGCGCTGGTCTGGGGGCTGCTCGTGGTGGCCGCCCAGATCCAGTGCGTGGACGCCGCCCGCGCGGGCGCCCGGTCCGCGGCCCGCCAGGACCCGGCCGAGGCGGTGCTGAGGGTGACCCGGGACGCGGCACCGCGCGGGGCGCGGGTGACCGTGGGGCACGAGGGCGACCAGGTCCGGGTGACGGTGGTGGCCAAGCCGCCGGTGCTGAGCGGACTGCCGTTCGAGGTACGGGAGGAGGCCGTGGCGCTGGCCGAGGAGACCGTGGGGACGAAAGGGGCGGGGCCATGAAACTCGGGCGCGGGGACGGCTCGCGCGGCTGCGGGTCCGGGGCCGACCGGGCCGGCTCCGACCGGGGCTCCGCGACCGTCTGGAGCCTTGGGGCGATCGCCCTGCTGTGTGTGGTGTTCGGCGTCGTGCTCGCCCTCGGGCAGGCCGTCGTCGTCCGGCACCGGGCGGCCGGCGCAGCGGATCTGGCAGCGCTCGCGGCGGCGGACCACTGGGCCGAGGGCGGCACGGAGGCCTGTGCCCGCGCGAGTCGGGTGGCCGCGGCCCAGGGCGTGCGGCTGGTGCGGTGCGCGCTCGTGGGCGAGACCTCGGACGTGACCGCGGCCTCGGGCCGGGGGCCCTTCGCGGCGGAGGTCAGGGCGAGAGCGGGCCCGGCGGGTCCGGTGGCGTCGCAGCCTCCGGCCGGGGTGCACGGCCGCCTCCGGGAGCCGTTTCCGCCCCGCCCCACCCTCGGCATCTCACCCGAACGGCCTAACCCGCCGTCGAATCCTCTCGCGGCTGCCGAGCCGAAGGCTCCGGCTGCTCCGGTGCCCCTCGCAGCAGGACCGTGAGGAGTCGTACCGCGCCCCTCTTGTGCAGCGGCTCGTTGCCGTTGCCGCACTTGGGGGACTGGATGCAGGACGGGCAGCCGGCCTCGCACTCGCAGGAGCCGATGGCCTCGCGGGTGGCGGCCAGCCAGGCACGGGCGGTGTGGAAGGCGCGCTCGGCGAAGCCCGCGCCGCCGGGGTGGCCGTCGTAGACGAAGACCGTGGGAAGGAGGGTGTCGGGGTGGAGCGGCACGGAGACGCCGCCGATGTCCCAGCGGTCGCAGGTCGCGAAGAGGGGCAGCATGCCGATCGAGGCGTGCTCGGCGGCGTGCAGGGAGCCGCCGAGGATCTCCGGGTTGATCCGGGCCTCGTCCAGCTGGTCCTCCGTGACCGTCCACCACACCGCGCGTGTGCGCAGCGTACGAGGAGGGAGGTCGAGTTTCGTCTCGCCCAGTACTTCGCCCGTGATCAGGCGCCTGCGGAGGAAGGAGACGACCTGGTTGGTGACTTCGACGGAGCCGTAGCACAGGCGGCCGGTGCCCCAGGGGATCTCGGTGTCCGTCTCCAGGACGGCGATCGACGTCGTGTCGCGGGCGACCGTCGAGTACGGCGGGTCGGCCTGCTCGACCAGGGCCACCGAGTCCTCCAGGTCGAGGGAGCGCACCAGATAGGTGCGGCCCTGGTGCAGGTGCACCGCGCCCTCGTGCACCGTGGAGTGCGCGGCACCGGCGTCGACCGTGCCCAGCAGGCGTCCCGTGCCGGCCTCCACGACCTGGACCGGGCGCCCGCCCGCGCCGCGGATGTCGGTCAGGTCGGCGGCCCGCTCCCGGCGTGTCCAGTGCCAGGCCCTGGTCCGGCGGCGCAGCAGCTTCGCGGCCTCCAGCTGCGGCAGCAGCTCCGCGCAGGCGGGGCCGAACAGGTCCAGGTCCTCCTCGGTCAGCGGGAGCTCCGCGGCGGCGGCGCACAGGTGCGGGGCGAGGACGTAGGGGTTGTCGGGGTCGAGGACCGTCGATTCCACCGGTTGGTCGAACAGGGCCTCGGGGTGGTGGACGAGGAAGGTGTCCAGGGGGTCGTCGCGGGCGACCAGGACCGCCAGGGCGCCCTGTCCGGAGCGGCCCGCGCGGCCCGCCTGCTGCCACAGGGAGGCGCGTGTGCCCGGATACCCGGCGATCACCACGGCGTCCAGGCCGGAGACGTCCACGCCCAGCTCCAGGGCCGTGGTGGCGGCCAGGCCGAGGAGTTCGCCGGAGTGCAGGGCACGCTCCAGGGCGCGGCGCTCCTCGGGGAGGTAGCCGCCGCGGTAGGCCGCGACACGCCGGACCAGGGAGCGGTCTACCTCGGCCAGTTTCTCCTGGGCGATCACCGAGATCAGCTCGGCGCCGCGCCGGGAGCGCACGAAGGCGACCGAGCGCACGCCCTGCACCGTGAGGTCGGTCAGCAGGTCGGCGGTCTCGGCGGTGGCGGTACGCCGTACGGGCGCACCCTTCTCGCCGTGCAGCTCGGTGAGCGGGGGCTCCCAGAGGGCGAAGACGAGTTCCCCGCGCGGGGAGGCGTCGTCGGCGACCTCGACCACCGGCAGGCCGGTCAGCCGGCCGGCGGCGACGGCGGGCTCGGCCGCGGTCGCGGAGGCCAGCAGGAAGACGGGCGAGGCGCCGTAGCGCGCGCACAGGCGGCGCAGCCGGCGCAGCACCTGGGCAACGTGCGAGCCGAAGACACCCCGGTAGGTGTGGCACTCGTCGATCACGACGTACTTGAGCGACTTCAGGAAGGAGGACCAGCGGGGGTGGGACGGCAATATGCCCCGGTGGAGCATGTCGGGGTTGGTGAGGACGTAGTTGGCGTACTGGCGGATCCACTCGCGTTCCTCGAACGGGGTGTCGCCGTCGTACACGGCCGGGCGTACGGCGGCGCCCAGGGGTTGTGAAAGTTCCTTCACCGACCGGCACTGATCCGCCGCGAGCGCCTTGGTGGGCGCGAGATAGAGAGCGGTGGCGCCACGGCCGTTGGGGGCCTCGGAGCCGTCCAGGAGGGTGGACAGGACGGGCACGAGGTAGGCGAGGGACTTGCCGGAGGCGGTGCCGGTGGCGACGACCACCGAGTCCCCGTCCAGGGCGTGCTCGGCGGCCAGCGCCTGGTGCGCCCAGGGGTGCTCGATGCCGCGCGCCCGGACGGCCGCGATCACCTCGGACCGAATCCGGTCAGGCCAGACGGCATGGCGGCCCGCGCGCGGGGGCAAGTGCTCCGTATGAGTGATGCGCGCAGCCCGGCTCGGCCCGGAGGCGAGCCGGTGCAGGACCGCGCCCGGAGACGGGCGGGAAGCCGGGTCCGCCGGGGATCGATCGGATCGGTGATTCTTGGCCATCGGCACCGAGTGTGTCACTGGCGTGGCGGACAATGGGGCCAAGGCGTCGTGCACGCCTGCTGTAAGTGATTGAATGCCATCGCGGCTGGCGAAGCGCCCCGGGGGCCGCAAGCCGAGGTGTCCCGAGGGGTGACCCGCTCGATAGCAAGGTGCTGGAGGATCCGTGGACCTGTCCCTGTCGACCCGTACCGTCGGCGATCGCACGGTCGTCGAGGTCGGAGGCGAAATCGACGTATATACCGCGCCCAAGTTGCGTGAGCAGCTGGTCGAGCTGGTCAACGACGGGAATTTCCACCTCGTCGTCGACATGGAGGGCGTCGACTTCCTCGACTCCACCGGGCTCGGCGTGCTGGTGGGCGGCCTGAAGCGGGTGCGTGCCCATGAGGGCTCGCTGCGCCTGGTCTGCAACCAGGAGCGCATTCTCAAGATCTTCCGTATCACCGGTCTCACCAAGGTGTTCCCGATCCACACCTCGGTCGAGGAAGCGGTGGCGGCCACCGACTGACCCTCCGGGCCATCCGCCGACCCCGGGCCGCCGACCGGCCCGGACGTCGGCAGGCCCGGTCCGCCTCGGGCCTGTCCGGCCGGGGCACAGAAGTTCATCAGGGGGGTCGGGCTCTCGGCGGCCCGGCCCTCGAACGCACGCCCGTAGTCGCGAGGGGGATGCATGGCCACCGTCGAACTCCGCTTCAGCGCGCTGCCCGAGCACGTCCGTACCGCCCGGCTGGTGGCGGCAGCGGTGGCGCGCAGGGCCGGGGTGGACGAGGCCGTCCTGGACGAGGTCCGGCTCGCCGTGGGCGAGGCCTGCTCCCGTGCCGTCGGACTGCACCAGAGCAGCGGTATCACCGCGCCCGTGAAGGTGGCGCTGATCGAGGAGGAGAAGCAGTTCTCCATCGAGGTCGGCGACGAGGCCCCGCACGCCGTCCCCGGTGACGGCGCGGCCGGCGAGGAGGCCGAGGCGGAGGCCGAGGAGGACGAGATGGGCCTCGCGGTCATCAGCGGCCTCGTCGACGACGTGAAGGTCACCACCGGGGAGAACGGCGGGCTGATCCGCATGACCTGGCCGACCGCACCGCCTGCCGCCGCGCTCGTCTGAGCCACCCCGCGACCTCACAAGGGCCCTGCTGAGCAGGGCCCTTGTCGTGTTTCCGCCGACTGTTTCCCGCGGCACTCCGAATTCGTGAAGAAATTCACGATCAATAGCCTGATAATTCGATCAAGCGTCAATGCGGCCGTCAATGCCTTTGAGGCGTTACCTCGTTCGGGTTTGCTGAAGAGCACGTCACAGCCAATTCTGTTTACCGTGCCCTGTTTAGATCACTCCGGGGTACCTACAATCCGTCCACATCTTGAGCTCAGCCCAAGCGTCAAGGAGGACGAATGGCGGGGCTTTCTACCCCTCATCAGTTGGGCCATCCCACAACTCTCGCAGCCGCGGTCCTGACCCACGACAACCGCGTCCTGGTGGTGGTCATCGCCGCCGTCGCGCTGGCGGCGCTCGTGGTCGCCGGGATCCTGGTCCGTCAGGTGCTCGCGGCGGGCGAGGGCACCGACAGCATGAAGAAGATCGCGGCGGCGGTCCAGGAAGGCGCCAACGCCTATCTGGCCCGGCAGTTGCGCACGCTCGGCGTATTCGCCGTCGTGGTGTTCTTCCTGCTCATGCTGCTGCCCGCGGACGACTGGAATCAGCGGGCCGGACGATCGGTGTTCTTCCTGATCGGTGCGGCCTTCTCGGCGGCCACCGGTTATATCGGCATGTGGCTCGCCGTGCGCAGCAATGTGCGGGTCGCCGCCGCAGCACGGGAAGCCACCCCGGCCGAAGGCGAGCCGCAAAAGGATCTCACCACCGTCTCGCACACCGCGATGAAGATCGCATTTCGCACGGGCGGCGTCGTCGGCATGTTCACGGTGGGGCTCGGCCTGCTGGGCGCCTCCTGTGTGGTGCTGGTGTACGCGGCCGACGCGCCGAAGGTGCTGGAGGGCTTCGGCCTCGGCGCCGCCCTGATCGCCATGTTCATGCGTGTGGGCGGCGGCATCTTCACCAAGGCCGCCGACGTCGGCGCCGACCTGGTCGGCAAGGTCGAGCAGGGCATTCCGGAGGACGACCCGCGCAATGCCGCGACCATCGCCGACAACGTGGGCGACAACGTCGGCGACTGCGCGGGCATGGCGGCCGACCTCTTCGAGTCGTACGCCGTGACCCTGGTGGCCGCGCTGATCCTCGGCAAGGCCGCGTTCGGCGACTCCGGGCTCGCCTTCCCGCTGCTGGTGCCCGCGATCGGCGTCCTCACCGCGATGATCGGCATCTTCGCGGTCGCCCCGCGGCGCAGCGACCGCAGCGGCATGACCGCGATCAACCGCGGCTTCTTCATCTCGGCGGTGATCTCGCTGGCGCTGGTCGCGATCGCGGTCTTCGTCTACCTGCCGTCGTCGTACCACAGGCTCGACGGCGTCACAGACGCGGCGATCCGGGCCAAGAGCGGCGACCCGCGGATCCTCGCTCTGGTCGCGGTGGCCATCGGCATCCTGCTCGCCGCCGTCATCCAGCAGCTGACCGGCTACTTCACCGAGACCAACCGCCGCCCGGTCAGGGACATCGGCAAGACCTCCCTCACGGGTCCGGCCACCGTCGTCCTCGCCGGCGTCTCGGTCGGCCTGGAGTCGGCCGTCTACACCGCCCTGCTCATCGGGCTCGGCGTGTACGGCGCGTTCCTGCTCGGCGGTACGTCGATCATGCTGGCGCTGTTCGCGGTCGCCCTGGCCGGCACCGGCCTGCTCACCACGGTCGGCGTGATCGTCGCCATGGACACCTTCGGGCCGGTCTCCGACAACGCGCAGGGCATCGCCGAGATGTCCGGCGACGTCCAGGGCGCGGGCGCGCAGGTGCTCACCAACCTGGACGCGGTCGGCAACACCACGAAGGCCATCACCAAGGGCATCGCGATCGCCACCGCCGTCCTCGCGGCGTCGGCGCTGTTCGGGTCCTACCGGGACGCGATCACCACCAACGTGCAGGACGTGGGCGTGAAGCTCACCGGGCCGGGTGCGCCGCTGAGCCTGTCGCTGGACATCTCGCAGCCCAACAACCTGGTCGGCCTCATCGCGGGCGCCGCGGTCGTCTTCCTCTTCTCCGGACTCGCCATCAACGCCGTGTCCCGGTCGGCCGGTTCGGTCGTGTTCGAGGTGCGGCGGCAGTTCCGCGAGAAGCCCGGGATCATGGACTTCACGGAGACGCCCGAATACGGCAAGGTCGTCGACATCTGCACCAAGGACGCCCTGCGGGAGCTGGCCACACCCGGACTGCTCGCCGTCATGGCGCCGATCTTCGTCGGGTTCACGCTCGGCGTCGGCGCGCTCGGCTCCTACCTCGCCGGCGCGATCGGCTCGGGCACGCTCATGGCCGTGTTCCTCGCCAACTCCGGTGGCGCCTGGGACAACGCCAAGAAGCTGGTGGAGGACGGTCATCACGGCGGCAAGGGCAGCGAGGCCCATGCGGCCACGGTGATCGGCGACACGGTCGGCGACCCCTTCAAGGACACCGCCGGACCGGCGATCAACCCGCTGCTGAAGGTCATGAACCTGGTCTCGCTGCTCATCGCGCCCGCGGTGATCAAGTTCTCCTACGGCGAGGACAAGAGCGTCGGCGTACGGATCGCGATCGCGGTCCTCGCGCTCGTGGTGATCGTCAGCGCGGTCTACGTCTCCAAGCGGCGTGGCATCACCGTGGGCGACGAAGAGGGGAGCGCGGAGCGGGTCGCCAACTCGACCGATCCTGCGGTGGTTTCATAGGCCGTCCGGAGAAGACCTGCTCAACGGGCGGGCGGGCGGCGCGTGCTGACGCGCCGCCCGCCCGTCGTCGTGTGTGGCCTCGGCCACGTCGTGAGCCTTCTCTCTCTCGGTGCAAATGGTCGCAAAAGGTTCCTTAGGGGGCATTCAGAATATGGAGGGACTCGGTCCGCCGTGTAGATTCCGGGGGCCCGAGAGCCATGGAAGGGACCGATCCGGTGAACAAGAAGCTCGCGGCCGCACTGTCCGGCGGTGCGGTACTGGTAGTGGCAGCGCTGTCGGGATGCACCAGCAGCAAGGACAGCGGGCCCGACCCCAAGATGGTGGCCTGGGCCAAGACGGTGTGCGACGCGGTGCCCGCACAGGACGCGAAGATCAAGGCCGCGAACGCCGCGATCGCCAAGACGGCCGCGGACACCACCAACCCGCCCGCGACCATCCAGAAGACGGACTCGAAGGCCTTCCAGGACATGGCCGACGGTTACAAGGCGCTTGCCGCCGCCATCAGCAACGCCGGCGCGCCCCCCGGGATCGAGGGCGGCGCCAAGCGGCAGCAGGACGTGGTCAGGAACCTCAGCGGCCTCTCCACCTCGTACGCCGACCTGAAGAAGAAGGTCGACGCGCTCAACACCAAGAACCAGGCGAAGTTCGCCAAGGGCCTGCACGACGTGGCCGCGCAGATGACGGAGCTGGAGACCAAGAACAAGAGCGGCACCGAGGCGCTCAAGAACCTGGAGCAGGGCGACGTCCAGAACGCGATCGCCCAGCAGCCCAGCTGCAAGAAGCTGGGCTCGGCGGCGCCCGCGACGACCGGCTGAGGCCGCCTTCGCGGGCCACAATGGGGGCGTGACTGACTCCGGACTCGCCCCCCTGCCCGCCTCCGACAGCCCCGCAGCCGCCGCACGGCTGCGCGAGGCGCTGCTCGCCGCCTCCTTCACCGCCGACGGCCTGCTCGATCTGCTCGGCGCCCCCGCGTACGCGGCGCTGGCCCGCAGCGAGACCGTGCCCGCCCTGCGCGCCACCCGCGGCGACACGCCGCTGGAGACCCTCGTACGGCTGTTCCTGCTCCAGCAACCGGTGCCCCACGCGCGCGTGGCGGCCGTTCTGCCGGTCGAGGAGGCCCTGGAGGCCGGGTGGCTCACGCGCGTGGGCGGCGACGAGGTGGCCGCGACCGTGGACGTACGGCCGTACGGCGGTCCCGGCGGCGAGGACTGGTTCATCGTGTCCGACCTGGGCTGCGCGGTGGGTGGCGCGGGAGGCATCGGACAGCGGGACGAGAGCGTCGTGCTGGGTGTCGGCGGCGCCTCCACGACGCTGGCCGGCATCACCGTGCGCACGCCCGTCGCCGCCGCCCTCGACCTGGGCACCGGCTCCGGCATCCAGGCGCTGCACGCCGCCCAGCACGTCACGCGCGTGACCGCCACCGACCTCAACCCGCGCGCGCTGCACATCACCGCGCTCACCCTCGCGCTCTCCGGCGCGCCCGCCGCCGAGCTGCGCGAGGGCTCGCTTTTCGAACCGGTGCGGGACGACGAGAAGTTCGACCTCATCGTGTCCAACCCGCCCTTCGTCATCTCTCCCGGCGCCCGGCTGACGTACCGCGACGGCGGAATGAGCGGGGACGATCTGTGCCGCTCGCTCGTTCAGCAGGCGGGGGAACGGCTGAACGAGGGCGGGTTCGCGCAGTTTCTCGCCAACTGGCAGCACGTGGCAGGGGAGGACTGGCAGGACAGGCTCAGGTCATGGGTGCCGCGCGGGTGCGATGCCTGGATCGTGCAGCGCGAGGTGCAGGACATCACGCAGTACGCCGAGCTGTGGCTGAGGGACGCCGGTGACCACCGCCAGGACCCGGCGGAGTACCAGGCGCGCTACGACGCCTGGCTCGACGAGTTCGAGGCGCGCAAGGTCAGGGCGGTGGGCTTCGGCTGGATCACCCTGCGCAGGACTGGCGCGGCCGAGCCCACGGTCACCGTGGAGGAGTGGCCGCACCCGGTCGAACAGCCCCTCGGGGACACCATCCGGGCGCACTTCGACCGCGTCGACTACCTCCGGGAGCACGACGACGCGGCGCTGCTCGAAAGCCACTTCAAGCTCGCCGCCGAGGTGGTCCAGGAGCAGGTAGGACTGCCCGGTGCCGAGGATCCGGAGCACGTGGTGCTGCGCCAGCACCGCGGCATGCGCCGGGCCACGAAGGTGGACACGGTCGGCGCCGGCTTCGCGGGCGTGTGCGACGGCACGCTGAGCGCGGGCGTCATCCTGGACGCCATCGCCCAACTGGTCGGCGAGGACCCGGTGTCGCTCCGCGACCGCACGCCCGCGCAGATCCGGCTGCTGGTGGAACAGGGGTTCCTGGAGCCGGTGCGCTGAGCCGGGCCCGGCGGCCGGGCCGGCCGTCGTACGCGGGCTGCGCAGGCCGCCGCAGCCCGCTTCCGGACCGTCGCCGTATGCCGGTGGCACGGGCCGGGAGCGCGCTGCTGCCGTGGCGGGAGCGCGTGGGCGTCGTAAAACGGCTGGAAAATTACGCGGAGCCGGTCTGGTCGGGCCCGCCCGGGCATCGTTCGATCGCGCGTTCGGTAACTCGTTGACCCTCGGTTCACCCCGATGTCGCCCGCTCGCCTCCCAAGCGTGCCACTCTCCCCGCGCTGGGCGGACGGGCGGTACGGAAGGGGTGGGCGGGGTCATGGAGAGCGGACCGGCGATCTTCGCGGGAGCGGTGTTCGCCCTGTTCGGGGGCGCCCTGCTGGGGTGGACGGTCACCCGGTTGCGGCGCCGGGAGCCGGTCGCCCACGGTGTGAACCAGGTCGCATCGGCAACCCTCGCGGGCGCCGTCTCGCTCGTCGCGCTGGGGCTCGGCGTGTACTGCCTCACCCGCCTCTGACGTCGGCGTGGGCAGGGTCACGGAGGTGTCGCGAGAGTAAGGGGAGCAACACGCTCCGGACAGGGGACGAAGGGGTACCGGTCACTCCGGGCGGCAGGAATGGCGGTAGTCGGGTTACCGTTCGAGTGGCCGTTGTGGGCTTTTCCCGTTTGACACGGGAGCGGGATGTACCGTCACACTCCGCAGCGTCACACGTGCCAGCAGTACGCCGCGACCCCGGGACGAAGGCCTGGGGAGGCCCCAGCGTCGACCGGAGAGAAGAGCCAAGTTGTCCCCGACCAGCGAGACCGCACAGGGCGGCCGCCGACTTGTCATCGTCGAGTCGCCTGCCAAGGCGAAGACGATCAAGGGCTACCTCGGCCCCGGCTACGTAGTCGAAGCGAGCGTCGGGCACATCCGTGACCTTCCCAACGGCGCCGCCGAGGTGCCCGAGAAGTACACCGGCGAGGTCCGCCGCCTCGGTGTGGATGTCGAACATGACTTCCAGCCGATCTATGTGGTCAACGCCGATAAGAAGGCCCAGGTCAAGAAGCTCAAGGACCTCCTGAAGGACTCCGACGAGCTGTTCCTGGCCACCGATGAGGACCGGGAGGGCGAGGCCATCGCCTGGCACCTCCAGGAGGTCCTCAAGCCGAAGATCCCCGTCAAGCGCATGGTGTTCCACGAGATCACCAAGGACGCGATCCGCGAGGCCGTGGCCAACCCGCGCCAGCTCAACCAGAAGCTGGTCGACGCCCAGGAGACCCGCCGCATCCTCGACCGCCTCTACGGCTACGAGGTCTCGCCGGTCCTGTGGAAGAAGGTCATGCCCCGGCTGTCCGCCGGCCGCGTGCAGTCCGTGGCGACGCGTCTCGTCGTCGAGCGGGAACGCGAGCGCATCGCCTTCCGTTCTGCCGAGTACTGGGACCTGACGGGCACCTTCGCGACCGGCCGCGCGGGGGACTCCTCGGACCCGTCGTCGCTGGTCGCCCGCCTGCAGACCGTCGACGGCAGGCGGATCGCGCAGGGCCGCGACTTCGACTCCCTGGGACAGCTCAAGAGCGCGAACATCCTCCACCTCGACGAGGCGACCGCCCGCGCCCTCGCCGCCGCCCTGGAGAACACCCGCTTCTCCGTGCGCTCCGTCGAGTCCAAGCCGTACCGCCGCTCGCCGTACGCCCCGTTCCGTACGACGACGCTGCAGCAGGAGGCGAGCCGCAAGCTCGGCTTCGGCGCGAAGGCCACGATGCAGGTCGCGCAGAAGCTGTACGAGAACGGCTACATCACGTACATGCGTACGGACTCCACGACGCTGAGCGACACCGCGATCGCCGCGGCCCGCGCCCAGGTCACGCAGCTGTACGGCGCCGACTACCTGCCGCCGCAGCCGCGCACGTACGCCGCCAAGGTCAAGAACGCCCAGGAGGCCCACGAGGCGATCCGCCCCTCGGGTGATCGTTTCCGCACTCCCGCCGAGACCGGCCTGACCGGCGACCAGTTCAAGCTCTACGAGCTGATCTGGAAGCGGACCGTCGCCTCCCAGATGAAGGACGCGACCGGCAACAGCGTGACCGTGAAGATCGGCGGCGCCGCCGCCGACGGCCGCGACGTCGAGTTCAGCGCCTCGGGCAAGACGATCACCTTCCACGGCTTCCTGAAGGCCTACGTCGAGGGTGCCGACGACCCGAACGCCGAGCTGGACGACCGCGAGCGCCGGCTGCCGCAGGTCGCCGAGGGGGACGCGCTGTCCGCCGAGGGGATCACCGTCGACGGCCACGCCACCAAGTCCCCGGCCCGCTACACCGAGGCCTCCCTGGTCAAGGAGCTGGAAGAGCGCGAGATCGGCCGCCCGTCGACGTACGCGTCGATCATCGGCACGATCCTCGACCGCGGCTACGTGTTCAAGAAGGGCACGGCCCTGGTGCCGTCCTTCCTGTCCTTCGCCGTCGTCAACCTCCTGGAGAAGCACTTCGGGCGGCTCGTCGACTACGACTTCACCGCCAAGATGGAGGACGACCTCGACCGCATCGCCCGCGGTGAGGCCCGGGCCGTGCCGTGGCTGAAGCGCTTCTACTTCGGTGAGGGCGAGGCGACGGGCGCCGCCGAGGCCGGCAACGGCGACGGCGACCACCTCGGCGGTCTCAAGGAGCTGGTGACCGACCTGGGCGCGATCGACGCGCGCGAGGTGTCGTCGTTCCCGGTGGGCAACGACATCGTGCTGCGGGTCGGCCGCTACGGCCCCTACATCGAGCGCGGCGAGAAGGACACCGAGGAGCACCAGCGCGCCGACATCCTGGCCGACCTGGCGCCGGACGAGCTGACCGTCGAGCTGGCCGAGGAACTGCTGGCCAAGCCGAGCGGTGACTTCGAGCTGGGCACCGACCCGGAGAGCGGCCACCAGATCGTCGCCAAGGACGGCCGCTACGGCCCGTACGTCACGGAGATCCTCCCCGAGGGCACGCCGAAGACGGGGAAGAACGCGGTCAAGCCGCGCACCGCCTCGCTCTTCAAGTCCATGTCGCTGGACACGGTGACCCTGGAGGACGCGCTCAGGCTGATGTCGCTGCCGCGCGTCGTCGGCACCGACGCCGACGGTGTCGAGATCACCGCGCAGAACGGCCGCTACGGCCCGTACCTGAAGAAGGGCACGGACTCGCGTTCGCTGCAGTCCGAGGACCAGATCTTCACGATCACGCTGGAGGAGGCCCAGGCGATCTACGCCCAGCCGAAGCAGCGTGGGCGGGCCGCCGCCAAGCCGCCGCTGAAGGAGCTGGGCGAGGACCCGGTCTCCGGCAAGCCGGTCGTGGTCAAGGACGGCCGCTTCGGCCCGTACGTCACCGACGGCGAGACCAACGCGACCCTGCGCTCCGGCGACAGTGTCGAGACGATCACCCCGGAGCGCGGCTTCGAGCTGCTCGCCGAGAAGCGCGCGAAGGGGCCCGCCAAGAAGACGGCGAAGAAGGCCCCGGCGAAGAAGGCGGCCCCGGCGAAGAAGACCGTCGCCAAGAAGACGGCGGCGAAGAAGACGACGGCCGCCGCGAAGAAGACGACCGCCAAGAAGACCACCGCGAAGAAGGCGACGGCTTCCGGCGCGGAGGACTGACGGTTCAGGTGGTGGGGGCGGCCCTCGACGACAGAGGGCCGCCTTCGCCGTGTCCGGACTCGTTCGCTCGGGTTCGCGAAGAGAACGCCTTGGCATCGCTTCGGTGTCGGCGCCTGCGCAACTCCGGGCGGCCGGAGCAGGCTGTCGGTGGCTGCCGATAGGCTGAAAGCATGACGCGAGCCGAGCAGCCAACGGCCCACCCCACAGCACCGGACGACGCCACGGCGCCCGACGACGCCCTCGTCGCGGACTCCCGTGAGCGCGCCGTCCGTTCCCTGCTGCGCCGACCCGAGCTGAGGCGACTGTGGAGCGCGCAGCTCGTCAGCGGTGTCGGCGACACCCTCGCGCTGCTCGTGCTGGTCGTCCTCGCTCTTCAGGCGGCGATCGCCCAGGGCTCGTTCGGCGGTGGTTACCGGGGCGTGGCGTTCGCAGTGGCGACCGTCTTCGGGGCCCGGATCCTCGCGACCCTGCTCTTCGGCGCGGTCCTCCTCGGCCCGCTGACCTCGCTCACCGGGCACGAGGGCCCGCTCGACCGGCGCTGGACCATGGTCGGCGCCGACGGCCTGCGCGCCGCGCTGCTGATCGTCGCGCCCCTGTGGATCGACTGGACCCCGGACAACGCACTCGCCGTCCTGCTGGTCACCGCCTTCGTCACCGGCGTCGCCGAGCGGCTGTGGACGGTGTGCCGGGAGAGCGCGGCCCCCGCCCTGCTGCCCGCCCCGCCCCCGGAGGGGGCGACGGTACGGCCGCTGCCGGACCACCTGGACGCCCTGCGCCGCCTCGCGCTGCGCACCAGCTTCCTGGCGGTCCCGCTGGCCGCGGCGGCGCTCGTCGTGGCCGCTCTGCTGAACAACCTGCTGGGCACCGGCGTCTCCTGGTTCGACCAGCACCACGCGGCCCTCGGGGCGTATGTGGCGGCCGGCCTGTTCGCCGCCTCCCTGTCCGTGCTGACCTTCCTGGAGCTGCCCGGCACGCGTACCCCGCGCCCGCGGTCACCGCTGGAGGGCCTGCGCCGCCCGCGCACCGGCACGGGTGTGGACAAGGGCCGTACGGGGGCCATTCCGCTGCTCGTCCTGGCCTGCGCCGCCGTGGCGGGCGCGATCTCGGCCGCCGTCGCCGTGTGCGTGCTGCACGCCAAGGACCTGGGCGGCGGCCCGGTCCTGTACGGCCTGCTGGTGCTCGGCCTGACCGGCGGCGTCGCCGTCGGCGTCCGTACGGCGCCCGCGCTGCTGCCCTCGCTCTCGCGCCGCCGGCTCCTCGCCCTCGCGATCGCCTTCACCGGTGTCGCCCTGCTGGCCGCCGGGCTCGTCCCGGACGTCACCACGGTGCTGCTGATCGTCACGCTGGCCGGTACCGGCGCGGGCGTGGCCGCCAACACCGGGCACACCCTGCTGGACCAGGAGACCGAGGAATACCGCCGGGCGCGCACCACCGAGCACCTGCACGCGGTGGTCCGGGTCTTCATAGCGCTCGGTGCGCTGATCGCGCCCCTGGTCGCGGCGCTCATCGGGCCGCACCACCTGGAGCACGGCCGGTTCGTGTTCGGGCACGGCGGTGCCGCCTTCACGCTGATACTGGTCGGCGCGCTGCTGCTGCCGGTGGCCGCGCTGGTGCTCGCCAAGGTCGACGACCGCTCCGGCGTGCCGCTGCGGCAGGACCTCAAGGACGCGCTGCTCGGCGGCGACGACCCGGTCCAGGCCCCCGCGACGAACGGCTTCTTCATCGCCCTGGAGGGCGGCGACGGCGCCGGGAAGTCCACCCAGGCCGAGGCCCTCGCCGAGTGGATCCGCGCCAAGGGCCACGAGGTCGTGCTCACCCGCGAGCCGGGGGCCACCCCCGTGGGCAAGCGGCTGCGCTCGATCCTGCTGGACGTCTCCTCGGCGGGCCTGTCGCACCGCGCGGAGGCGCTGCTGTACGCCGCCGACCGGGCCGAGCACGTCGACACCGTCGTACGCCCCGCCCTGGAGCGCGGCGCGGTGGTCATCTCCGATCGCTACATCGACTCGTCCGTCGCCTACCAGGGCGCCGGCCGCGACCTGTCCCCGACCGAGATCGCCCGCATCAACCGCTGGGCGACCGCCGGACTCGTCCCGCACCTCACCGTCCTGCTGGACGTCCCCCCGGAGACCGCGCGCGAGCGGTTCACGGAGGCCCCCGACCGGCTGGAGTCGGAGCCCGCCGAGTTCCACGCGCGCGTGCGGGCCGGTTTCCTCACGCTCGCCGCCTCCGACCCGGGCCGCTATCTGGTCGTGGACGCCGGACAGGAGCCCGAGGCCGTCACCACGGTGATCCGGCACCGGCTCGACACCGTGCTGCCGCTGTCCGAGGCCGAGATCAAGGCCAAGGAGGAGGCGCGCAGGCAGGCCGAGGAGGAAGCGCGCCGCAAGGCCGAGGAAGAGGCCGCGCGCAAGGCCGAGGAGGAGCGCCTGGAGCGCGAGCGCCAGGAGGAGCTGGCCCGGCTGCGCGCCGAGGAGGAGGAGCGCAAGCGCCGCGAGCTGGAGGAGGCGCAGCGCCGCGAGGCCGAACGGCAGGCGGAGGAGGCCCGGCAGCGGGCCGAGGAAGCGCGCCGCCGAGCCGAGGAGGAGCGGCAGCGGCTCCTCGCGGAGGAGAAGGCCCGCGCCGAGGCGGAGGCCCGCCGCCGGGCCGAGGAGGAGCGGCGCCGCAAGCAGGCCGAGGAAGAGGCGCGGCTGCGCGCGGAGGCTGAGGCGCGCCGCCAGGAGAAGCAGCGGAAGGCCGAGGAGGCGTTGCTGCTGGCCGAGGCGGCCCGCCGCGAGGCGGCCGAGGCCGCGGCGGCGGCCGACGTGGCCGCTCGCAAGCCCAGCGCGCCGCGCCCGGCGGCCCCGAGTGTGACGCCCGACGCGGTGACCGTGCCGACACCGGTGGTGTCGCCGGGCGTCGAGGAGACGGTTCCGAATCCGGTCGTGTCGCCGGGTGCGGACGAGACGGCGGTGCCGCGGCCCGTACGCGAGGACGCGCGCGCGGAGCGCGACGCCCGCTCTGCCGGGGCGGCCGATTCCGAGGTGACGGCCGAGCTGCCGCAGCCGCCGGATCCCGGGGCGGCGGACGAGACGACCGTGCTGCCCCAGGTGACGCCGGGCGCCGCCGACGAGACCGCGGTCCTGCCGGCGGTCTCCCCGGGGCCGGCCGACGAGACCGCCGTACTGCCTTCCGTGCGTGGTGGCGACCCGGCGGACCGGGTGCCGCCCGGTTTCTTCCGGGACGAGCGGCCCGCCGCGGGCCCCGACGGCTCCGAGGACCGCACGCGTGAGATGCCGCAGCTCGACGCCGACGGCCGGCCGCGCCGCCGGCCGCGCCCCGAATGGGCCGAGGAGACCCCGCTGGACGACCTGCCGTCGCTGGCGGACGAGCTGCTGGGTTCGTACGACGAGCAGGAGTACGACGGGTACGGCGAACCCGGCGAGGACCAGGACCGCCCGGGCCGTGGCCGAGGCCGACGCGGCTGAGCGAGGTCTCACCGGGGCGGCGCCCGTCGGGGTTCCGACGGGCGCCGCCCCGCGTTGTCAGTGCCGACCCGCACAATGGATCCCGGAACGCGGAGTGTGACGGAAGGGCGGCGTGACCCATGACCGTGTGGGACGACCTCGTCGGGCAGGAGAAGGTGAGCGCGGTGCTCGACGCCGCCGCGCGGGACGCCGACGCCCTCGTCACCGCCGCAGCGGCGGACCAGCCGCTGCCCGAGGCATCGAAGATGACCCACGCCTGGCTGTTCACGGGCCCGCCCGGAGCGGGCCGGAACCAGGCGGCGCGGGCCTTCGCCGCGGCCCTGCAGTGCGTGAGCCCCGACCGTGCCCTCGGCGGAACCCCCGGCTGCGGCTTCTGCGACGGCTGCCACACCGCGCTGCTCGGCACCCACGCGGACGTCACCACCGTCGCCGCCGTCGGCGCCGAGATCCTGGTGAAGGACATGCGGGACACGGTCCGCAAGTCGTTCACCGCCCCGGCGAACGGCCGCTGGCAGATCATCCTGGTCGAGGACGCCGAGCGGCTCAACGAGAAGTCGGCCAACGCCGTCCTCAAGGCCGTCGAGGAGCCCGCCCCCCGCACGGTCTGGCTGCTGTGCGCCCCCTCCGTCGAGGACGTCCTGCCGACCATCCGCTCCCGCTGCCGCCACCTGAACCTGCGCACGCCGTCGGTCGACGCCGTCGCCGACATGCTCGTACGCCGCGACGGCATCGAGCCCGCCGTCGCCGCCTCCGCCGCCCGCGCCACCCAGGGCCACGTCGACCGCGCCCGCCGCCTGGCAACCGACCCGGCGGCCCGCGAGCGCCGCGGCGCCGTCCTGAAGCTGCCGCTGCGCCTGGACGAGGTCGGGGCGTGCCTCAGAGCCGCCCAGGAGCTGGTCGACGCCGCCGCCGAGGACGCCAAGCAGCTCGCCGAGGAGATGGACGGCAAGGAGACGGAGGAGCTGAAGGCGGCACTCGGCGCGACGCAGGGCGGCCGGCTGCCGCGCGGCACGGCGGGCGTGATCAAGGACCTCGAGGACATGCAGAAGCGCCGCAGAACCCGCACGCAGCGCGACAGCCTCGACATCGCCCTCGGCGACCTCACCGGCTTCTACCGCGACGTCCTCGCCCTCCAGCTCGGCTCCCGCGTGGCGATCGCCAACGCCGACACCGAGGACGCCCTGGAGCGCCTGGCCCGCGGCAGCACCCCCGAGTCCACCCTCCGCCGCATCGAGGCGATCGCCGCCTGCCGCGAGGCCCTGGACCGCAACGTGGCCCCGCTGCTGGCGGTCGAGGCGATGACGATGGCGCTGCGGGCGGGGTGACCGGGGTGAGCGGGGCACCCGGGCGTTGACGGGCGTCCCCCGTACGAGCCACGCTGCACACGCAGCGCACCCAGATCATCGCGCAGCGTTACGCTCGGATGATGCACACCAGGCCCTCCCTCCGCCGGACCCGAGCCCGGTCCTCCCGCCGCACCCGAACCACGGTCGCCCGCCTCACGACCACGCTGCTCGTGTCCGCCGCGCTGCTCGTGTCCGCCTGTTCCTCCGGGAGTTCGAGCTCGTCCGTCGGAGAGTCGGCGGACGCGACGCTGGCCGCGCTGCCGCGCGCGACGCCGTCCGCGCTGGCGCCGTACTACGGGCAGCGGCTGCAGTGGCGCAACTGCGGTGTCTCCGGCTTCCAGTGCGCGACGATGAAGGCCCCGCTGGACTACGCCGAACCGGGCTCGGGTGACGTCCGGCTCGCCGTCGCCCGCAAGCAGGCCACCGGCACGGGCAAGCCGCTCGGCTCGCTGCTGGTCAACCCGGGCGGTCCGGGGGGCTCGGCGATCGCCTATCTCCAGAGCTACGCGGGCATCGGCTACCCGGCCGGGATCCGCGCTCGCTACGACATGGTCGCCATGGACCCGCGGGGCGTCGCCCGCAGCGAGCCCGTCGAGTGCCTCGACGGCCGCCAGATGGACGCGTACACCGAGACGGACAGCACGCCCGACGACCAGCGGGAGACGAACGCGCTGGTCACGGCGTACAAGAAGTTCGCGGAGAGCTGCGGAGCCCACTCCGCGCGGCTGCTGCGGCACGTGTCCACGGTCGAGGCCGCGCGGGACATGGACATCCTGCGGGCGGTCCTCGGCGAACCGAAGCTGAACTACGTGGGCGCGTCGTACGGCACCTTCCTCGGGGCGACCTACGCCGGGCTGTTCCCGCAGCGGGCGGGCCGCCTGGTCCTGGACGGCGCGATGGACCCGGCCCTCGGCGCGCGCAGGATGAACCTGGATCAGACGGCGGGCTTCGAGACGGCGTTCCAGGCGTTCGCCGAGGACTGCGTACGCCAGCCGGACTGCCCGCTCGGCGGCCGGGGCACGACACCCGCCCAGGTCGGCGACCACCTCAAGGCCTTCTTCCGCAAGCTGGACGCCCACCCCGTCCCGGCCGGCGACAAGGACGGCCGACAGGTCGGCGAGGCGCTGGCCACCACCGGGGTGATCGCGGCGATGTACGACCAGGGCACGTGGGAGCAGCTGCGCGAGGCCCTGTCGTCGGCGATGAAGGAGAACGACGGCGCGGGCCTGCTCGCCCTCTCCGACAGCTACTACGAACGCGGCGCGGGGGGCCACTACAGCAACCTGATGATGGCCAACGCCGCCGTGAACTGCCTCGACCTGCCAGCCGCGTTCACCAGCCCCGAGCAGGTGGAGAAGGACCTGCCGGCGTTCGAGAAGGCCTCCCCGGTGTTCGGCGAGGGCCTGGCCTGGGCCTCGCTGAACTGCGCGTACTGGCCGGTGAAGGCCACGGGCGAACCGCACCGGATCCTGGCGAAGGGCGCGGCTCCCGTCGTCGTGGTCGGCACCACCCGCGACCCGGCGACCCCCTACCCCTGGGCGCAGTCCCTGGCCCGGCAGCTCTCCTCGGCCCGCCTCCTGACGTACGTCGGCGACGGCCACACCGCCTACGGCCGCGGCAGCACCTGCATCGACTCGGCGATCGACACCTACCTCCTCCAGGGCACCCCGCCACCCGCCGGAAAGCGCTGCTCATAGCCCTGCGACCGGCCTCGAAGCACCCCGCTCCGGGGCCGGTACGAAGCACCCCCGGAAACTGTGTAGACTTACCGACGTTGCTGATCGCACCATAGTGCGGACGGCGCGCCGCCTTAGCTCAGATGGCCAGAGCAACGCACTCGTAATGCGTAGGTCTCGGGTTCGAATCCCGAAGGCGGCTCTTCTCAAGTCCCAGGTCGAATGCTTCTGACCTGGGACTTTTTCTTTCCCCTGAGGATGATGGGCGGCTGTCGGAAGCGGCGCGGGGCTCCCGTGTAGTTGCAGGGGAGCGCATTCGGACGCGGGAGCGCAGACAGGCTGCTCCGGGGAACGCGCAGGGCGGGGAGGCGGACTGTCCGCTGGGGCCGGAGCGGGTCGGGTCGGCAGGCACCTCGGATCGGCGGGGCGTGGTGTCTCTGGTCGCGCAGACGAGCGCAGTCTTGCTGACCCGTGGAGTCGTAGTCGAGCCGGTGGCGGTCCGGGACGTGGCGACTCTCCTGCTGCGTTCCGTTGCCGAGCGGATCGGGATGCACGAGGAGGAGGCCCTGCACCTGGTGGCGCCGGAGATGGTGGCCCAGGCCATCGCGCCGGCCGCCGAGCCGGAGCGGGAGGGCGCGGAAGTGCCGAGAGGGAAGAGGAGGGTGCCATTGCAGGCGGTCGGCTCGTCCACGCGGCCACTGATAATGCCCGTCCAGGTTCACTACGCGGCTGCTGACCCGTACCGGCGGCAGAAGTCGATCGTCGCCTTCGACGCAGCCGTACGGCGGGCTGGTGCGAGTCGGGGTAGTTGGCGAGGGCGCGGGCGCCGTCGAAGATGCGGGCGGCTTCCTCGCCGCGTGGGATCGAGTTGAGGACGGGGCCGAAGAAGGCCACGCCGTCGATGTGGAGGGTGGGTGTGCCCACGTTCTCGCCGACCGGGTCCATTCCCACGTGGTGGCTCTTGCGCAGTGTCTCGTCGTGTTCGTCGTTGTCCGCGGCGGCCATCAGGGAGGACGGCAGGCCCACCTCTGCCAGTGCCTGCCGGGCGACGCTCGTGAAGTTCTTGTCCCCGCCGTTGTGGATGCGGGTGCCGAGCGCGGTGTAGAGGGCGGGCAGCACCTGGTTGCCGTACCGCTGCTCGGCGGCGACGCAGATCCGGACGAGGCTGAGTGACGTGTCGACGAGTTCGCGGTACCAGTCAGGGAGTTCGCGGTTCTCGTTGAGTATGTAGAGGCTCATCACCCTGAATCTCAGGTCCAGTTCGCGCTGCTGGCTCACCTCAAGAATCCAGCGGGAGGTGATCCAGGCGAAGGGGCACGCCGGGTCGAAGTAGGAGTCCACCTTGGCGGCAGGGGAGACAGGAGAGGAAGGGGCGGTCATATGGAGGTCGCCCATCGGACGGCCGGACCGGCGATTCGGGGGCATGCTTGATCTCCCCCATCACCGTGTACCCCCATCGCAGGTAGGCATCGTGGGCTGGCTGGTTGTCGATGATGCACGTCAGAGTGGTGGCACTCTCCGCGCGCCCCGTAATCACGGTGTCGTGGATTTTTCTGCCGAGACCCTGGTTCTGGAACTCGGGGGGACCGTCAGCTCTCGAAGCCAGAAGACTTGTCCGGCGTCCGCGAGGGTCTGGAGCTGTGTCGGCCTCCGGACGTCGAGCGAGGACGGTCACTTTCAAGGCCCCGCGCAGGTCAGCCTCGACCCAGCCGCCATCACCCGCATCGCCCGAGCCGCCCTCGTCCTGCTCCAGCTCGAGCACGGCCGTACCGCCTGAACGAATATCACAGAACGTCACGAGACGTTACCGAGAAGACTTCATCACGCTACGGCGCAACGCGCGCACGTCTATGAGGCAACGCATATTTGCGACCGCTGGCTACTCCTCGGTAAATTGCCCGAAACTCAACTGCACGCGTCCTGAGTAAACATTCCACGGAAATCTCCGAAACAACTCGACTTTCCTTTCCGAAGTCGCGAGGTCGATAAACATGAGCAAAACGGAAACGGTATCACCCGACGCAATTACCGGCGACCGTGAAGCGAATCGCCGGATCGTCGAGCAGTACATGAACACCCGCGGACAGGATCGTTTGCGACGGCATGAATTGTTCACCGAAGACGGCCAAGGCGGCCTCTGGACCACCGAGACCGGTGAACCTATCGTGATCAGCGGCCGGGACAGGCTCGGCGAGCACGCGGTCTGGTCCCTGAAGTGCTTCCCCGACTGGACGTGGGTCGACATCGAGATCTTTGACACGCAGGACCCGAATCAGTTCTGGGTCGAGTGCAACGGGCGAGGGAAGATTCTTTTCCCTGGCTACTCGGAGGGGTTCTACGAGAACCACTTCATCCATTACTTCCGTTTTGAGAACGGAAAGATCAGGCTCCAGCGCGAATTCATGAACCCATGTCAGCAATTCCGCGCGCTCGGCATCGAGGTGCCGCAGGTGAAGCGGGAAGGAATACCAACATGAGCCCGGCCGGAAGTTGAGTGGCCTGTTATTTGCAAATCTACGGGGGTAGAATAGAGTGAACAATTCAGGCTTCCTGGACCTGAGGCTTCCCGCAGCCCAGCAGCCGGAATGGGAACATCCGCACCAGCTCGCCCAAGTACGCAACGTTCTTTCGGCAACCGATTCCCTGGTCGGCCCCGAACAGATCCTCGCGCTGCGTCAGGCGCTGGAGAAGGTGGCCAGGGGCGAGGCCCTGGTTCTTCAGGCCGGTGACTGCGCCGAGCACCCGGACGAGTGCAGCGAGCCGCACATCTCCGCGAGGGCCGGGCTTGTCCATCAGCTCGCCGACATGCTCGGCGCCGATGCGGGACTGCCGGTGCTCCGCGTCGGGCGGATCGCGGGGCAGTTCGCGAAACCCCGCTCACAGTCGACCGAAGAGGTCGACGGCCTTGTCCTGCCCGCCTACCGGGGGCATATCGTCAACGCTCCCGAGCCCGACGAGCACAGCAGGCAGCCCGATCCGCTGCGCATGCTCATGTGCTTCATGGCCGCTCGGGAGGCGCTGCAACATCTCGGCTGGCGGACAGGCGACTGGATCCGGCGAGCCGCCGAGGACCGGTTGTGGACCAGTCATGAGGCCTTGCTCATGGACTACGAGCAGCCGCAGGTCCGCAAGCTCGACGACGGTCGGTGGATGCTCAGTTCGACCCACTGGCCGTGGATCGGTGAACGGACCAGACAACTCGGCGGAGCCCATGTGGAGTTGATGTCCAGGATCATCAACCCGGTCGCCTGCAAGGTCGGCCCGACGACGACACCCGACGAGCTGCTCGAATTGTGCCGTCGGCTGGATCCGCACCGTGAACCGGGTCGTCTGACGCTCATCGTGCGTATGGGCGCCGAGATGATCGGCGAACGGCTGCCGGCCCTCGTTCGCGCGGTCCGGGACGAAGGCCGCCCCGTCCTGTGGTTCTGCGATCCGATGCACGGCAACACGAGCAAGCTGGCGGACGGCACCAAGAGCCGTGACGTCGCCGTGGTCGCCGACGAGGTGCGGCAGTTCCTCGAGCAGCTGAGTGACGCGGGCGTACGCGCACACGGCCTGCACCTGGAGGCGAGCCCGTACGCGGTCGACGAATGCCTCGGCGGCTCAGTGCCGCGGTCGAGGCCCGTCACGCAGGCCGCCGGCATGCCGACTCTGTGCGATCCGCGGCTCGATCCGGACCAGGCCGCCGAAGTGGTCTCGGCGTGGTCGGACGTCCTTGCCGCGTCCGCGGCTTCCGCTCTCAGTAAGGGGTACAGGCGTTGACCACCTCTCTTCGCGTCGAACCGTACGACCTTCCCACTGGAAGCGACTTGCCGACCGGCGGTGTGGACTGGCGGGTGAGCCCGGACCGGGCGGTCCTGCTCATCCACGACATGCAGAACTACTTCCTGGAGCCGTTGGGACAGGAAATGCGCAGCCGCCTGGTGGACAACACGGCCGCGCTGCGCAAGCGCTGCGTGGACAGCGGAATGCGTGTCGCCTACACCGCCCAGCCGGGGCGGATGTCCGAAGAGGACCGGGGCCTGCTCCGAGACTTCTGGGGACCGGGCATGACCAGCTCCGCGGCCGATCGCTCCATCGTGGCCGAACTGGCCCCCGAGGCCGCGGACTGGAACCTGCTGAAGTGGCGTTACAGCGCCTTCTTCCGTACCGATCTGCTCCAGCGCATGCGCGCCGAGGGCCGTGACCAGCTGGTCATCACCGGTGTGTACGGGCACATCGGGATCCTCACGACCGCGCTCGAGGCGTACAGCAACGACATCCGGGTCTTCCTGGTCGGCGACGCCATCGGCGACTTCTCCGCGGCCGACCATCGGATGACCCTGAGGCACGCGGCGAGGTGCTGCGCGAAGGTGACGGACGTAGACGGACTGTTGACGTGACCGACTACAACGATCCCAGGAAGCACACGCCACACAGCCCACCTGCCCCGGCAAAGAGCGATCTGCTCCAGGCCGTTCTCGACGGCAGTGCCGAGAACTTCGCGATCGTCTGCCGGGACGGCGAACACGGCCGCGACGTGCAGGTGTTCAGAGGCGATGTCAGCCAGCCCGCCTCGCTCGACGCGATCGGTCTCGGGCAGGGCGGGTCCACGGGATCCGCGCGTGGCGAGGCGAGCACCGACGTCCTGGTCGTCGTCCCCTACCGGCAGCTCGCCGAGCGCGGCTATCCGGCGCCTGACGACGGCACACCTCTCATCGCGATGGCGGTGACCGAGGAGGAGCACCACGCGCTGTCCACTGTGCTCGAGAGGCTGCCGCAGCACACGGTGCGGTTGGCCGACGGTCACTTCGAACCGGATGACGCGGCGTACGCGGAGACGGTCAAGGCGGTGCTCGCCGACGAGATCGGCACCGGCCAAGGTGCCAACTTCGTCATCAAGCGCACCTACCTGGCCGACATCACGGACTACCGCCCTGAGTCGGCGCTCTCGGCCTTCCGCGAACTGCTCTCCCGTGAGCGCGGGGCGTACTGGACCTTCCTGGTCCGGACCCGAGACGTGACACTCATCGGCGCCTCGCCGGAACGGCACGTCAGCCTGGCCGACGGCGTAGCCACGATGAATCCGATCAGCGGTACCTATCGCTACCCGGACGGCGGTCCCACCCTCAAGGGTTTGACCGAGTTCCTCGCCGACCGCAAGGAGGCCGAGGAGCTGTACATGGTGGTCGACGAGGAACTGAAGATGATGTGCCGGATCTGCGAGCCGGGCACGGTGCAGGTGAGTGGCCCGCATCTCAAGGAGATGGCCAAGGTCGCCCACACCGAGTACCACATCTGTGGCACCGCCAACAGGGACATCCCCGAAGTGCTACGGGCCACGATGTTCGCGCCCACGGTCACCGGGAGCCCAGTGGAGAGCGCGGCCCGGGTGATCGAGCGCTACGAGCCCGACGGGCGCGGATACTACAGCGGCATCATCGGCCTGGCCGGTACCGACAAGGCCGGCCGCCGAACGCTGGACTCGGCCATTCTCATCCGTACGGCCGTCCTTGAACCCTCCGGGCGCTTGTCGATTTCGGTCGGTTCCACGCTCGTACGCCACTCCGATCCGCAGAGCGAGGTGGCAGAGACCAGGGCCAAGGCGACCGCGCTGCTTGAGGCGTTCGGGGAGTGCACACCCCGCCGATCACCGGCGCAGGACCCGAGCGTACTCGCCTCGCTGAGGAGCCGGAACGAGGGCATCGCGGGCTTCTGGGTCGGACAGGACGCCGGCCAAGGGGTCTCCTCGAGGATCCTGAACGGGCGCAAGGCGCTGGTGATCGACGCCGAGGACAACTTCACCTCGATGCTGGACCATCAGCTCCACGCACTCGGGCTGAGCGTCACCGTGCGGCGCTTCGACGAGCCCTTCGAGACAGGCGATCACGATGTCGTCCTGCTCGGACCGGGCCCAGGTGATCCCCGCGACACCACGCACCCGAAGATCGCCGCCCTGGACCGGGTGATCGGCGAACTCCTGGGGGAGCGGCGCCCGTTTGTCGCCGTCTGCCTGAGTCATCAGGTGCTGTGCCACAGGCTCGGCCTGCCCCTGGTGCGCCGCGAGCACCCGAACCAGGGCACACAGCGACGGATCGAGCTGTTCGGCAATGCGGAGCGGGTCGGCTTCTACAACACGTTCGAGGCCCGCAGTACCACCGACCGCTGGAAGAGCGCTGGTGGTGTGCAGGTGGAGATCAGTCGCGACCCGGTCACGAGCGGTGTCCACGCGTTGCGCGGCGACCGGTTCGCGTCCCTGCAGTTCCATGCGGAGTCCCTGCTCACCGTCGACGGGCCGCGCATCCTCACTGACATGTTCGAGGGGGTTATGACACGATGAAGATGGAAATCGCGTGGTGGGATCTCGAAGGTTCCCCCGCCACAGTGGAGAGCCTCGAGCGGCATCTGAATGAGGACGGTGTCGTCCAGGCCTGGCAGGCCGTCGAGGGTCTGCGGGAGAAGTTCTGGATCGCCGACCCTGCCGGCAAGCGCTGGGGCGCGGTCATCGTCTGGGACGGCTCGCGGCCCCCGTCGCTCCCCGAGAACCTGGCTGCCTCCGTGGTCGGCTATCCGATCACGCACCGGGACCACTTCGAGGTGCAGGCGGTGGTACAAGGCGCGGGCCCCGTCGGTGTCCGCGACTCCTCGCACCGGTACGTCGTCGTCGACGCGTTCGCCACCGAGCCGCTTCGTGGCAACCCGGTAGCGGTGTTCTTCGACGCCTCGGACCTTACGAGTAGTCAGATGCAGCGCATCGCCAAGGAGATGAACCTGTCCGAGGTGGTCTTCCTGCTGCCGCCGACGGTCGAGGACGCGGATGTGCGGGTGCGGATCTTCACCCCCGTCAACGAGCTCCCCTTTGCCGGGCATCCGCTGCTCGGTACGGCTGTCGCGGTCGCGCTCGACCTTCGCAGGGACCGCCTGCGCTTCGAGACGCAGATGGGGGTCGTGCCGTTCCGCATCGACCGCACCTCCGATGACCGGTGCGGAGGGAGAAGCGCTTACGTGTCCATGGAGCAGCCGATCCCGGTCTGGGAGCCGTACGAGCACGCCGAGGCGCTGCTCGCGGCGCTCGGCATCACCTCCTCCACTCTGCCGGTGGAGGTGTACCGCAACGGCCCACGGCACGTCTTCGTCGGACTGCCCGACGCGGAGGCGCTGGCCGCGCTGCGGCCCGACCATCGAGCGCTCGCCGCCTTCCCCGACATGGCCGCCAACTGTTTCGCCCAGGAGGGCGAGCGGTGGCAGCTCCGGATGTTCTCGCCCGCCTACGGGGTCGTCGAGGACGCGGCCACGGGATCCGCCGCCGGCTCGCTCGCCGTCCACCTCGCCCGGCACGGGCGCGTGGAGTACGGGAAGACCGTGGAGATCCACCAAGGCGTCCAACTCGGCCGTGACTCGGTCATGTTCGCCATGGCCACGCTCGCGGAAAGCGGCGAGGTGGGTCTCGTGCGGGTCAGCGGCCACGGCACGGTCGCCGCCGAGGGCACCATCCATGTCTGAGGGAGCACCATGAGCAGCATTCTCGAATCCCTGACCGGAACGGTCGGTCTTCCATTCCCCGAATACGACACGCCGCCGCCCGCCCCCATGGGGTTGGCCAGGCAGTGGACGGCTGACGCCGTCGAGCGCGGTGTACGTGAGCCCATGGCACTGTCCCTGGCCACGGCCGACCGGGCGGGCCGAGTCTCCAACCGGATCGTCCAGGTCATCGAAGTGGCGGACAGCGGGCTGCTGTTCACCACGCACAGCACCAGCCGCAAAGGCCGCGAGTTGGCCGAGAACGCCTGGGCCTCCGGCTTGTTCTACTGGCGCGAGACCGCACAACAGCTGTGCGTCTCGGGCCCGGTGGTCCGACTTGACGACGCGGAGAACGAGCGGCTGTGGTACGCCCGTGAGCCCGGCCTGCACTCCATGACCACGGCGTCCCGGCAGAGCGAAACGCTCGACGACCCGCAACGGCTGCTCGCCGACAACCAACGGTACGCCGCCGCGCCGGCTCCCTTGCCCCGCCCGCAGCGATTCGTGGGATACCGGCTCACGCCGGACAGCGTCGAATTCTGGTCCGCCGCCAAGACGCGGCTTCACCATCGCCTGCGGTACGAGAAGACCTCCGCCGGATGGCACGTCGTCAGGCTCCAGCCGTGACCGACACCGTCTCCCTCACCGATGCCTTCCTTCTGTCCAGCACGAGCCGAAAGACTGATATGACCAGGAAACCGACTCATCTCGACGCGATCGTCATAGGGGCCGGATTCGCAGGTATCTACATGCTTCACAAGCTCCGCAACGAACTCGGCGTGCACGTACGTGCCTTCGAGCGGGGGACCGGCATCGGCGGCACGTGGCACTGGAACCGCTATCCAGGCGCCGCCGCCGACGTCGACAGCATCGTGTACCGCTATTCCTTCGACAGCGATCTGCTGCGGGAGTGGAACTGGAAGAACCGGTACGCGACCCAGCCGGAGATCCTGGCCTATCTGGAGCACGTCGTCGACCGGTTCGACCTGCGCGAGGACATACAGCTCGGCACCACGGTGGAGTCGTTGACCTTCGACGAGGACTCCAACCTGTGGACCGCACGGACCGACCGCGGCGAGGAATTCACCGCCACGTACGTCGTCGGTGCGCTCGGCCCCCTGTCCACCCCCGTCTTCCCCGACATCGAGGGACGGGACAGTTTCGCGGGCACGCAGGTGCACACCGGCGCCTGGCCGGAAGGCCTCGACATCACCGGAAAGAAGGTCGGGGTCATCGGTACCGGCTCGACCGGTACCCAGTTCGTCGGCGCCGCCGCCCGGATGGCCGAACACCTCACCGTCTTCCAGCGCTCCGCGCAGTATGTCGTCCCGGCCGGCGACAAGCCGCTCAGCGACGAGTTCATCGAGGACTACCGGGAGAACCACGAGCAGTTCTGGAAGCAGGTATTCGATTCGCGTGTCGCCTGTGGCTTCCGGGAGAGCGAGATCTCCGCGATGGACGTCTCCGCCGAAGAGCGTGAGCGGAAATTCGAGGAGAGCTGGAACCAGGGCAACGGGTTCCATTTCATGTTCGGCACCTTTGCGGACATCGCATTCAATCCGGCGGCCAACGAGGCCGCCGCCTCATTCATCCGATCCAAGATCGCGAAAATTGTGCGGGATCCGGAGACCGCACGCAAGCTCATGCCGACCGACTTCTACGCGAAGCGGCCCATCTGCAACACGGGCTACTACGAGTCCTACAACCGCGACAACGTCACGCTGGTATCCACCAAAGAGAACCCGATCGTCCGGATCACGCCGACAGGAGTGGTGACCGAGGACGGCACCCAGCACGATCTGGACGTCCTGGTCTTCGCGACCGGCTACGAGGCCATGCAGGGGAGCTACAACCGGATCGACATCCGGGGCCGTGGCGGTGTGACCCTCAAGGAGCACTGGGGCGAGGCCCCGAGCAGCTACCTCGGTGTGGCCATGACCGGATTCCCGAATCTCTTCACGGTCTTCGGCCCCAACAGCGTCTTCTCCAACCTGCCGCCCGCCCTCCAGACCCAGGTCGACTGGATCGCGGAGACCATCGACGCCGCCCGGCGGCGTGGCATCGGCACGGTCGAGGCCACCGCCGCCGCGGAGGAGGAGTGGACCGCCATGTGCCGGGAGCTGGCGGAGCACAGTCTGTTCGCACAGACCGATTCCTGGATCTTCGGCTCGAACATCTCTGGAAAGAAGCGGCGCACGCTCTTCTACTTCGGCGGCATCGCCGCCTACCGGGAGAAGCTGCGGGAGATCGTCGCCGCGGACTACGAAGGCTTCACGCTCGATCACGAGGGATCGCCGGCCTCGGCCTGACGGTGGCACGAGGCTCTTCCGTACGCTTTTGACCTCGCGCGGGTGGGGCTGAGCCGGTCGGGGTCGAGTCCGGCTTCCGAGGCCGCCCGGCACATCAGGGCGGCGAAGGTGTGGCATCGGGGCAGATGCCGTGGCCGACGGGGAGGGTACGTCGTCGGCCACGGTTTCCCCGGTGTGGGATGCTCGCGGCGATGGTCGGCGAGACAGCCGACCGCCCGCCGTGCTCGTTTTCCGCACACGCCCCGAAGCCTTGTCCACCCGCGCGACGCCCCGCATGATTGCCTAAACCCGTTATGGGGCCGACAAGGTTGACAGGGCTGCGCCGAGCGGTATTCGCCGACCTGTCACCGTCCTTTCCCCCGGAGCGGGTTCTTCCGCTCGACTGAATTTCCTGGACGCGAGCATTTTCGTGAGTCAATGGAAGTGTGGTTCGGAAAGCGGGGCAGTTGCTAGCTTCAGCCGCATGACGGAATTCGCTTTTCGCGCAACCGATGATCTCGTCACTCTGATCAACGTCTTCGAAGTCGAACCGGACAAACACAAGGAACTCCTCGGTGTCCTCAACGAGGGCTTGGAGAAGGTAATCCGGCATCGCCCCGGATTCGTATCCGGAACGATTCTCGCAGGCACGGACGGCAGCAGGGTCGTGAACGTCGCGCAGTGGCGCAGCCTCGCGGACATCCAGGCCACGATGGCCGATCCCGCCGCGCAGGAGTACGGCAGGAAGGCCGCTTTCCTCGGAAAGCCCGCGCCGGGCGTGTACTCGGTGGCCTCGGTCGTCACGGCTCCCTGACTTCCCCCACTGGCCCTCATTCGCAGACGCTCATCCGTAGAGAAAGGCGACAGCCGTCATGACCGAGGCAGCTTCCCCGAGCATCGTCATCGCAGGGGCCGGGATCGGAGGACTGGCCGCAGCGCTCGCCCTGCATGCCCGTGGACTGCGCGTCACCCTGCTCGAGAAGGCGCCGGAGATCCGGCCGCTGGGTGTCGGGATCAACATCCAACCCGCAGCGATCGCCGAACTGACCACCCTCGGCCTGGGCGAGAGGCTGGCGGCCACAGGCATCGCCACCCGCGAGCACCGCTACATCGACCACAAGGGCGCCACCCTGTGGTCCGAGCCTCGGGGCATCGCCGCCGGCCACGACCATCCGCAGTACTCCATCCACCGCGGCGAACTGCAGATGATGTTGCTCGACGCGGTCCGCTCGCGCCTCGGAGCTGACGCGATCCGTACCGCGACTCGGGTGCGGGGCTTCGATCAGGAGGACAACGAGGTGCGCGTTCACATCAGTTCGCGCTCCTCAGGTGACTCCGTCCTCAGGGCCGATGCGCTGATCGCCGGTGACGGAGTGGACTCTGCCATCCGGGCGCAGCTTCACCCCGACGGGCCACCGCTGCGCCGGACCCCCGTGCGGATGTGGCGTGGCCTGACCACACTCCCCGAGTTCATCGACGGCAGGACGATGATCATCGCTTCCGATGACCAGGCCAACCGGATGGTCGGTTACCCGTGCTCGCGGCCGCACGCCGAGCGCGGCGAGGTTCTCTTCAACTGGGTGTGCCTGGCGGCGGATCCGGACTGGCAGGGTGAGACGCAGCTCAGTCCTGGAAAGCTTGAGGATCTGCTGCCGCACTTCGCCGACTGGGACTTCGGCTGGCTCGACGTACGGGCGACCCTGGAGTCGAGCCCGCAGCTCATGCACCACGTGATGGTCGACCGCGACCCACTGACCTCCTGGGGCGAGGGCCGGGTCACCCTCCTCGGTGACGCCGCCCACCCGATGTACCCGATCGGGGCCAACGGCGGCACCCAGGCCATTCTCGACGGCATCGCGCTGGCCGCCGAACTCGCCGACGCCGGCGATGACGTGCCGGCCGCGCTCCAACGCTACGAGAGCATCCGGCTGCCGGCCACCAGTGCGATCGTCGAGGCCAACCGCCGCATGGACCGCTCCGAACGGACCTTGGCCGAGGGCGCCGTAGGCGACGTGGCCGACGAGCTGGAAACCATCGCGACTGACTACCGGCAAGTCGTCGAAGGCCGGTCGACCACCCACTCCTGACCGCGGTTCCCGCCCTCCGGGTCCACGAGGAACACCAGTTCCGCGGGAGATCATCCCCCCGCCCACTGCAGCATGACCGCGGGACCGGGGTGCCGTCATCTCTCTCGTCCTGCCCCTCGCCGGTCATCGACGAGCTTCACGACTGCTCAGGCCACCGGCATTCGGCCGCAGCAGTCACAAACCCCAGCTGTGCCGCAGAGAGACGAAAAGGAAAAGCAAAGCATGTCAACAGCCGATGCCTCAACCCGTGCACGGTTGAGCCGGATCCTGACCGATACCAGCGAGGACGATCCGGTCCGGCCACCGCTGGGAACCCGCCTCAAGTACTACTTCTTCATTCGCCGCCCCGAGTTCCTGCCGGGCCACATCCTCATCGGCCTCGCACCGGCGGTGCTGGGGGCCACGAGCTGGGACGAGCTGCTGTCGGTGAACGCGGCGATGGCGTTGCTGTTCGCGATCGTCAACATGCAGCTCGCGGACCAGATCAACGCCCTGGCTGACCGGTGGGAGGACGCGGCGAACAAGTCCCGTCTGGCCACGGCTGTCTTCGGTCTCGGAGTCAGGCGGGTCGTCGGCGACATCGTCCTGACAAGTCTCGTCTACGTGGGTCTGGCCGCCTTCCTGGCCATCCGGACCGGACACTGGGACCTGTTGCTGATTGTGGCGGCCGGCTGGATCGTGGGTGCCCAGTACTCGCTTCCCCCGTGGCACCTCAAGAGCGCTGGCGTCGGCCAGTTGTTCGGCCTGTACATGTGGGTGTGGATTCCGCAGCTCTTCGTGCTGCGCGCCTTCGAGAACCACCTCCAGTGGACCAACGTCGTGGCCACGGCGGCCCTCACCGTCGTACTCGTCGCGCTGTTCACGACCAACCAGGTCGAGGACTATTTCGACGATGAGGAGTTCGGTGTGCGGACATATGTTCGCGCCCTGGGCATCAAGAAGACACTTGCCGTCCAGTCCGTACTCCTGTGCGTCGGTTCGTTGGCGATCGTCGGGTCCGTGTACCTGAACTCCGGGTTCAACTGGGCCATGATCCTCTTCATCGCCGCCTGGCTCGTCTGCCAGGTCTACATGTACTCGCTCTCCAAGGCGGCGAACGCCCCTATTGAGAGCGTGGTCACCACGGTCAAGAAGAAGTCTCTGGTGGGCCCGTACCTCAGCATGCTGATGAGCAGCATGACGATGCTGGTGGGCATCGGAGTCCTGGCCCAGAACTGAGCCACTTCGCACCCGGGCCTGGGCACCGCCCCAGGCGCCCACGTGGTGGTCACGTGGGCGCCCGAAGCGCCCCTCCGACACACGACTCACAGCGCTGCACACAACCAGGGGGATGAGCGCGTTGACTTCGCCGACCTCGGCACAAGGCCTGGCGGGCGGGATCGGTACCCGCCGTATCGGAATCGGACGAGCCCACGGCAAGATCATCCTGATAGGGGAGCACGCGGTCGTGTACGGCGCGGAGGCACTCGCCGTGCCGATCCCGCAATTGCCGGTGACGGCGACCGTCACGCGACTTCCCGGCGCCGACGACCGCACCGGTGAGGTCTCCTTCTCCGTGACCAGCTCCGTGTCGGGAACGGTGGCGCTGCAGGCAACCGACGGCCTGCAGCGCCTCGTGGAGGAGTTCAAGGAGCGGGTCGAGGTCACCGACGAGGCACACATCGACGTGGTGGTCGACTGCGCCATTCCACTGGGCCGTGGCCTCGGCTCCAGCGCGGCGTGCGCACGATCGATCGTCCTCGGTCTGGCCGACCTGTTCGACCACGAACTCGACGAGTCCGCGATCTTCGAACTGGTGCAGATCGCGGAGAGCATGGCCCATGGCAGGGCAAGCGGTGTGGATGCGCTCGCCACGGGTGCACCCGCCCCCATCCGCTTCCGGGGGGGCACAGCCCGGGAACTACGCGTCGGCTTCGACGGCTTCCTCGTCATCGCGGACAGCGGTGCAGCAGGTGAGACGAAGGCGGCGGTGGAGCTCCTGCAGTCCGCGTTCATCCACGGTCCCGGCGCGCAGGAGGACTTCGTGCGCCGGGCCACGGAACTGACCGGCTCGGCCGTAAGCGATCTCGCCGAGGGCCGGGCCGAAGACTTCGGAAGCAGCCTCACGAGATACCACGCGCTGCTCGGTTCGGCGGGCCTCAGCACGGAACGGATCGACGCTCTGGTCGACGCCGCGCTGGCGGCGGGCAGCCTCGGCGCCAAGATCAGCGGTGGCGGACTGGGCGGCTGCATGATCGCGCTCGCGGGCGGGCCTGCCCAGGCACTGCGGATCGAGACCCGGCTGCAGGACGCCGGCGCGACGCGTACCTGGATCGCGCCGCTCGGGAGGAGCACCGACCATGCCCACTGAAGGACTCCGGACGAGCCCGTCCCGCCCGCGTACCCCGGAAGTCGCCGGAGCTGCGACGGCTGTCGCCCAGCCGAACATCGCCTTGATCAAGTACTGGGGAAAGCGCGACGAGCGACTCGTCATCCCGTGGACGAGCAGCCTGTCGATGACCCTGGACGTGTTCCCGACGACCACCACTGTCCGCCTCGCCCCGGCGGCGGGCGCGGACCGAGTGACGCTGAACGGCAGGCATGCTGCCGGCGAGACGCTGCGGCGTGTCCTCGACTTTCTCGACCTGGTCCGCGAGCTGGCCGGGCGACGCGAGCGGGCGGTGGTCGACAGCCACAACACGGCCCCCACCGCAGCAGGCGTCGCCTCCTCGGCGAGTGGCTTCGCCGCTCTGGCCGTCGCGGCCTCAGCCGCATACGACCTCGGTCTCGACGCCACCGAGCTCTCCCGCCTCGCCAGGCGCGGTTCGGGTTCGGCCTCGCGGTCGGTCTTCGCCGGCTTCTCGCAGTGGCACGCGGGCGGGGAGGCGGACCCGGACGGCAGTTCCTACGCCGAGCCGGTGCCCGTCAGAGGCCTTGACCCCGCGCTGGTGATCGCACTGGTGGACGGCCGCCCGAAGGCTGTGTCCAGCCGCGCGGCCATGCGGCGGACCGTCGACACCTCGCCGTTCTACCGGCCCTGGGCCGCTTCGAGCGAGAGAGACCTGATCGAGATGCGCCTCGCACTGGGGCGTGGTGACCTGGACGCGGTGGGTGAGATCGCTGAGCGCAATGCGCTTGGCATGCACGCCACGATGCTGGCGGCCCGCCCCGCCGTGCGCTACCTGTCGCCCGGCACACTGACCCTGCTCGACCGGGTGCTCCAACTGCGACAGGAAGGCACACCCGCCTACGGCACCATGGACGCGGGCCCCAACGTCAAGGTCCTGTGCCACAGCGCGGACGCCGACCGGGTGGCTGCGGCGCTGCGCGACGCCATCCCGAGCGGCTCGGTCGTAGTGGCCCGCAGCGGGCTCGGCGCCCGCCTGCTCCCCGTAGGCAGTTGATGTCTGCCGAGGGTACGGTGTCGCGGCAGGCGCCGGGAAAGCTGTTCGTCTCCGGTGAGTACGCCGTCATCGAGCCTGGAACGCCCGCCATCATCATGGCCGTTGACCGATACGTACGCGTCACCGTGTCCGAGCCGGCCGGAGCAGACATCGTGATTGTCTCCGATCTCCTGGACGGGGAGGCGCGCTTCCGGCTGCAGGCGGGCGGCGGGCTTGTGTGGTGCGGCCCGGGCGACGGTGAGCGCGCCCGAAGCGTTCTGGCCTGCGTCCTGTCGGTGATCGAGGTGATGCACACCCAGCTGGCCGAGCGTGGGTGGTCCGCATCCGGGGCGCACCTGTCGATCAGCAGTGAACTCCACGATCGAGGGACGAAGTTCGGTCTCGGTTCGAGCGGTGCGGTAACGGTGGCGACGGTCGCCGCCCTGGCGGCGTACCACGGCCTGGACCTATCGCCGGAAGCCCGGTTCCGGCTCGCCCTCATCGCCACGGCGCGGCTCAATACCCGATCATCCTGCGCTGATCTCGCAGCCAGTACCTGGGGCGGATGGATCGCCTATCGGGCACCTGACCGGGCTGCCGTTCTCGCAATGGCGGCGCGGAGAGGTATCGACGAGACCTTACGCGCGGCATGGCCGGGCTTCGAAGTGCGCCGGCTGCCACCACCCGCCCGGCTTGGCATCGAGATCGGCTGGACCGGCACCCCCGTCTCCACGGACTCGCTCGTCTCACGACTCGGCCGTCGTCATTGGCGGGGCAGCACCGCGCACAAGCGCTTCATGGCCCGTATGACCGACTGTGTGCACGCGTCGATCACAGCCCTCGAACAGGGGGACCGCGAGACCTTGCTGCACCGGATACGGGGATCCCGCCGAGCACTCGCCGAGCTCGACGAAGCGGTGGGGCTGGGCATCTTCACGCCAAAGCTGACCGCGTTGTGCGAGGCCGCCGAGGCACTGGGAGGCGCGGCGAAACCGTCCGGGGCGGGAGGAGGCGACTGCGGAATCGCCCTGATGCCCGCTGAAGACGACGCGCGAATACGTAAGTTGCGAAACCGGTGGGCCACCGCAGGAGTGAGACACCTGCCACTGCTTCCTGCCGAGGAAAGTACAAGTGAAAGGAACGTACGCAATGATCGCTGAACGCAAGGACGATCACGTCCGGCTCACCGTCGAGCAACAGCGCAGGCACAGTGGGCAGAACGAGTTCGACGACGTCACGTTCGTCCATCACGCCCTGGCCGGTATCGACCGCTCCGATGTTCGCCTGGCCACGGGATTCGCCGGGTTCGAGTGGCAGGCCCCTCTCTATATCAACGCGATGACCGGCGGCAGCGTCAACACAGGGGTCATCAATCGGGACTTGGCCATTGCCGCCCGCGAGACCGGCCTGGCCATCGCCACGGGCTCCATGAGCGCCTACTTCAAGGACGCGTCGTCAGCGGCAACCTTCAGTGTGATGCGTCGAGAGAACCCCGACGGCTTCATCATGGGGAACATCAACGCCAATGCGTCCGTCGACGAAGCGCGGCGGGCCGTCGATCTCCTTCAGGCCAACGCCCTTCAGATCCATTTGAACGTCATCCAGGAGACGGCAATGCCCGAGGGCGACCGCTCCTTCTCCGCCTGGGCGCCGCAGATCGAGCGAATCGTGGCCGGACTCGACGTTCCGGTGATCGTCAAGGAGGTCGGTTTCGGCCTGAGCCGCAGGACCATCGCCGCCCTGCGGGAGCTGGGTGTGCGCGTCGCCGACGTCGGCGGTCGCGGCGGCACGAACTTCGCCAAGGTGGAGAACGACCGTCGGGCGGTGTCCGACTTCGCCTATCTCAACGACTGGGGGCTGTCCACTCCCGCGTGTCTTCTCGACGCACAACCCGCCGAAATCCCGGTACTCGCATCCGGGGGAGTTCGCAATCCGCTCGACGTCGCCCGCAGCCTGGCACTCGGAGCCGCCGCGGCCGGCGTCTCCGGCGGTTTTCTGCGCACCCTCCTGGACGGCGGTGTCGAGGCGCTGATCACCCAGATTTCCACCTGGCTCGACCACTTGACCGCCCTCATGACCGCACTGGGTGCGCGCACGCCGGCCGAGCTGGCCGAGTGCGACGTGTTGATCAAGGGCGAACTGCTCGCGTTCTGCGCCGAGCGGGGAATCGACACCCGCTCGCTCAACTCGCGATCGGAGCACCTGGAACCCACCCAGTCGACGACGGGAAACGCACGATGACCACTGTCACGGAAACGGCCGGAGTCCCGATGAGGTGGGTGGGGCCGATACGCGTCTCGGGGAACGTCACCACCACCGAGACACAGGTCCCGCTGGCCACCTACGAATCGCCACTGTGGCCGTCCGTCGGCCGTGGCGCCAAGATCTCCATGCTGACCGAACGTGGAGTCGTCTGCACCCTCGTCGATGAGCGGATGACCCGATCGGTGCTCGTGGAGGCCGAGGATGCCCAGGCCGCGTACGCTGCCGTGCAACAGCTCGACCTGCGGTTCGAGGACCTGCGCAAGGTCGTGCGCACCTGCAGCAGGTTCGCCGAACTGGTCGCCGTGCGGCATGAGATAGCCGCCAATCTGCTGTTCATCCGCTTCGAGTTCAGCACCGGAGACGCCTCCGGGCACAACATGGCCACGCTCGCTGCCGACGCGCTGCTCACCCATATCCTGCAGACGATCCCCGGCATCTCCTACAGCTCGATCTCGGGCAACTACTGCACCGACAAGAAGGCCACCGCGATCAACGGCATCCTCGGTCGCGGCAAGAACGTGGTCGCCGAACTCCTGATTCCACGCGCCCTGGTCGAAAGCAGGTTGCACACGACGGCTGAGAAGGTCGCCAAGCTGAACGTGCGCAAGAATCTGATCGGCACCCTGCTGGCCGGCGGGATCCGTTCGGCCAACGCGCACTTCGCCAACATGTTGCTCGGCTTCTACCTGGCGACCGGACAGGATGCGGCCAACATAGTCGAGGGCTCCCAGGGCGTGACGGTGGCCGAGGACCGGGATGGGGACCTCTACTTCTCCTGCACGCTTCCCAACCTGATCGTGGGCACAGTCGGCAACGGCAAGGGCATCCCCTTCGTCGAGGAGAATCTGGTCCGGCTCGGATGCCGGGAGGAGCGCGAGCCCGGTGAGAACGCGCGACGGCTCGCCGTCCTGTGCGCCGCTACCGTGCTGTGCGGTGAGCTCTCGCTGCTCGCGGCACAGACCAATCCCGGTGAACTCATGCGCGCCCACGTCCACCTGGAACGCAGTCACTCGACGGCGGCGGCCGAGGTGCAGGCATGAGCAGAGACGGTGGGAGCCCCACCATCGGAATCGACGATCTGTCGTTTGCCACAACGGAATTCGTCCTGCCGCATACGGAGCTGGCCGAGCACAACGGCACCCCGATCGGCAAGTACCACGTGGGCATCGGACAGCGCTCGATGAGCATTCCCGCGGCGGACGAGGACATCGTGACGATGGCCGCGACCGCTGCCGCTCCAATCGTCGCCCGGCACGGCGCCAACCGCATCAGGACGGTCGTGCTCGCGACGGAGTCGTCGATCGACCAGGCCAAATCGGCCGGGGTCTACGTCCATTCGCTGCTCGGACTGCCCACCTCCACGCGGGTGGTCGAACTCAAGCAGGCCTGTTACGGGGCCACGGCGGCACTGCAGTTCGCCATGGGCCTGGTGCACCGCAACCGCTCCGAACAGGTCCTTGTGATCGCGAGCGACGTGTCCAAATACGACCTGGACAGCCCGGGTGAGGCCACTCAGGGAGCGGCCGCGGTAGCCATGCTGGTCGGCGAGGACCCCTCGCTGGTGCGGATCGAGCCGACCTCGGGCCTGTTCACCAGCGACGTCATGGACTTCTGGCGGCCGAACTACCGGGACACGGCCCTTGTCGACGGTCGGGAGTCCATTTCCGCCTATCTACAGGCGGTCGAGGGGGTGTGGAAGGACTACGGCGACCAAGGAGGTCGCGCGCTGGACGAGTTCCACGCCTTCTGCTATCACCAGCCGTTCACCAAGATGGCCTACAAGGCGCACCGTCACCTGCTGAACTACTCCGGGTGTCAGCTCGACGACGAGGACATCGCCCGCGTGCTGGAGCCCACCACCCGCTACAACGCCGTGATCGGCAACAGCTACACCGCCTCGCTCTATCTCGCCCTCGCCGCGCTGCTCGACGGCGAAGAGGATCTGACCGACCGGACCATCGGCTTCCTCAGCTATGGCTCCGGCAGCGTGGCGGAGTTGTTCGCCGGAAGTATCGTGCCGGGGTACCGTGCCTACCTGCGCAGCGCGGCGCACCACGAGGCGATCCAGCGCCGCCGGACGATAGACCACGCCACCTATCGGGAACTGCACGCGCGTTCCCTTCCGACGGACGGAGGGGACCATCCCGTACCCCGTCAGACGAATGGCCCCTACCGGCTGGCCGCACTGTCCGGGCACAAGCGCATCTACGAGCGGCGCTGACGCGCCGCGAGTCGCGGAACGGCTTGCCCCAGAGCCGTCACTGCAGGGGCAAGCCGTTCGTCACTTCGTCATGAGGCGCGACTGATTGTGCGCGTTGCGCGAGATGTGGCCCGCCTCTCGGCGATGAGGTGCAGTCGGGCCGCTGACGCCTGGACCTGGCGGTACAGCTCGGCCGGATTGAGGCGCGGATAGGTGTCGCCGAGGATCGCCTTGTCCTCCGGGGACACACAGCTGTGGCGTTCTGTGCGGCAATACGGCGTCGCCGTCTCGTACCTCTTGCGGTAACTGCCGTCCTGTCCCACGCCGGTCAGCGCACGTTGCTGTGGGTAGAAATAGTTCGTGAGCCGTGAGAGCGCGGCCCAGATCTCGTTGAGGAGCGCCTGCTCATCGGCGGAGTCGTAGCGGTACTCACCGGCAAGGGCGTGCAGCATCCTCCAGCTCTGCTGGCCGATGTGGTGACTGCCCAGGCCGGCCGGGCGGGCATGAGTGTAGGTCACCCGGCTCTGCCGGCACCAGCGGAGCAGCACCTCGTCGATCTCGGTTCCGTGACTTCCGCAATCGAGCCCGAGTACCGGGAAGGGCAGGTTCCTGACAATCTCGTTCAAGGCGAGGGGAAGCTGACCGATTTCCCTGATCGTGCGGTTCTCGGTCCAGCCGGTGGCGATGTCGGTGGCTGCCACGGTCAGCAGACATCGGCCGCTCACCGTGCCGCCGTCATGGTGGACGACTGCGATCTCGAAAAACCCGGGCCGACTGTGGTCCCACTCTGTCCAGGTGACGAGTGGGAGTTCACTGCGCAGCCTGGAACCGGGCCGCAGGTGCAGATCGGCATCGTGGGACCGCCGGAGCGGCGCAAGACGACGGCAGATCGTCGCTGCAGACATGGACATGAGCAGTTCGGCTGTCCGGTCGTCGACACGCAACTCGTTGTGGCGGCGCAGGACCGGAACCAGATCGCGAAGCATCGGTGCCAGACGCTTGGACGCCGGCCGGTCGAGGATGGTCCAGCACAGCTTCAGCGCGGCAACGACGTCGGCGTCGTACTTGACGCTCCTGCCCTGCGCCGGCTTGGCGAGCTTGAGACGCGCGGCGTTCAGGATCGCGTTGCGGGCATGGCTGCGGTGCCAGCCGGTCGCCGCGCACAGTTCGTCAAGGATGAGGGTTTTCTCCTGCTTTGCCGCCTGAATGTAGCGTGTGGCGTAACTGTTGGTGAGTGCCCTGCGCTCGGCCAGCGTCGCCGCGAACCCGACAGGCGATGAGGAGGACTCGGTCGGGGCCACTGTGGTCCGCTCCGGCGGCATCGCGTGGCGCTCCTGCGCCGTATGCAGAAGAGGCGGTACGGCTGCCAGTTCTTGGGGCGGGTGGCCGGCTCGCTGTTCATAGGGAGAGTTGGCGCTTGCGCTGCCCGTTCGGATTCGTACCACGACTTCGGCTGAGCTCGTCACTGTGCCCCCGTAGGCTGCGGCCTCCGATCGAGGCCATTCAGCAGTACGTCGGATGAGCAAGTGCCCGGACGGACAACCACCCCCGGATTGCGGCCAGGTTGTCCAAAAACAGCTGATGACCGAATAGTTCAAGCCACGCGGATGGTCCACGCGCCTGTCGCCGTACCGGTGGCTGTCGCTGTGGCGGCCGGGCCACCGTGGCCGCCCCTACGTGGCCGGCCTCGGCTCCACACGCGGACTTTGTGTGCGGCAACGCACAGATGGTTATGGACCGGAGGCGCCACTACCCTGAATGTGAATGCTTTCACAATAGCAAACAGGGGAACACCCGGTAAGGGATAGAGAATGCTGACCCGATTCGCCCATCTGGCGATCAACCGGCCAAAAGCAATCCTCATCAGCGCGCTCATCTTCGTCATTGCCTGCGGCGCGCTCGGCTCATCAGTGATGGACCATCTCAAGGCTGGTGGGTATACCGCGCCGGATGCCGAATCAACTCGCGCCATGAAGGTTCTCGATGATCACTTCAGCGGTGCTCAGCCGAATCTCGTCGTCGCCATCACCTCGGATGGCGGTGTAGACAGCAAGGCGGCTCGAAGCGCCGCTGCTGACGTCACAGAGTGGCTGAACTCGCACAAGGATATTGTGAATCTGCAGTCCTACTGGACCGCAGGCCCGGAACTCGGACCGGCCTTGCGCAGCAAGGACGGCGGCACCGGACTGGTCACCGCCCGGATCGACGTAGGAGAGACCGACCTGCCGAAGGTCGGCGAGCAGATCCAGGACGGCCTTCCCCGGTCGGACAAGGTGACGGTCAAGGTCGGCGGCTACGGCACGCTGATGGGCGAGCTCAACAAGACAGTCTCCAAGGACGCCGCCGTCGGTGAGGGGGTGGCCTTCCCCATCTCGCTCATCGTGCTGATGGTCGTCTTCGGCAGCCTCGTCGCGGCCGGCCTGCCGCTGCTCATCGGCGCGGTCTCCATCATGGCGACCCTCGCGATCCTGCGTCTGGTGACGACGTTTGCGGACGTGTCCATCTACGCGCTGAACATGACGACCGTGCTTGGGCTCGCGCTCGGCATCGACTACAGCCTCCTGCTCGTCAGCCGATACCGGGAGGAACTCCGCGACGGCCGCGACATCGAGGACGCGGTGGTACGTACCGTCCAGACGGCAGGGCGCACCGTGGTGTTCTCGGCGATGACCGTCGCCCTGGCACTTGCGGCGCTGATCGTCTTCCCGATGTTCTTCCTCAAGTCCTTCGCCTATGTGGGGGTCGCCGTCGTGCTGGCCGCCGCGCTGGCGGCGGTGCTGGTGCTTCCCGCCGCGCTGATCCTGCTCGGGCGGCGCATCGACAAGCTCGACATCCGTATACCGATGCGCCGTTGGTTCAAGCTGGGCCCGCCCCGTGTGGTCGCACCGCAGCAGACCTTCTGGTATCGGATGGTTCACGCCGTCACCCGCAGGGCCGTTCCGGTGTCGCTGCTGACCACGCTCGGCCTGGCCGCCGTCGCCCTGCCCTTCCTTTCGGCGCAATGGGGTTACCCCGACGACCGGGTGATCACCAAGTCCGCCTCGGAGAGCCGTGAGGTCGGCGATCTGGTGCGCAAGGAGTTCACGCAGGACCCGGCTGCCTCGGTCACGATCGTGCTGCCCGGATTCAAGGGCAGTGACGCGGAGTTGGCCGCGTACGCGAGCGAACTGTCCAAGGTCGGCGGTGCTTCCAATGTGCTCAGCTCGAGCGGAGCCTTCGTCGACGGCTCGCGGGTCGGACCGGCGGACAAGCAACTCGCCAACGACGGGGGCGCCGTGCTGCGCGTAAGCACCGGGCTGGACCCGTACTCGGACGGGGCCGACAAGATGCTGAACAATCTGCGTGACGTGAAGAGTCCCGGTGACGTGCTGTTCGCGGGTGCCACCGCCGAGAACCAGGACGTCCTCGACGCACTGTCAGCACCGATGCCGTATGCCATCGCACTGATGGCGCTCACCATGTTCGTACTGCTGTTCCTCTTCACCGGCAGCGTTGTACTGCCGATCAAGGCACTGCTCATGAACACGCTGTCGCTCGGTGCGGCGTTCGGCATGACGGTTTGGGTGTTCCAGGAGGGGCACCTGTCCGGTGTTCTGGACTTCACCGCGACCGGGTACCTCATCCCGACCATTCCAGTGTTGATGTTCTGCCTCGCGTTCGGCCTGTCCATGGACTACGAGGTCTTTCTGCTCTCCCGGATGCGTGAGGAGTGGCTGGCATCGGGGCAGACCGCCGAGGACAACACCCACGCGGTGGCGATGGGTGTCTCGAGGACCGGACGCATCGTCACCACGGCGGCTCTCATCATGGCCATCGTGCTGACTGGTATGGGCATTTCGAACGTGTCGTTCATGCAGCTCTTCGGTCTGGGACTCGCCCTGACCGTGCTCGTGGACGCCGTCATCGTCCGATGCCTCCTCGTTCCGGCGATGATGCGGCTCATGGGCAGGTTCAACTGGTGGGCGCCCGCCCCCCTCAAGCGTCTGCACGACCGTGTCGGTCTCACCGAGGAGGCACCCGAGGCCACCCTGGTTGGCAGCACCACCTCCTCCTGAGGCCGTTGCGGCACCCGGATTCCGATTGCGGTCGCATCGGCCGGGACCGGAAACAGGCAGGGCCCCGAGGCGTCACCCCCGGACGCTTCGGGGCCCGCCTGCGTCTCCACTCGAAGTCGCAGACCGCCAAGTCGGGGCCATCTCGCGGTGATTCGCCCTGCTCGCACCGGGTGTGCCCGCCAGGCCGGCGTCGACTCCCGTACCGCATCAGTCCCGTCGACAGTCGGCGGGAGAACGCTGTAGCGTGCAACGTGGCCGGCCGGTGATTACGTTTGCAGGCGGCCGGCGAAGTGAGAACGAGGGGGTATGGGCGGTGGCAGAGTACTTGGTGCTCATCTACGAGGATGAGACACGCACTGCCGCGATGTCGCCGGCGGCCAGCGCGGCTCTCATCGGCCGCTTCCAGGAATTCATGGCGCGAAACGAGTCAAGCGTGCAGCGCGGCCAGCGACTGTGGCCGAGCCCTTCAGCCCGTTCCGTCCGCCGCGAAGCCGACGGTGGAGTGAGTGTCACCGACGGCGCCTTCATCGAGTCCAAGGAGGTCGTCGCGGGCTACTTCCTTATCGAGGCCGAGGACTTGGACGCGGCAATCGAAGTCGCCGAACAGATTCCGGTAATGCACGGCGGTGTCGAGGTACGCGAGATTCGCCCCACGCCCGACGCCGGGTCACCGAAGCACCGATGAGCACAACCGTCGCAGCCGCTGTCGCCGAAGCACACCGCCAGCAATGGGGTTTCCTGCTCGCCGCCACCGTACGCCTCACCCACGATCTCGACTTGGCCGAGGAGTGCGTGCAGGAGGCTTACACCCAGGCACTGACACAGTGGGAGGCGCACGGCATTCCGGACCGGCCCGAAGCGTGGCTGACCGTCACCGCCCGGCGTCGCGCAATGGACGTGATCCGCCGCCATGGCACCCTCCGCCGCAAGCTCCCACTGCTCGCAGAAGAGGAGACGGCGCCGGCTGCCGACCAGGCGATCGCCGATCAGAACATTCCCGATGACCGGCTGCGGCTCATCTTCACCTGCTGCAATCCGCTGCTCGATGTCGAGACGCGCGTCGGCCTCACCTTGCGTCTGGTGTGCGGTCTTTCGATAGCCGAGGTGGCCCGCGCCTTGCTGGTGTCGGTTCCGACCATGTCGGCGCGGCTCACCCGGGGCAAGAAGAAGATCAAGGCGGCTCGCATTCCGTATCGGGAACCGCCTCCCGAGGAACTGCCCGGCCGCGTGGATGCCGTGCTCGACGTGGTCCATCTGGTCTTCAGTACTGGGCACACGGCGCCGTCCGGCGATCAGCTTCAGCGCCGTGACCTGGTCGGCCGTGCCACACATCTGGCCCGCATGTTGCACCAGTTGCTACCGGGTGAGCCGGGTCCGGCGGGTCTGCTCGCGTTCATCCTGCTCACCGATGCGCGCAGGTACAGTCGTACCAGACCGGATGGTTCGCTCGTCCCTCTCTCCGAGCAGGACCGCACACTCTGGGACGCCTCCCAGATCCGGGAGGGGCTGCGGCTTGTCGCCTCCGCCATGCGGCACCGACCGCCGACCCGGTACCCGCTAATGGCGGCGATCGCGGCCGTGCACGCCCAAGCCGCCGACTGGGAGGCGACCGACTGGAGCGCAGTCGTCGGACTCTATGACGCCCTCCTGCGCATATGGCCCTCACCGGTGGTGTTGCTGAACCGGGCCATCGCGATCGGCCAGGCCCACGGTCCGTCCGCCGGTCTCGAGGCGCTCGACGAGCTGGCGGACGATCCCAAATTGGCCGAATACCACTACTTCGCGGCTGCTCGCGCCGACTTCCTGCGCCGCCTGGAGCGCGTCGACGAGGCCCTGGACTCGTACACCGAAGCAATATCAATGACGGACAACGAGGTTGAAAGGGAGTTCCTTGAGGCGCGTTTGAAGGAGCTCAGAACTGAAGCTCCACCGTTGATCTGGTCAGCCTGATACTGGGACTGATGGGTCTCGGAGGAAGCAGTCCAGGTAGTGAGTAGCAAGAGCAACTTCAGCAAGCGGTATACCGCCGAGTTCAAGTGCGACGCCGTGGAGCTGGCGGGGCTGTTGCAAGGTTAGTTGATCTTGCGTTTGCGGTGGTCAGCGGGGCGTGACCGACATATGCGAAGATCTTCGCAATGACAGCCCCGGGGGATGTCAGGTCCGTTGCCGAGGGCGTCGAAGTCGCCAGACTCCTCGTCTCGGAGCTGGCCACCAACGCGATCCTTCACGCACGCACGGTCGAGAGCTTCGGCTCCAGCAGCACGGGATCTGCCGGCCCCGGTGTGATCACCCTCAGGCTCTGGCCCACTGAGCATGGCGTAGTGCTCTCGGTCGGTGACGCCGACCCCAGACCACCGGTACCCCGCGCCAGCGGTCTCGGTACAACCGGCGGCCGTGGACTTCTCCTGACCCAGGCCATGGCCAGCTGTTGGGGCTACTACCACCCTGGACACTGTCCGGGGAAGATCGTCTGGGCACACGTGCCTGCGCGGCCCAGCACCTCGCTCAATGAGCCGGGCGGCGCCAGCGGCCAGGCGGCCACCCCGCTGCTGATCGGGCGAATCTTGACGGGGCTGCGGGAGTTATAACTCCACGGTCTACCTCCAGGGGTTGCGGAGCGAACCAGAACGGCAGCCACCTGCTCAACTGCCACCATGGGTTACCTCCGCGGGTGCGGGGGCGCCCGGTGTTCGAGAAGCGGTTCGAGGCCGCCTTGGAGTCCGGCTCCTCGCCCGCGGGGCCGCTCGAGAATCCGCTGGAGGGGTTGCGCGGGATCGTGTCTGCTCCGCCTGCGGAGGTAGCCCGACGCCCACCGCGAACTTAGGGAGGAACGGTGCGTCCGCTCCGCACTCGCGGAGGTCACCCCACCACGAAGTGCAGGCCGTTGCGATCTGCCGGTCTGCTCTGCATCCGCGGAGGTCACCCGCCAGGGTCAGGGGTGTTGTCGTACGGTCGGCCGTCTGCTCCGCACGCGCGGAGGTCACCCGGAACAGCGCTGGCTCGGCTGCTGAAGACGCTGCCGCGCTTGATGCGGCCTCGGAGTTGGTCGGAATGCAGAGCCGCGTCAGAGGGAGAGAACGCACTGGTCAGCAGCCTCTTTTGCGTGAGCGATGCGTGAGCGGACGGTGTAGCACGAGCCGTACGGGGCAGATCGCCCGGCACCGTGAATATGCCCTGACCTGGGAAAACAGGACCGAGCGTGATCATCGAGCACCATCTGTCACGATCCTGCAGGCCCTCGTAATGCGTAGGTCTCGGGTTCGAATCCCGAAGGCGGCTCCACTGAAACGCCCTGAAACCCCAGGTCAGATTATTTCTGACCTGGGGTTTTCTCATTCAGCGGAACCACCGACGGGCCCGTCCGTCAGGGGGATCAGTCCTCGTTGGAGTCGAGGACGCGGCCCTTGAGCTTGATCGGGTTGGCGGCGCCCACCTTGAGCTGACCGTCGGTGTAGCGGCCCGGCGTCGCGCCGTCCATGGCGGTGACCTGGGCCGCGTAGCCGAGGGCCTCCTGATTGCTGGCCAGGTACGGCTTGTGGGTGAAGGTCAGCGTGCGGCCTCCGTCGCCGAGGGTGCCCTGGGTGGTCTTCATGTTGCCCTTGGCCTGGAGGGTGTTGACGTCGTGGTAGGCCCACGAGAGCCAGCTGGTGAACACGAAGCCCGTGGGCGCCTTCAGGCTGAAGGTGATGTCGCCGGGGTTCACCGGGTCCGGAACGGTGCTGAGGATGCCGAAGCTGAGGTGAGCCGGAACGCCGCCCGGGGCGTCCTCGACGATGCCCTGCTGGAGGATGTAGAGCTTGTTCTCGGAACCCGGTTCTACCGGGGCCTGGGTCTCGGTGGCCATGGGTTTCCCTTCTGCGAATGGGTGGTTTCCGCGTGGGCGGATCCGCCGGTGGCGGGCTTGGGGCGCCTGCTCATGCACCGTCGGGGCTGGAGACGGCCGCCACGAGCTAGGCGGAGGGGGTTGCGTCGGTGGGTGCGTGGTCGGCCAGGAGCGGGCCGAGGACGGCGAGGGCACCCAGGACGACGTCCTCGTAGAGGTAGAAACCTGCCTCCAGGGGCGGCAGTTCGGTTTCGGTGCCCTGCGGGTCGTCTTCCGGGGCGGTGGCGTATCCGGTGTCGTCCTCGGTCTCGGCCTCGGGAGCGGGCGTGCCGAACAGATCCGTGAGGTCCTGTGCGGCGCCCAGGAAAGCGGTGCGGGCGGTGGTGGCCAGCAGGCGCAGGGGGAGGTCGAGCGCGGCGGCGGTGCGCTGGCCGGGGATCAGTTTCGTCGTGGCGGGTGCCTCCGCGGTGGCGGCGGCGAGCCACTGGACGGGCAGGGTGCAGGCGGAGACGATCCGCTCGGTGGATGCCGGCGGCGGCGGGTCGCCGTCGACCATGAGGTCCTCCCATTCCATGAGGTCGAAGAGGAACTGGCCTCCCTTGTAGAAGGGCCAGGGCCGGACCGTGTCGAGGAGCAGGCGGGCGCGTTCGGGGTCGCGGTGGCGCAGGGCCACGCCGTGTCGGGCCAGGGTGCACAGGCACTGGCGCAGACGGCTGTTGACCTGACCGAGGAAGGCGAAGGCCCGCAGGTCGGTCGGGGTCGGCGGGCCGGTGTCGGCGGGGCCGTTCGGGGGTGGTGTGGTCGTAGTCACAGTGGCCTTGAGGTGACGTAGTGGGCGATCTGCCGCAGGACGGCCTTGCCTTCGTTCTCGGGGATGATCCGGAGGTCTTCTTCGAAGCGGGCGATGCCTTCGGCGGCGAGCCGGTCGGCGAGGTCGGTGGCGTACTCGATGGAGCCGTGCCGGTGCATGGCGGCGAGGAGTTCCTCGGCGTGCTGCTGGGTCTTGTCGGTGCGGCGCCTGCGCAGCACGTCGAAGAGCCGGGGGCGCTCGTGGGTGTATGCCGTGCGGAAGAGGTGGATCAGCATCACCGTGCGCTTGCCTTCGAGCAGGTCCCCGAGCGGCTCCTTGCCGTAGAGGGCCTCCTCGCCGACCAGGTTCAGGATGTCGTCCTGGATCTGGAAGGCGATGCCGATGAGGCGGAACGCCTCGTCGAACCGGCCCAGTACGGCAGGGTCGGTGACACCGGCGCAGACCGCGCCGATGCGGCACGGGCTGATGCAGGTGTACCAGCCGGTCTTCTTGGTGCTCATCGTGAAGTAGGCGTCGTCGGCTTCGGGGACGACGTCGTGGCGGATCCAGCCCAGTTCCATGGCCTGCCCCTCGATGGACTCCCGGCACATGTGCACGGTCTCGTGGATGAGGCCGAGGGTGCGGGCCAGGCCGAGGGTTTCGAGGTTGGACAGGACGGCGTCGACGGCGAGCAGGTTCAGTCCGTCGCCGACGTTGACGGCCAGGCCGAGGCCGTGTTCCTCGTGCATGGTCGGCAGGCCGCGCCGGTGGGTGGACTCGTCGGCGATGTCGTCGTGGACGAGGAAGCCGTTGTGGAACAGCTCCAGCGCGGCGGCGGCGCGTACGGCGTCGTCGGGACGCCCCCCGAAGGCGGCGCAGGCCGCGATGGTCAGGGTGGGCCGCAGGCCCTTGCCCTGCCGGGCGGGGTAGGAGCGCATGAGGTCGTACAGCTCGGCGCGGGGCTCGCGGTCCGGCAGGAGCCGTTCGATCTCTTCGTTGGTGCGGGCCCGGCACCGGCGCATGGTCTCCATCAGGTCCGCGTCGCGGACGGTTTCCTCCAGCGACCAGCTGGTGCTGATGCGGCCGTCCCACAGCACGCGCGGGGCACTGACGGTGGTGTCGCCGATCAGCGCGGGCGGCGCGGGGGCGTCCTCGGGTGAGCGCCGGGCGAGGAAGTCCAGCGCCGTCCAGTCGACCAGGTCGGCGGGCGGCTCCCGGGCGGCGGGTACCGCGGCGCCCCACAGCTGGGGGGCCTGTTCGCGGTAGGTGCCCCAGAGTTCCTGCATGCTGCGCAGGCCGGCCGCGCGCTGGGACAGCAGCGTGAAGGCACGCCACACGGCGAGGGTGTCGTCGCGGGAGCCGCGGACGTCGAGGCTTTCGGGCAGGACCTGGTCGATGGGCGCGCGCTGGAGGTCGAACAGCAGGTTCATGGCCCGGTTGTCGAAGGCGACCTCGACGTCCGGATCCGGGCAGCGGTCCTGGTCCACGACGATGCGGCTGTGCCGCGCGGTGAGCGTGGCGTGACTGCCGTCGTTGAAGTGCAGGCCGAGCCGGATGCCGCGCAGCTGATCGGCTGCGGCGGCGAGGATCGCCGGCGCCCGGTCGGACAGGGCGGCGACGGTCTCGTCCAGAAGCCGGGCACCGGTGAACGCGGGCAGGGTCTCAGTCATGGGCACCTCCGGCGAACTCCACGATGCCCCCGGTGTGGAAGCCGATACTGCGCCCGCCGACCCGCCCCTCCACGGTGCACGGACCGAGGGTCTCGTGCACGCTGAACGGGTGCAGGCTGGTCTCGGACGGGTTGGCGATCCGGCCCGCCGTGTGCGAGCGGAAGTCGAGGACGAGACGGTCGTCGCCGAGGCGGGCCGTGATCAGCAGCCGGCCGGGCACCGCGGCCATCGGCGGGGTGCCCAGCATGTCCGCCAGCGGCGGCACCAGCGCCACCCGGTCGCGGTCCAGGCTGCCGCTGACCGCCACGTGCAGGTTGCGGCGCGGGAAGTGACGGATCATGCGCCCGTCGCGCCACAGCATCACCGACCCGTTGGCCGCGTCCGCCGGACGCGTGGGCTGGATCAGGGTGAAGACCACCGCCGAGGGCGGGGCGGCGTCGGCGGGGCCGGAAGGGTCGTTGACGAATCCGAACACCCAGCCGCCGAGTGTGGGCCAGGACCACCGGCCGCGTACCCGCTCGTGGTAGCCCAGCAGGTCCGTCTCCGTGGCTGTGCCGTCGCCGTGCCGCAGGGTTCCGGTGCCCAGGACACCGGGCTCCGACTGCCACCGCAGGTACTCGTCCTCGCCGAACGGCGCGCACTGCGAGGTGCACGGCCTGCTGGTCCGGGTCAGCCGTACGTCTGCCGCCGGCGCCGCCGACCGGGCCGCCACCCGGAACGCGCCGGGCTCGCCGTGCGGATGCGGTAGCCGGAACGCCGACCAGGGCAGTCCGGGCTGCTCGGCGTTGAACTGCGTCCCGCTCCAGCCGTGCCCCTCCTCGTGGACGAGAAGGATGGCCATGTGCTGCCCCTCGGCGGCCGTGCCGGTGCCGCTGCGCCGTCCGGTGGCCGGGGCGCCCGGATCCGCGAAGACCGTTCCGGTGGAGGACCCCAGGACGGACAGGTTGGCGATCAGGGCCTGCCGGCCGCAGCGGGACAGGAACGCGTAGTGCAGCCACTTCCGGTCGAGCGGATGGGTGAGCGGAGTGCCCGGGAAGGGGCCCGGGGGGCCGAGTCTCGGGAGGAACGGAGCGAACACGTTTCGAACGCTAACGCATTGCATCGCACTGATTACAACTTGTGACGTTCACACGGGTGACGTGGGGGGTAAAGAAACGTTTACTTGCATATTCGGGGTTTGAAAACGCAAAGAGCCGCCCATGGTGGAGCGTTCGCCACGGGCGGCTCTGCGGGACCGTGCCGGTTTCGGCTAGTCCTCGTCGTCCAGCACACTCGCTTTCAAGCGCACTTCCGGCCGGCCCGCGATGGCCGCCCGTCCGTCGGTGTACCGGCCTGGCTCGGCGTCCGTCAGGGCCCGGATGCCGAGCGTGTAGACCAGGGCTGCCGCCGGATGGCCCGGGGTGTTCAGGCGGGGCTCGTCCGTGACGGCCAGCTCCCTGCCGCCGTCCCGTACTGTCGCCGTCGCCTCCCCGCCGGGGAGCACCGTGCGATCCGCGCGGTAGTACGCGCAGGTCGCACGGCCGTCGAAGACGAAACCCGTCGGAGCCGTGAAGCGGTGCTCCACCCGTCCCGGGACCCAGGGGTCGGTGGACGAGACCCGCACATGGATCAACTCGCTTCCTCCGCGCGGCACTTCCACCCCGACTTCCTGGCGGACCAGCAGTCGCGCGGCCGTCGTGCTCGCGGCACTCCCGTCGCCGTCCTGCGCACCGTCGGTGCCACGTTCCGGTTCGGGTGCTCCTTCCGGCCCGGGTTCCGGCTTCTTCTCCCGTTCAGGCTCGATGGCCTGGGAGGAAGCGGCGGTGAGAGGCAGTGCGGCGATCCGGTGGTGGAAGTTGTCCGCCACGAGCAGTCGCCCGGCCGGGTCCACCGCGAGACCGCACGGATAGGCCAGCGATGTGGCGGCGGCCTCGGCCGGGCCTTTGGCCTCGGCGGCCTCAACTGCCGCCGGATCCGGCCCTCCGACGACCCGGGCGGCTCCATCGGCCAGCCGCCACACCCGGTGTCCGTTCATGTCGGCGGCGTAGACGGCCCCCTGGGCGTCGACAGCCACCGCGCACGGTGCGCTCCAGTCGACCTCCAAGGCGCCGTCGCTCGCGCCCGGCGGTCCCGCCAGTACCCGCAGCGTCCCGTCCCTGCCCCGCAGCAGCACCCGGCGGCCGGCCGGATCGGCGATGTAGAGCTGTCCGGCCGGGTCGACCGCCAGACCCGCGGGCAGGAACGCCTCGCCGGCGTCGGCCGCACCGGAGCCCGCGGATCCTCCGGATGCCGTGACGACCGTGCTGATGACGCCGTCGCTGCCGATCCTGCGCACCCTGGGGCTGCCCGCTTCCCCGATGTACAGCGTTCCAGCGCTGTCCATGGCCAGGGCGCACGGGGCGTCCAGCCGGGCGTGTGCGGCGGGGCCGCCGTCGCCGTCGCCGCCCCGGGAACCGTCTCCCGCGATGGTGTCGATGACGCCCGAGGGGGCGATCCGGCGGATCCGGTGGTTCATCTCGTCGGCGACGAGCACGCCTCCGTCCGGGGCGACCGCGAGAGCGGACGGGAAGCCCAGCCGGGACCGCCCCGCGTCCGCGCCGTCCCCGGCGAAGCCCCGCAGCCCGTCCCCGGCGACCGTCGTCAGCACGCCGGAACCGTCGATCCGACGGACCCGGTGGTTGGCATGGTCGGCGATGAAGACCGCCCCGCCTCCCACGGCCGCGTCTGCGGGGAAGGCCAGCTGTCCTTCGGGCGCGGGCCCGCCGTCCCCGGAGAATCCGGCGGTGCCGTTTCCCGCCACGGTGACCGGCTCGCCGAGCCCGTCCGGGGAGACCTGCTTCTGCCGCCGAGCCGCGGCCTTCGCCGTCATGCCGTCACCACGTGGCACCGCTGCGGTCGGTCCTCCGTGGCGCCCGGCGCCTTCCACTTCCACGACCTCGTCTCCCGCATGTCCGTCTCCTTCTGCGCAGTCGTTGGCATTGCCCCTGCATACCGGCCGGGTCGGCCCCGCAGGAGCAGCACACCGAGCGCTCCACCCGCACGAGGGAGAAGCCGAGAGGGACGGGTGGTGGCGGGGGACGGATGAAAGCGCCGAGGCGGCGGGCAGTGGCGCCGACGCCTGCAGCCAGGCGCGGGGCTGCGATGTCCGCATCCGTGCGCCCTGACGCACCTCAGTTCCACTCGAACAAGTGACGCAGAATCGATCCGGCATTCCAAACGGGGGAACGGTGGCATATCGCCCGCGGGTCCGGGCTAACGATGGTCCCGGATGACGGCCCGGTACATGCCGTAGTGGCCGCGCGAATGCCCCGTCCGAAGCCGCAGGCGGCTTCCTCGTTCCGTTTTCCGGACGCGCAGCCCCCACCGTTTCATCGCACGCTTCGATCACTGTCCAGGAGGACGCGGAATGGCCACTGACGTGCAGTCAAAGAGAGAAGCCTACGCACGGGGAGAGGAGCAGGGGCGTGCCGACGCGCTCGCCGGCCGGCCCCACGCCGACCCGCCGCGCGACGGCACGCGCGGTCAGAAGGACCAGTACGCGAACGGCTACGACTGGGGTTACGAACAGGGCCGTGCGCAGAAGCTGGACCTCGTGGTGTGGCAGGAAGGCGGCGTCGAGGACGCGCCTGGTGGCCTGGGCACCACCATCAACATCTGTGTCCGCACGCCGAACTGGAGCGAGACCGTCGACGCCGGCGAACGCGAGCACGTCTTCACCGCCCCCACCGGCTTCCGCTGGAACGGCATGGTGGGCGCCCAGTACAAGCGGATGGACCAGACCACCGGCGGCAACCTGCCCCCGGTCCAGGCCCAGGTCAGCGGCGACGGGCGCACGCTCAACTTCACGTACCACGTGCACCTGAACACGAACCGCGAGGACAAGGACTGCATCGTCTACACCTGCGGCCTCGAAGCGGTCGACGGCGCCGGACCCGGCCGCTTCACCGACGGCGTCGCACAGGTGGGTACCGCGCCCCCGGCCAAGCTCAAGGCCGAGGTCATCGAGGACGAGGACTGAGAGAGCAGCCGAGGACAGAGAGAGCAGACGAGGACTGAGAGAGCAGGAGTCAGACCATGACCACCGTCGTCACCACCGGCGTCTTCCCGTCCACCAATCCGGCCGCCTCGCCGATCAACGGCTTGGGCACCGCGGACGTCAGGTGGGGCAGCAGCGGCTCCCAGAGCGGGTACCAGTTCCGCGGTTGGGCCGCGGACGTCGAACTCGACGGCACCGAGTTCGTCGTCGGTACCTTCGTGCACCGCAACCTGCCCACCAGCGTCAGCCCGAGCCAGTTCGACGTCCAGCTCAGCATCAACGTCATGTTCGAGGACGGCAGCACCACCGACCTGAACTTCAGCTTCCATCACAACGAAACACCCAACACGACCGGCAGCAGTCCCGTGGACGACGACCTGGTCGACCTGCAGGAGTTCACCCACCCCCAGCCCGTCACGATCGACGGCAAGCAGTACCGGGCGGTCCTCAGCGGGTTCAAGCAGGGCGGCCAGATCGTCCGGCAGTTCCGCAGCCCCGAGGGCGGAGTCAACTTCGCCGAGGTCGTCTGCATGTTCACCGCCGAAGAACCAGACGTGATCATCTCCGACCTGCGTTACCTGGGCACGGGCCCGGGCCAGGCCGACGAATACGTCGAGATCTTCAACCAGGGCGGTGCGCCCCAGGACCTGACCGGCTGGGTCGTGGAATCCAAGCCCACCGGGCGCGACTTCCCCTTCCCTCCGGGGACGGTCATCCAGCCCGGCCAGCGCTACCGGATCTACACCAACGAAGCCCACCCGGAATTCGGCGGATTCTCCTTCGGCTCCTCCCGGCAGGTCTGGCGGGACGAGGGCGGCATCGCCCGCCTGGTCGCAGCGGACGGCCACGTTCCGGACCAGTACCCCTACCTCGACAGGGGCTTCAACACGACCGGCACACCGTAAACGGGCCTCGTCGGCTTTCAGCGACCGGTGAGGCCGAAGCGGGCCTCACCGGTCAGGCCCGGCATGGTCCTCGTGGGTCCGCTTCCGCACTTGCGAGCCGCTCCGTCCCGGGACTTCTGGAAAGGTGTGGATAAAAGGGGAGTAAGAGGGTGGCGAAGTGAGCGGTTCGGGCTGAACCAACGGACCTGAGTCCACGTCCTGATGAACGGCGAGTGCCGCGCGGTCGGGCGCGGTCGCCGCCGTCGGGCGGATGAGGTGAGGGACGTGGCGGAGCCGAGGATCGCCGTTGCCGTGGTGACCATGGGAAACCGGCCCGCCGAAGTCGACGCCCTGCTGGAGTCCGTGGCCAAGCAGGATCTCGCCCCCGCCCGCATCGTGATCGTCGGCAACGGCTGCCCGCTGCCCGAGTTCGCCCGCAGGCTCTCGCTGCCCGGCGAGGTCACCACCATCGGCGTGGAGGAGAACCTCGGCTGCCCGGGCGGGCGGAACGTCGCCCTCGCGCGGCTGCGGGAGTTCGGGGACGTCGATGTCGTCGTGGAGCTGGACGACGACGGCCTGCTCGTCGACGCCGATGTGCTGCGGCGGGTACGGGACATCTACGCCGCCGACCCGCGCCTGGGCATCGTCGGGTTCCGTATCGCCGACGAGCACGGCGAGACGCAGCAGCGGCACGTGCCCCGGGTCGGCAAGTCCGATCCGATGCGCGGGGGTTACGTCACCGGGTTCCTCGGCGGCGGGCACGCCCTGCGCACGGCGATGCTGGCCGAGACCGGGGACTGGCCCGCCGAGTTCTTCTTCGCGCACGAGGAGACCGACCTGGCCTGGCGCGCCGCCGACGCGGGATGGAAGATCAGGTACGTCCCCGAGCTGCTCCTGCAGCACCCCAGGACCTCGCCCGCCCGGCACGCCATCTACTACCGCGTCAATGCCCGCAACCGGGTCTGGCTCGTCCGCCGCCGGCTGCCTCTGCCGCTGATCCCGGTGCACCTCGCCGTGTGGACGCTGCTCACCCTTGCCCGCACCCGCTCCCTGGCCGGACTGCGGGCGTGGTTCGGCGGGTTCGTGGAGGGGGTGCGGGAGCCCGCCGGCGAGCGGCGGCCCATGCGGTGGCGGACGGTGCTGCGGCTCACCCGGCTCGGGCGTCCGCCCGTCATCTGAGAGGGAGGCGCCTTGTCGTCGGGCGCGAGAGCGTGCGGCAAAGGGGACGGGACGGGGCCCCGGTCGTTCACCTCCGCCGACCGGGGCCCTTCTGCGTCCCCGGATCCAGCCTGCGGCGACACTCCCCCGAGTTACGCGCCATGCGCGCGCGCCGTTGGGCGGATCCGATGGAATGATCAGATCAGGGCCCGCCAACGGATCGCTAACATATGGCCAACGGTTCCTTCGCAAGCCCCGGACCGGCTGGCCGGAACACTGCGGACGCCGGTGGAGGCGTTCCTGGAACCCCGGCGAATCCTGGCCGGGACGGCAGACAGAAGGTGGCGGGAAACCGTTGTGGGCAGGGTGGAAATCCGCCAGGAGACAGTGGGCGAGCGCCCGCCCCGGAGCACGGTCGGCCCCGACCGCGTGGAAAGGCAGCGGAGCGAAGTGAAGGGGCCCTGCGAGCTGCGGTTCGGACTGCTGGGGCCGCCTGTTCTGTACGACCGGCCGCCGTACGGGATTTCGGACGGCGCCGACAGCACCGTCCGCGCCATCGGCAGCCCCAAGGTGCGCGCCCTGCTCGCCGCGCTGCTGCTGGAGCCCGGCCGGGTCGTCTCGGTCGAGTCGCTGAAGGACGCCCTGTGGGGCGGGGCCCCGCCCGTCTCCGCGCAGGCCTCACTGCACAACCACGTCGCCCGGCTGCGGCGGCTCCTGGACGACCCCGAGCGGCTCAGGGCCGTGGCTCCGGGGTACGTACTGCGCGTCGACCAGGGTGAGTTGGACGTGCACGTCTTCGACGCCCGAATCGCCGAGGCGCGTGCCGCCTACGCCCGGCAGGACTGCGCCGGGGTCGTGCGCGCCTGCACCGCCGCGCTCGCGCTGTGGCGCGGCACACCACTGAGCGGGCTCTCTCCCGAGGCGGACCTCGGCGGATACGCCCTGGTGCAGCGTCTGGAGGAAGCGCGGCTGCTCCTGCTGGAGTGGCGTTACGACGCCGAACTCGCCATCGGTAGCACCCGGTTGGCCGCCCTGGTGCCCGAGCTGACGGCACTCGTCGCCGAGCATCCGCTGCGCGAGGCGTACCACCGCCAGCTGATGCTCGCCCTGCACCGCACCGGCCGCCAGGCCGAGGCCCTCGCCGTCCACCGCGACCTGCGGGCCCGCCTCGTCGAGGACCTCGGTATCGAGCCCGGCGCGGCGGTCCGCGCGGCCCACATCGAGGTGCTGCGCGGGAACGAGGGCACGGGACAGGCCTCCGGCGCGTCCGGCACCGGCACTGCTCCGCCCGCTTCCGGAGCCTCCGGCGAGACTGCCGCCTCCGGTTCCGGCGGCTCTGCCGACTCCGGCCCCGCGAGCGCACGGGAGCACCCGCCGCACACCCCCGTAACGGCGGGCGAGCTTGCGTCAGTTGATGAGGGCAGCGGGCGCGAGCATGCCGCGGTTTCGCGACCCACCCGCGTCCCCGCGCAGGCTTCTCCGCGGAAGGAAACCCGGTCGGCTCCCGCGTCCCCGCAGGAGGAGCCCCCGTCGGCCTCCGCGTCCCCGGGCGGGCAAGCCACGCCGGCTTCCGCCTCCCCTCGCGACGCCACCCCTACGGCTGCCCGCAACACCCCACGCCCGGCTCAACTCCCCGCCCCGCCTGCCCACTTCATCGGGCGTACCGACGTGTCCCGTGAGCTGCGCCGGGCCCTGGCCGAGCCGCCGCCCGCCCCGGCTCCCGCCGTCGCGGTGATCAGCGGCATGGCCGGTGTCGGCAAGAGCGCGCTGGCCCTGCACGTGGCGCACGAGCTGCGGGAACGCTTCCCCGACGGCCAGTTGTACGTCAACCTGCACGGCGCCACCCCGGGCATGACCCCGCTCACCTCCACGCAGGCGCTCGCCGCGCTGCTGCGGGACCTCGGTGCGGAGTCCCGGAGCATCCCTGAACACCCGGACGCAGCCGCCGCGTTGCTCCGCTCGCTGCTCGCCCCGGCCCGCATCCTGCTGGTGCTGGACGACGCGGCGAACGCGGCCCAGGTGCGGCCCCTGCTGCCGGCCGGGCCCGGCTGCGCGGTCATCGTCACCAGCCGCTCGCCGCTGACCGCCCTGGACGGCGCCCGGCGCTTCCCGCTGGGCCCGCTGACCGGGGAGGACAGCGCCGCGCTGCTGCGCGCGGTGAGTGGACGGGAGGGGCTCGATGCCGGGCACGCGCTGGTCGAGCTGACCGGACGGCTCCCGCTGGCGCTGCGCGTCGTCGCCGCCCGGCTGGCCGCGCGCCGCGCGCTCACCCCCGATGTGCTGGCGCACCAACTGGCCGCCAGGGACGGGCGGTTGCGTCAGCTGGAGTACGACGACCTGAGCGTCCGGCGTTCGCTGGCCGTCGCCCACGACGCGCTCGCCGCCGCCGAGCGCGAGGCCGACCGGGACGCGGCCAGCGTGCTGCGCGGCATCGGCGCCCTCGACCTGCCGACGTACGGCGCCCCGCTGATCGCCCTCCTCGTCGGCACGGACGAGCGCCGCGCCGAGGCCGCCCTGGACCGCCTGGTCGACGTGGCCCTGCTGGAGGAGACGGCGTACGGCCGCTACGCCCCGCATGACCTGGTCCGCGACTTCGCCCGCGAACTGGCCGAGGAGTCCCCGACGGACCCCGCCCCCGACACCGCCGCCCTGCGCTGGTACGCCGCCGTGGCCGGGCGGCAGGTCATGGCGGTCGTGGAACCGGGGCTGGACCAGGACGACCGGCGGCGGTCCACCGCCGCCGAACCGGCGGAGCACACCGCCGACGTGGCGGCCCTGCTGCCGTTCGAGTCCGCCGAGGAGGCCTTCGCCTGGGGCGAGGTGGAGCTGGAGAACATCGTCGCGCTGGTGGAGCGGAACGCCGATACCTCCGACAGGCTCCGGGCCGCGTATCTGTCCGTGCTGGTCCGGCTGCTCATCCCGTACGTCCAGCGCAGCGGCCGGGTCGCCGAGATGGACGTCCTGGTCCGGGCCGCGCTCGCCACCGCGCGGGCGCTCGGGGACGAGCCGGCGGAGGCATACGCGCTCAGCGACCTCGCGGGGCTGCACTTCCTGACCGGCCGGCACAAGGACGCCCTGGTCCTCACCGGCCAGGCCCTGGAGATCTGGCAGCGGCTCGGCACGTTCGCCGCCCGGGTCCGGCGCTGTCTGAACAACCGGGGGCTGCTGCTGGAGGGGCTCGGACGGTACGCGGAGTCCGAGGAGGCGCTGCGGCAGAGCCTCGCGTACTCCCGGCAGTTGAACGACCCGTTCGGCGAGGCCGTCACGCACAGCCACCTCGGCAACCTCTACGAGCACACCGACCCGCGCGCGGCCATCGAGCAGCACCGGCGCTCGCTGGCGATCGGGGACGCGATCGGCGCGGTCATCGTGCAGCACTCGGCGCACTGCAACATGGGCTACGCCCACCTCGCGCTCGGCGAACCGGCTGCCGCCGCCCGGCACTTCGAGGAAAGCATGCGCATTCTCGGCGGGCACGGCGACTGGCACGGCGAGTCCCAGACTCGGCTCGGTCTGGTCCGCGCACTGCGGAAACTGGGCGAGTCCGGGCGGGCGGGCCGTGAGTGCGCCGAGCTGCTGCGCCGCGCCGACGCCCGTGCCGACCGCTACATGGGCGGCCTCGCCCGGCACCAGCACGGGCTGCTGCTGCGGGAGCAGGGGCGCGACGCGGAGGCGTACGACGTCTGGTGTGCGGCTCTTGCGGCGCTGGACGGCACCGACGAGCAGACGGTGTCGGCCGAGCTGCGCACGCTGCTCGCGGGCTGGCCGAAGGGCCCTGGACGGCCGAAGCGCCCCTGAAGCGCGTTCACTTGGCGTCGGCATAGCACTCCACCACCGCCGTCGTGAACGGGAACCGCACGGGTGTCTCCCCGAACGTCAGCCGCCCGGCGAGGTCGGCCGCCTCCCGGATGGCGTGGACGACGGTGTCGGCCTCCTCGGCGGGGCAGTGCACGATCACCTCGTCGTGCTGGAAGAAGACCAGCTCGGCCCTGAGGTCCGCGCAGGCCCGGCGCAGCGCGGCGAGCAGCAGCAGGGCCCAGTCGGCGGCGCTGCCCTGCACGACGAAGTTCCGCGCGAAGCGGCCCCGCGCGCGGGAGTTCGTGGACGCGTAGCCGGGGACCCACCCCTCGGCCCGGCCGTCCGCGGGGCTCTCTGCGTCGCCGTCGCCCACGGGGATGCCCGCCTCCTCCGCCGCGTCCTCGCCCGCCCCGGCGGCCGGCGGGCAGGTCCGGCCGAGCCAGGTGCGCACCAGGCGGCCCTCCTCACCGGCGCGGGCGGCCTCGTCGACGTAGGCCACGGCCTTGGGGAAGCGGCGGCGGAGCGCGGCGAGGTTCTTCAGACCGTCGCCGGAGGTCTGGCCGTAGACCGCGCCGAGCACGGCGAGCTTGGCCTGGTCGCGGTCGCCGGAGAAGGCCCGGTCGGAGACGGACTGGTAGAGGTCGCTCTCGCGGCCGGCGACCTCCATCAGGCCCGGGTCGCGGGAGATGGCCGCGAGCACCCGTGGCTCCATCTGGTCGGCGTCGGCGACGACCAGCCGCCAGCCGGGGTCGGCGACCACGGCCCGGCGGATCACCTTGGGGATCTGCAGCCCGCCCCCGCCGTTGGTCACCCAGCGCCCGGTGACCGTGCCGCCGGCCAGGAACTCCGGCCGGAAGCGGCCGTCGCGTACCCAGTCCTGCAGCCAGGACCAGCCGTGGGCCACCCAGATGCGGTACAGCTTCTTGTACTCCAGCAGGGGCTGGACCGCCGGGTGGTCGAGGGATTCGATCTCCCAGCGGCGTGTTGACTTCACCTTGATCCCGGCCTGGGCGAAGGCCTTGACCACGTCGGCGGGCAGGTCGGGCCGGACCCGGCGGCCGAAGGCCGCGGACACCTCGTCGGCCAGCTCGGCGAGGCGGCGCGGCTCGCCACCGCCCGCGTACCGCTCGCCGAGCAGGTCGTGCAGCAGCTCGCGGTGGACCTCGGCGCTCCAGGGCAGACCCGCGTGGTTCATCTCGGCGGCCACCAGCATCCCCGCCGACTCGGCGGCGGTCAGCAGCCGCATCCGGTCGGGGTGGGCGGTCTTCTCGTGCCGCCGCTGCTGGTCGGCGTAGACGGCGAGGAGGTCGCCGAGGGGCAGCCGGGTGCCCGTGGGCTCGAACAGCGGGGACTGGGCGCCCGGTTCGGCCGCGCGCTGCGGCGGGTCGGGCGGTACGGGGCCGCCGCGGAGGCGGGCCAGGGCGGCGGCGGCCGAGCGCGGCTCGCCGTACCGTCCCTCGTGGCCCAGCAGCAGTGTTTCGGCGTCCTCGATGTCGTAGCACCGCTCGACTCGCACCCCCGTGGCGAGCAGACGCGGGTAGACCTCGGGGGTCGACCGCCACACCCAGCGTGTCACCTCCGGGCGGCTCCGCACCGCCCCGGCGAGTTCGCTCTCCCGCCGCGCCGGCCCGGCGGGCAGCCCGTCCGGGCCGAGGGGGGCGACGTCCACGCCACCGTCCTCGGCCGGTGCGAGCGCCCACCGGTCGGTCATGACTGCGAGTGTGGCAGGCAGGTCTGACAATGGTGCTGACCTGCGGTTTCAGCCTTCCTGGCGTCAGTCCTCCTGGTCGGCCTCCGGCCCGTTCTTCTCCATCATCAGCGCGAGCACCCCGGCGACGTACTCCTCGGTCGCCGCCTTGGTGACGCCGAGCCCGTTGAGGACGCCCTCGCCGTTCTCGTGCTCCAGCAGGGCCAGCAGCAGGTGCTCGGTGCCGATGTAGTTGTGGCCGAGCCGGAGGGCCTCGCGGAAGGTGAGTTCGAGGACCTTCTTCACCTCGGGGCCGTAGGGGACGAGGTCCGGGACCTGCTCCGAGGCGGGCGGGAGCGCGGCGGTCGCGGCCTGGCGTACGGCGTCCAGCAGGACGCCCTGCGCGGTGATGGCCTTCGCGGCCAGGCCCTCCGGTTCGGCCAGCAGCCCCAGGACCAGGTGTTCGGGGCGGCCCTCGGGGTTGCGCGCGGTCAGCGCCTGGTTGTGGGCGGCCATGACCACGTTCCGCGCGCGCGGTGTGTAGCGGCTGAAGCCCTGGCTGGGGTCGAGGTCGGCGGACTCCTTGGGCACGAACCGCTTCTGCGCCGCCTGCCGGGTCACCCCCATGCTCTTGCCGATGTCGGTCCAGGACGCGCCGGAGCGGCGGGCCTGGTCGACGAAGTGCCCGATCAGATGATCGGCCACGTCACCGAGGTGGTCCGCGGCGAGCACCGCGTCCTGGAGCTGGTCGAGGGGTTCGGGGTGGACCTTCTTGATCGCCTCGATGAGGTCGTCGAGGCGTACGGATGCCGTGATGTTCGGGTTGGTCGCCATGTGTCAACCGTAGGTTGCCACCCTTGTGGTGTCAACCGACGGTTGACAGATCTGAAGGGGTCCAGCGCCCGGGTCGCCCGGCTATGACCCCGTGTGCTCGTACATCACCACCAGCACCCCGTGCACCGGCTCCCCGCCCGCGTCCTCCTCGGCGTCGTCGACCAGCTCGGCCAGGGTGTCCCGCAGTTGCCGTGCCCGCTCCGGGGAGAGGCGCAGATGCCGGAGGCTGAGCAGCGGGTCCCCGGGGGCGCGGTCCAGCTCCTGGGCGACCGCGCTCAGCAGTGCCGCCGTACCCGCCGCCTGCGGCTCCGCGACCCGCAGGCGCCGGCCGACCCGTCGGTAGTACTGCTCCGTCCCGCCCCGGACCTGCCGGGTCTCCACGACCTGGACGAGCCCGGCCTCGCGCAGCACCTTGAGGTGGTGTGCCACGCTGCCCTTGGCCACCCCGAGCCGCACCGCCAGCTGGCTGATCGTGGCGGGCTGATGGGTCAGCACGAAGAGCAGCCGCTGGCGCAGCGGGTGGGCGAGCGCGGCGAACTGCTCGGGGGCGGAGATCTCCAGTACATCCTCTTGTTCGCGTACGTCTTCGTGCTCGCGCATGTCGTCCCGTCCGGTCGCGCATCAAGCGTCTAATTTCCTTGACGCTTTCGCAAGTCGATGTTGTACTCCCATCATGACCACCCTGACGCCCGGTACGCCCGGTACGCCCCAGCCCCAGATCCCCGTCGCCGACACGGCCGCCGTGATCGAGGAGACCGCCCGGCTCGTCGCCGAGCAGTACGTCTTCCCGGAGGTCGGCGACCGGCTCGCCGCGCTGCTGCGCCGCCGCCTCGCCGAGGGGGCGTACGACGCCGGGAGCGCCGAGGAGCTGGGTGCCCGGGTCACCGCGGACCTCCAGTCGGACAACGGCGATCTGCACCTGTACCTGAGGTACCACCCCGACCGGGTCCCCGAGGAGCAGGGCGAGGCCGCGCTGGCCGAGATGCGCCGCCGGTTCGACACCTCCCTGGGCGGGATTCCGCGCGTGGAGCTGCTGGCCGGCGGCACCGCCCTGCTCGAACTGGGCCCGGCCCTCTTCCCGCTCGCCTGGTCCGCCGAACCGCTCACGGCCGCGCTCACGCTGGCCGCCCGCGCGCAGGCGCTGATCCTGGACCTGCGGGGCAACCGGGGCGGCGACCCGGAGACGGTTGCCTTCGTCTGCAGCTACCTGCTCGACGAGCGCACCCACCTCAACACCCAGTACACGCGCGCGGGGGAGCGCTACGACCAGTACTGGAGCCTGCCGCACGTCCCGGGCGCCCGCTTCGGCGGCACCAAGCCGGTCTACGTGCTCACCAGCGGCGACACCTTCTCCGCCGCCGAGGAACTGACGTACAACCTCCAGCAGTTGGGCCGCGCGGTGATCGTGGGGGAGACGACCAGGGGCGGGGCGCACCCGCGCGAGGGCTGGACGGTCCACCCGCATCTGGAGGTCGCGATCCCGGTCGCCCGCTCGATCAACCCGGTGTCCGGCACCAACTGGGAGGGCACCGGCATCCGCCCGGACATCGCGTGCGCGGCCGAGGACGCCCTCGACCGGGCGCTGCTGGAACTGGCGCGGCCCTGACAGCCGGGCGCGGCCGTCCACGGGCCGGTTGTCCACAGCCTGTGGACGACCGCGCCGCGCTGTCGGCGGCGCATGGCACGATCGACACGTGACCAGCACCAGCAGCACCGTCGAGCAAGCCTTCCAGGCCTCCCTCTACGACGACACCGACTCCGGCCTCGACACGGGCGCGTCCCTCCTCGCGGCCGACCCCGCCGCGGACACGGAACTCGCGCGGCGGGGCGAGGAGTTCGTGGCGGCGGCCTGGCGGCGCGGCTGGCAGCCCGCCGACGTCGTACGGCTCGTGCGGCGGGAGCTGGACGACCTCCACGTACTCCTGGCCGCCGGGCTGATCCGGGCCCAGGCCGGGCAAGACCGCCCGCGCGGGGGCCGCTGGGCCGCCCAGCTGGAGGCTCTGCCGCAGGACTCCGCCCACGCGGGCGACCGCTTCTCGCACGCCACCGCCGTCCTGGAGCTGTACCGCCTGCTGCTGCGGCTGCCCGCGCTCGAACCCCTGGAGGAGCCCCGCCGGGAGCACGGTCCCGCCGCCTCCCGCATGCTCACCCGCATCCGCGCCCTGCTCGCCAAGGCCGAGGCCACCGGGTTCCCGGAGGAGGCGGAGGCGCTCACCGCGAAGGCGCAGGAGCTGATGGCCCGGCACAGTGTGGACGAGGCGCTGCTCGCCGCCGCCGCGCCCGCGCCGGACGCGCCCGGAGCCTGCCGGATCGGGGTCGAGCCGCCGTACGAGCAGTCCAAGGCGGTGCTGCTGGACGCGGTCGCGACGGCCAACCACTGCCGCGCGGTGTGGAACGAACCGCTGTGCTTCACCACGGTCGTCGGTTTCGAGGCCGACCTGGAGGCGGTCGAGCTGCTCCACGCCTCGCTGCTGGTGCAGGCCACGCACGCGATGACCAGGGCGGAGGCCGCGCAGAGAGCCGGCGGCCGCAAGCGCACCAAGACCTTCCGGCAGTCCTTCTTCGCGGCCTACGCGCACCGCGTCGGCGACCGGCTCAGGGCCGCCGCCGAGACCCAGGTCACCCAGGATCTGCTGCCGGTGCTGGCCACGCGCGCGATAGCCGTCACCGACCGCCTGGACCACATGTTCCCGGAGACGACCACGACCCGGCTGCGCGGGGTGACCGACGCGGCCGGCTGGACGGAGGGCGCGGCGGCTGCGGACCAGGCCCAGGTCGGAGCCCGGCCGCGGCTGCCGTAGGCCGCGAGCGGCGCTGTCAGTCCCCGGGCCGCTGGAACGCGCTGACGTAGGCGTTCGGGTCGCCCTGGCCGGTCCGGCCGGCGATCGGTCCGTACTTCCACGGGAAGTCCTGGGAGGCCTTGCTGCCCGGCAGGGTGAGGTGCATCGCCGTGGCCTTCAGCGTCTTCGCGTCGCTGTCCTTGCCGCGCACATAGGTGACCGTGAAGGTCGCGGAGTCGCCCTTGGCGAGCTTCAGCTTCTGGGCCTTGGCTCCCGCCTGGGGCTTCAGGGTCACCGCGCGGCCGGCCTGCTCGAGCTCGACGTGCGGAAAGCCGTCCAGGGTGCAGGGCGCGCTCTGGTTAGTGATGCCGACGACGACCTCGCCGGTGTCCCCGGCCGCCGGTGCCACGCTCGCGGCACTGGCGTTGACGGAGGCCTTGCCGACGGCGCAGCCCGAACCGGCGCCCTTGCTCCCGCCCCCTCCACCGTCGTTGCAGGCGGTCAGGGCGAGGGCGGAGACGAGGACGGTGAGCGTGAGCGGAATGGCGCGCATGGGCTGGTTCCTGTCGAGGCGGTGACGGTGCCCCAGCATCATGGCGCCTGCGCCCCGGGCTCGTACGCGCGCCCCTCCGGAGTCACTGCTTCAGGCCGGTCGGCAGCCCGGAGGGCAGCTTGCCGCCCTCGGCCCGGGTGAACGTCTCCTGGCCGAGCTTGCCCGACCAGGTCACCTTCATGGCCTTCGCGTCGACCGAGTCGACCATGCCGGACACCCGGTCCTTGCTGCCGTCGGCGCAGGTCAGATGGATCATCTGCATCCCGGCCTCGGTGCCCGCCGTGCCGCTGCACACGGCACCGCCGGTCGCGAAGAGCCCCGCCTTCTTCCCGTTGACCACCAGCGCCACGACCTTGCCGCCCGTGGTGGTGATCCAGCTGCCCTCGAGCTTGCCGGAGGCCCCCGGCGCGGCGCCGGTGGGGGCACTCGAACCCGCGGTGGCCGTCGGGGACGGGCTCGGCGTGGAGTCGTCCTTGGAGCTGTCGCCCCCGCTGCTGCACGCCGTCAGCGCGAGCGCGCCCGTCAGACCCGCGGCCACGGCCACGGCCGTGGTGCGCACCCTTGCAGTCGCCCAAGTCACGTCAAGCTCCTAGCTGTAGCGGCCGGCCGCCCGTGGCCGGAGGACCCGCAGCAAGCTATCAGCAGGCCCTGGAGGGACCTGCGGACGCCGACCCGAGAGACAGGTAGGAAACCTCGACCGCAGCCCGGCCGGGCCCTGGCCGACCAATTCGACGATCCCGCCAATCCCGCGGACCGGATCATCACCTGGACCCTGGAACAGGAAGGGCGCGGAACGCGTCTGTTTCCAGTACACGAGGGATTCGATCCGGACGATCCGGCTCGGACGATGGCGTGGAAGATCATGGGCGGGGGCTGGCGGGACATGGCCTGCCCGCTCTGGGGCAGACGCTCAACCAGCTTCGGTAAAGCGGGCGTCAAAGGAGTAACCGAGGGAACACCCCGTGTGCACGTGCATCTGCCCATGCATCTGCATGTGAACAGGGCTATGATCCGGGTCAGTTGACTACAGCATCTATGGCCACACCAGCCAGTGCACCACCGGGGAGCGACCTGTGGACCACGACGTTGACAGCGTGTACAAGGGGTACGACGTGTACAACGGCATGGCTGCCACGCAGCTGGACGGAGTGGCCTGGCAGAAGAGCCGGCACAGCAACTCGCAGGGCTCCTGCGTGGAGTTCGCGCGGCTGCCGGGCGGCGACGTGGCCGTACGCAACTCCCGTTTCCCGGACGGGCCCGCGCTCGTCTACACGCGGGCGGAGATCGAGGCGATGCTCCTCGGCGTCAAGGACGGCGAGTTCGACCACCTGACGAGCTGACGCACGTGCACCGGCCGCGAACGGGCCGGTCGTGCAGAGATGTCGGACGGGTTAACGCGCGTAGAAAGACTCCGCGGTCGAAGGCTGTGAACACAGAAGGCCGTGAATGCCGCGTTCCGGCTTCAGTCGGAGGACTGAAGCCGGAACAGCGCCCATACGACCTTGCCGCTCAGCGTGCCCGCGAGCGGGTGCCAGCCCCAGCTGTCGCTGAAGGAGTCGACCAGGAACAGGCCGCGACCCGACTCCGCCGAGAAGTCGTCCGAGTCGCGCGGGACGGGTGTCTCGTGGCTCGGGTCGCGTACCGCGCACACCAACCGCTCGGTCCAGCGCATCAGATGCAGCCGCACGGACGGTCCGTGGTCGGCGGCACGGCCCGGCTCGGCCGAGTCGGCAGGTGCGGCCCGCAGGGCCTCGCTGGAAGGATGGTGGGGGAGCGGCAGGCCATGTCGCAGGGCGTTGGTGACGAGTTCGGAGACGACCAGGCATATGTCGTCGAAGCGGTCGTCCACGCCCCACTGGTCGAGGGTGTTCCGGGTGAAGCGACGGGCCTCGCGCACCGCTTCGTAGCGGGCGGGCAGTGCGCAGGAGGCGGCATCGGACACGGCCGCGGGGTCGAGTGGCGGAAGGCCCTGCCGTAATGGCTTGAGCATGGTCGATCCATTCGTTCCCATGCGAGGCACTCCCGGGATTCCGCGGTCGTTGCGATGCAGCGGTGGCGCGGGACCATGGTTTCGGATGGGAAGAGCAGATGCAAGGGCAGATGCACGTGCACGAGACCGAATTGAACCTGCCCGTACCGCTTCTTGGCCATTTTTTCCGCCATCTGGGAGTCGTCTGCGGGCGGTTGGCGGCGGCGAACCCGTCTCCGCCCTGCGCACAAGCGGCCGACCTCTTTCCGTTTCCGTAACCGGATGAGTACTGCGCGAAGCGTTTTAGTGGCAGACTTCGGCCCCTGAAGACGGTTGGGGAGGCGACGAACGTGAGCGCGGGAGAGCCCGGATCGGTGGTGCGGCGCATGCTGCTCGGCTCGCAACTCAGGCGACTGCGTGAAGCGCGGGGGGTCACGCGCGAGGCGGCGGGATACTCCATCCGCGCCTCCGAGTCGAAGATCAGCCGGATGGAACTGGGCCGGGTCAGCTTCAAGACCAGAGACGTCGAGGACCTGCTGACGCTGTACGGCATCAACGACGAGGCGGAGCGCGAGTCGCTGCTCTCCCTCGCCCGGGAGGCCAACGTCGCGGGCTGGTGGCACAGTTACACCGACGTCCTGCCCAGCTGGTTCCCCACCTATGTGGGCCTGGAGGGCGCCGCCTCCCTCATCCGCGCCTACGAGGTGCAGTTCGTGCACGGCCTGCTCCAGACCGAGGCGTACGCCCGCGCGGTGGTCCGGCGCGGCATGAAGGGCGCGAGCCCGGCCGACGTGGAGCGGCGGGTCGCGCTGCGCCTGGAGCGGCAGAAGCACCTGCTGGACGACAACGCCCCCGAGTTCCACATCGTGCTGGACGAGGCCGCACTGCGCCGCCCGTACGGCGACCGCGAGGTGATGCGCGGCCAGCTCCAGCACCTGATCGACCTCTCCGAGCGGCCCAACCTACGGCTGCAGATCATGCCGTTCAGCTTCGGCGGGCACTCCGGCGAGAGCGGCGCCTTCACGATCCTCAGCTTCCCCGAGTCCGACCTGTCCGACGTGGTCTACCTGGAGCAGCTGACCAGCGCCCTCTACCTCGACAAGCGGGAGGACGTCGCCCAGTACGAGCAGGCGCTGAAGGAGTTGCAGCAGGACAGCCCCGGCCCGGACGAGAGCCGGGATCTGCTCCGCGGACTCCTTCAACTCTCTTGAAACACAAGTACGATGACGTGTGATCAGACTGTGAGTGGATCTGGTGTCTGCTAACGATTGAGGGATCACATGTCGTCCTACTTCACCGACCTGGCCCTGCAGTACATCGACGGTGAGTGGCGTCCGGGTACCGGCTCCTGGGACGTCATCGACTTCAACCCCTACAACGACGAGAAGCTGGCCGCCATCACCGTGGCCACGGTCGACGAGGTCGACCAGGCCTACCAGGCAGCCGCCCGCGCGCAGAAGCAGTGGGCCGCGACCAACGCGTACGCCCGCCGTGCCGTCTTCGAGCGGGCGCTCAGGCTGATCGAGGACCGCGAGCAGGAGATAGCCGACCTGATCATCGCGGAGCTGGGCGGCACGCGCGTCAAGGCGGGCTTCGAGCTGCACCTCGCCAAGGAGTTCCTGCGCGAGTCGGTCCACCTGGCGCTGCGCCCCGAGGGCAAGCTGCTGCCCTCCCCGACGGACGGCAAGGAGAACCGGGTCTACCGGGTTCCGGTGGGCGTCGTCGGCGTGATCAGCCCCTTCAACTTCCCCTTCCTGCTGTCGCTGAAGTCGGTGGCCCCGGCGCTCGCCCTCGGCAACGGCGTGGTCCTCAAGCCGCACCAGAACACCCCGATCTCCGGCGGCACCCTGGTCGCGAAGATCTTCGAGGAGGCGGGGCTGCCGGGCGGTCTGCTCAACGTCGTCGTCACCGACATAGCCGAGATAGGCGACGCCTTCATCGACCACCCGATCCCCAAGGTCATCTCCTTCACCGGTTCCGACCGGGTCGGTCGGCACGTCGCGACCGTGTGCGCCAAGAACTTCAAGCGCGCGGTGCTCGAACTGGGCGGCAACAGCGCGCTGGTGGTGCTGGACGACGCCGACATCGACTACGCGGTGGACGCGGCGGTCTTCAGCCGGTTCGTCCACCAGGGCCAGGTCTGCATGGCCGCGAACCGGGTCCTCGTGGACCGGTCCGTGGCCGACGAGTTCACCGAGAAGTTCGTCGCCAAGGTCAAGACCCTCAAGGTCGGCGACCCGAGCGACCCGCAGACCGTCATCGGCCCGGTGATCAACACCACCCAGGCCAACGCGATTTCGGGCGCGATCGAGCAGGCGCTCGCCGAGGGCGCCACCGCCCTGGTGCAGGGCACCGTCTCCGGCAACCTGGTCGAGCCCACCGTGCTGACCGACGTGCCCGCCGGCTCCAGCCTGCTCCAGCAGGAGGTCTTCGGCCCGGTCGTCTTCCTCGTCCCGTTCGACGGCGAGGAGGAGGCGGTCCGGATCGTCAACGACACCCCCTACGGCCTCAGTGGCGCCGTGCACACCGGTGACATCGAGCGCGGTGTGGCCTTCGCGAAGCAGATCGACACCGGCATGTTCCACGTGAACGACGGCACCGTGCACGACGAGCCGCTCGTCCCCTTCGGCGGCGAGAAGCACTCCGGCATCGGCCGCCTGAACGGCGAGACGACGATGGAGGCCTTCACCACCATCAAGTGGATCTCCGTGCAGCACGGCCGCAGCGGCTTCCCGTTCTAGGTTTTCCTTCGGGGCTTTCATCGCCCGACGGGCCCTTGCGGACAGAACCTGACCGCAAGGGCCCGTAGCTTTCTCGGTGTCAGGGAAACGGACCCGAGGACACCCGGGGAAAACCCGAGGAAAGGCGGCCGGTCATGGTCACGCACGTGAGCGCGGAGACACAGGGCGACGAGCGCGGGGCGCTGCTCTCCTTCCTGGAGGAACAGCGCGGCGGGATCCGCCGGGCCCTGCTGGGGCTCACCGAGGAACAGGCCCGCATGCGCCCCAGCGCGAGCGAGCTGTCCCTGGGCGGTCTGCTCAAGCACGTGGCCGAGGTCGAGCAGGGCTGGGTGGCGCGCGCCAAGCAGGAGCCGCCGGCGATCAAGCGCGACGAGTCGAACTGGCACGAGTGCTTCCAGCTGACCGAGGACGAGACGGTCGCCGGGCAGCTCGCGTACTGGGCGGAGGTCGCCGCCGAGACGGAGAAGTTCATCCGTTCCGCGCCCAGCCTGGACGACTCCTTCCCGCTGCCGCCCGACCCCTGGTTCCCGCCGGAGGGCCGCGTCTCGCTGCGCTGGCTGTGCCTGCACCTGATCCGCGAGACGGCCCGGCACGCCGGCCACGCCGACATCATCCGGGAGTCCCTGGACGGCAAGACCGCGTTCGAGCTGGTGGCCCTGGAGCAGGCGGGATAGCCGTACACGCCTAACCTGGACCGCATGTCAGCGATCCGTCTGCTCGTGCTGGGCGCGGTCCGCCAGCACGGGCGGGCCCACGGCTACCAGGTGCGCGCCGACCTGGAGTACTGGGGCGCGCACGAGTGGTCCAACGCCAAGCCGGGCTCGATCTACCACGCCCTGAAGCAGATGGCCCGGCAGGGACTGCTGCACGCGCACGAGATCGCGCCGTCCACGGCCGGGGGACCGCCCCGCACCGAGTACGAGGTCACCGAGCAGGGAACCGAGGAGTACTTCACGCTCCTTCGGGAGGCCCTGGCCGCCCGCGACCGGAGCATCGACCTGCTCTCCACGGCCATCGGCTTCATGGTCGACCTGGAGCGCGCCGAGGTGGTGGCCCTGCTCCGGGAGCGGCTGCGCCGGCTGGCCGAGTGGCGCGGCTCCGTCACCGAGCACTACATCCCCGAGGACGGCCCGGAGAGGCTCGGCCACATCGGCGAGATCATGAACATGTGGGTCCACGCGGCCGACGGCGAGGCCGCCTGGACCCAGGGCCTGATCGCACGCATCGAGAAGGGCGCCTACACCTTCGCCGGCGAGGGCGAACCGTTCGTCGGCGTACTCGCCGAGGGCCAGGAGAACCCCTACGCCACGGGGGAGCGGCACCCCGAAGACACGCGCTAGTGGTGGAACCCGGTCGCCGCCTCCTTGTCCCGGACCAGCGGGTGCGGCTGGCGGCGCAGCTCCGGCAGGAGGCGGGTCAGGTCCGCCATGAACAGGTCGGCCAGGTCGTGCGAGAAGCCGTTGCGGCACACGACCCGCAGCACGGACAGGTCCTCCCGGTTCGGCGGGAAGGTGTACGCGGGCACCAGCCAGCCGCTCTCGCGCATCCGCCGGGAGACGTCGAAGACGTCGTACGACGACACACTGTCGGCCATGGTGAAGGCGAAGACCGGCAGCTGGTTCCCGCGCGTGAGCAGCTGGAAGTCGCCGAGCGCCGCGATCCGCTCCGAGAGCGAGCACGCCACCTCCCGGGTGGAGCGCTGCACCAGCCGGTAGCCCTCCCGGCCCAGCCGCAGGAACGAGTAGTACTGCCCGACCACCTGCGCACCGGGCCGCGAGAAGTTGAGTGCGAAGGTCGGCATGTCGCCGCCCAGGTAGTTGACCCGGAAGACCAGCTCCTCGGGCAGCGCTTCCTGGTCCCGCCACAGCGCCCAGCCGACGCCCGGGTAGACCAGGCCGTACTTGTGCCCCGAGGTGTTGATCGAGGCCACCCGGGGCAGCCGGAAGTCCCACACCAGGTCCTCGTCCAGGAAGGGCGCCACCATGCCCCCGGACGCCCCGTCGACGTGCACGGGGATGTCGAGCCCGGTGCGCTCCTGGAGGGCGTCCAGGGCCGCGCACAGCTCCGCGACGGGCTCGTACGACCCGTCGAAGGTGGAGCCGAGGACGCCGACGACCCCGATGGTGTTCTCGTCGCACAGCTGCGCCGCGGCCTCCGGATCCAGGTGGAAGCGGTCGCCCTCCATCGGCACCTGCCGGGCCTCCACCTCCCAGAAGTTGCAGAACTTCTCCCAGCAGACCTGGACGTTGACGCCCATGACCAGATTGGGCCGTGCCCCCGGATAGCGGTGGGCGTTGCGCTTGGCCCACCGGCGCTTGAGCGCCATCCCGGCGAGCATGCACGCCTCGCTGGAACCGGTGGTCGAACAGCCGACGACGGCCGAGGGGTCCGGCGCGTTCCACAGGTCGGCGAGCATCGCCACGCAGCGCTTCTCCAACTCGGCCGTGCGCGGGTACTCGTCCTTGTCGATCATGTTCTTGTCCCGGCACTCCTGCATCAGCTTCCCGGCCTGCGGCTCCATCCAGGTGGTGACGAAGGTCGCCAGGTTCAGCCGGGAGTTGCCGTCCAGCATCAGCTCGTCGTGCACCAGCTGGTACGCCGTCGTCGGGGACATCGGGGCGTCCGGGAGCCGGTGTGTGGGCGGGGCCTCGGTCATGCCGCCGACGGGGTTGGCCTCACCGAAGAACGGGTTGACCGCCAGCGACCGCTCGTCGTGTTTCTCCGGACCTTGGTGCAGCGCCATGGGCTTGCCCTCCTCAGCAGCGGAGTGGATGCGTGGCTTGGATTGAAGCAGGCTTGCACCTCACGTGGCGTGAGGCCGCACCGTGGAGCGCGTACCGACCGAAGGAGCGGAAAGTGAGCTACTCCGTGGGACAGATCTACTCCGTGGGGCAGGTCGCGCAGTTCGCCGGGGTCACGGTGCGCACCCTGCACCACTACGACGAGATCGGCCTGCTCGTCCCGAGCGAGCGCACCCACGCCGGTCACCGGCGCTACGGCGACGCCGACCTCGACCGGCTCCAGCAGATCCTGTTCTACCGGGAGCTCGGCTTCCCGCTCGACGAGGTCGCGGTCCTGCTCGACGATCCGGACGTGGATCCGCGCGAACACCTGCGCCGCCAGCACGAACTGCTGACCGCCCGGATCGAGAAGCTCCAGAAGATGGCCGCGGCCGTGGAGCACGCCATGGAGGCACGCAAGATGGGCATCAACCTCACGCCGGAGGAGCGGTTCGAGGTCTTCGGGGACAAGGACCCCGAGCAGTACGCCGAGGAGGCGGAGGCGCGCTGGGGCGGCACGGAGCAGTACACCGAGTCGCAGCGCCGCGCCGCGACCTACACCAAGGAGGACTGGAAGCGGCTGCAGGCCGAGGTCGACGACTGGAGCGCCCGGTACGCCGCCCTGGTGGCCGCCGGTGACCCGCCGACCGGTGAGGCCGCCATGGAGCTGGCCGAGGAGCACCGGCAGCACATCAGCAGGTGGTTCTACGACTGCCCGTACGAGATGCACCGCTGCCTGGGCGACATGTACATCGCCGACGAGCGGTTCAGGGCGTTCTACGACTCCATGCACGAGGGTCTCGCCGAGCACCTGCGGGACGCGATCACCGCGAACGCCGACCGGCACACGGTGTGACCTCCCGTCCCCCTGGCCCGGGAGCGCTACTCCCGGGCCAGCACCACGGCCGTCCCGTACGCGCACACCTCGGTGCCCACGTCCGCGGTCTCGGTCACGTCGAACCGGAACGCCAGCACGCCGTTGGCGCCACGCGCGCGTGCCTGCTCCACCAGCCGCTCCATGGCCTGGTTGCGGGTCTCCACGAGCGTCTTGGTGAGCCCCTTCAGCTCGCCGCCGATCATGGCCTTCAGCCCGGCGCCGATCTGGCTGCCGAGGTGCCGTGAGCGCACGGTGAGCCCGAAGACCTCGCCGAGGACTTCCTGCACCCGGTATCCGGGCATCTCGTTCGTCGTCACGACCAGCACGTCCGGCTGGGGCCCCTGGCCGCCACCGTAGTCATCGAGTCCCATGGCTCACAGCTTCGTCCCGGTTGTCGCACAGTGCATCCTGGAGCCACCCGTGGAACCTGGGGCGGCCATCTGGCGTTGATAGCGTTGTGCGACCACGTGTGGCCCACATGGACGCCGTAGCCGTCCTCGTCCCCCTCAGGAGCCCGGACCCGTGATGACACTCGCCCTCGGCCCGAGCTGGCTGGACCCCAACTATCTGCTCGACACATACAGCATCTGGGGTCTGCTGCTCGTCGTCTTCGCCGAGTCCGGCCTGCTCATCGGTTTCTTCCTGCCGGGTGACTCGCTGCTGTTCACCTGCGGCCTGCTGATCACGTCGCACCAGCTCGACTTCCCGCTGTGGGGCGCGATCGCGCTCATCTGCCTCGCCGCGATCCTCGGTGACCAGGCGGGCTACATGTTCGGCAAGAAGGTCGGCCCGTCCCTGTTCAACCGGCCCGACTCACGCCTGTTCAAGCAGGAGAACGTCACCAAGGCGCACGAGTTCTTCGAGAAGTACGGCCCGAAGTCCCTGGTCCTGGCCCGCTTCGTGCCCATCGTGCGGACGTTCACGCCGATCATCGCCGGCGTCAGCGGCATGCGGTACCGCTCCTTCCTGACCTTCAACATAATCGGCGGCACCCTGTGGGGCGCGGGCGTCACGCTGCTCGGCTCCTGGCTCGGCAACATCGGCTTCGTCAAGAAGAACATCGAGGCGATCCTCATCCTGATCGTCCTCGTCTCGGTGGTCCCGATCGCGATCGAGTTCCTGCGGGCCCGGAGCAAGGAGAAGAAGGCCCCGCGGACCGAGCCGGCGGCCCCGCAGACGGTCCGCCCGGCACCGCCGATGGACGACGCGACGACCCAGCTGCGCCGCATCGAGCCGGAGCAGCCGTACCCGCAGCAGCATGGGCAGCAGTACCAGCAGGAGCCGTACCAGCAGGAGCAGTACCAGCAGCCGTACCAGCAGCCCCAGCCCCGGCAGCAGGACTGGAACCAGGGGTACGACCCGCGGCAGAAGCAGGGCTACGACCAGCAGCCGTACTGGGACCAGCAGGACCAGCAGCAGTACCCGCAGCAGTACGACCAGAACCAGTACGACCAGAACCAGTACCCCTACGACCACCGCCAGCACTAGCAAGGGGCGATCAGAAACCCCGAGTCCGCTTCGCAGCCCTCCGCTTCCCGGCGGAGCCGATCCGCAGGGTCAGCCGGGAGATCTCCGAGCCCAGGTTGACGCCGATGGCGATGGCCATGGCGAGCGAGGCGGCCTTGGCCAGCGACACCAGCCCCTTGTCGACCTGGTTCTGCGCCATGGACAGCAGCCCGAAGTACGTCGCGGAACCGGGCAGCAGCGGCCCGATCGCCGCCGTCGTGTACGGCAGCGCGGAGGCGAACCGGTAGCGCGACAGCAGCTGTCCGAACAGGCCCACCAGGCCCGCCGCGACGGCCGTGGAGGCGACCGGGGAGATGCCGCCCGCGTAGTGCATCGCGCCGTACACCGACCACGCGACACCGCCGTTGAGCGTCACCCACAGCACGGTGGATCGTTCCTGCTGGAGCAGCACCGCGAAGGTCAGCGACAGCATCATGGAGGCCGCGATCTGCAGCAGCGGCCGTTCGGAGATGTTCAGTGCCGCGTCCGGGTTGAGCCTGCCGCCCACCTTCACGCCGAAGTACAGGACGGTCAGCACGCCGATCACGATGCCGACGAAGAAGTACATGACCTCCAGCAGGCGGGCGGCTGCGGTGATGTAAAAGCCCGTCAGCCCGTCCTGCACGCCCGCCACCAGCGCCCGTCCGGGCAGCAGCGCGAACAGTCCACCGGTGATGACGGCGGACGCCGCCACGTCGACGTGCGCCAGCGCGAAGGCCACCCCGATCGCCGCAGGAGGCATCGCGGCGATCGTGAACTGGTAGAACTCCGGCAGCCCGCGCCCGGCGCACAGCCAGGCGAGCCGGTCGCCGAGCATCGCGCCGATCGCCGCCGCGACGAACACGAGCAGGTCACCGCCGACCAGCACGGAGGCCGCGCCGGCGAGCAGTCCGCTGGCCAGGGTCAGCGCCCAGCCGGGGTACGGGTGCCGGTTGCGGCGGATCTCCGCCAGCCGCCGGTAGGCCTCCTCCAGGGAGACATGCGTCTCCGGGTCGGACAGGTCGTCCACCAGCCGGAACACGGCCGCGAGCCGCGTGTAGTCGGTGCCCCGCCGCCGTACCGTCCGGGACGCCGTGACCGGGTCCTCGACCAGCGACGGCTGGTGCGAGATCGACAGCAGCGTGAAGGTGACGGTCGGCTCGCAGCGGTCCAGGCCGTAGGAGCGGCACACCGCGAACATCGCGGCCTCCACGTCCTCCGCGCCCTCGCCGCCCGCCAGCAGCAGCTCGCCGATACGCAGGGTCAGGTCGAGCACGCGCGGGATCGCCGGGCCGCCCTCCTCCTCCACCCGCTGCACCGGCTCCGGCGCCGGCCGCTCGGTCACCGGCATGCGCAGCATCGTCCGCATCCGGTCCTGCCAGGGCGCGTCCTTGATCAGGCTGACCGCCGGCATCCCGGTCGCCGGGGTGAACGCGGACGGCGCGTGATAGCCGCGCGGCGTGGTGAACGCCGACCCCTCCGGTTCGGCGCTCGGCGGGTGCGGTGTCTCCAGGCCCCGCGGCACCGCGAACTCGGACGTCGTCTCCGGCTCAGCGCCGGCCTCGGGGACCTCGATGCCCTCGGGAATGGCGAACTCGGACGTCAGCTCCGGGTCGTACACGGCTCGCGCCTCGTCCGACCGGGGCTTACGGTCCTGCGCCTCCGCCTGCGTCACCTCAAACCGCTCCCTGAACGACACCTTCCGTAGGCCTCAGTATGCGCATGCGTACGCAAACGGGCCGCACGCGTGTGCGTACGGCCCGTGGAATGCAGGGAGATCAGTGACCGCCCTGCTCCTCGAAGCGCTTGTAGGAACGCTCGATCTCCGCCTCGGCGTCCGTGCGGCCCACCCAGTTGGCGCCCTCGACCGACTTGCCGGGCTCCAGGTCCTTGTACACCTCGAAGAAGTGCTGGATCTCCAGGCGGTCGAACTCCGACACGTGGTGGATGTCGCGCAGGTGCTCGACACGCGGGTCGGTGGCCGGAACGCAGAGCAGCTTGTCGTCGCCGCCCGCCTCGTCCGTCATCCGGAACATGCCGATCGCACGGCACTTGATCAGGCAGCCCGGGAAGGTCGGCTCGTCCAGGATGACCAGCGCGTCCAGCGGGTCGCCGTCCTCGCCGAGGGTGTTCTCGACGAAGCCGTAGTCGGTCGGGTAGGCGGTCGAGGTGAAGAGGCGACGGTCCAGGCGGATCCGACCGGTCTCGTGGTCCACCTCGTACTTGTTGCGCGAACCCTTCGGGATCTCGATCGTGACGTCGAACTCCACCGGTGGCTCCTCCATGATCAGCACATAGTTCTGGTGATTAAGTGTCCCTCACGCAGGTGTGTGATCGCGAAAGGGGCTGGTGGTCGTGCCAGAGCTGAGGCCTTGGCGAGCCGCGAGACCGCACGTGGTGCGGATCGCGAACGCCGTACGACCGCGTCTGGCGAGCGCCGTGACGGCTGCGAAACCGCGGACAGCACGGCTGACCGGGGCACTGCGACCGCTGCTCGGCCGCCTCCCCCGGCCACGGACCCTCAGGACCTGGCACTACACCGCGGGTGCCGCCACCGCCGGGCTGGCGCTGGCCGCGGGCGTGGTGTCCGTGACAGGTCCCTGGGACGCCAACGGTCAGCGTACGGCCGAGCGGGACCGCGCGGTCGCCCTGGAGCGGACGGGTGGCGCAGATCACGGCTCCGGCACGGGCGCGGGGGCGCCGCGCCCCGCGCCGAGCGCCGAGGCCGTCCTGGCGGGCCTGGGCGGCGCCACGGGGGCCGTGACGACCAAAGAAGCGCCGCCCGGGGAAAAGGCCCTCTCGGACGTCCTGAAGCCCTTCCTGGACGCCCCTGCGCTCGGCGCCGGCCACTCGGCGGCCGTCGTCGACGTCGCCACCGGCAAGCGCCTCTACGGCACCGGTGCGGAGAAGGCCCTCACCCCCGCCTCCACCACCAAGATCGCCACCGCCGTGGCCGCGCTGTCCGCCCTCGGCCCCGACCACCGCTTCACCACCCGTGCCGTCCTCGAACCCGACACCAGGGAACTGGTTCTGGTGGGCGGCGGCGACCCGACCCTGACGGCCCGGCCGAAGGCCGGAGGCTGGGCGAGCCTGCGCACCCTGGCGGCCCAGACCGCGAAAGCCCTGCAGGGCCGCGGCATCCGCAAGATCACCCTCTCCTACGACACCACGCTCTACTCCGGGCCCGCACTGCACCGCATGGGCGTCGACGACAACATCGCGCTCGTCAGCGCGCTGACCGCCGACCAGGGCCGTACCGACGGCTCGACCGAAGGCCCGGCCGTGCGGGTCACCGACCCGGCGGCGGACGCGGCCCGGAAGTTCGCGGGCTTCCTCAAGGACGACGGGATCACCACCACGTCCCCCGGCCTCTCCAAGGCCACCACGCGCGCGCAGAGCCTTGCCACCGTCTCCTCGCCGCCGCTGTCCGCGGTGGTCGAGCGCATGCTGACCTACAGCGACAACGACATCGCCGAAGCCCTGGCCCGTCAGACCGCCCTCGCGAGCGGCCGACCGGCCAGCTTCGCCGGCGGCGCCAAGGCCGTCGGCGCCCAGCTGCGCAAGCTCGGTCTGCCGGTCAACGGCGCCGCCTTCCACGACGGCAGTGGCCTCGACCGCGACGACCGGCTCACCGCCGGCCTGCTCACCGCCCTCCTGGTCAAGGCCGGCGACCCGGCCCGCCCCGGCCTGCGCCCCGTCCTCACCGGCCTCCCCGTGGCCGGCTTCACCGGCACCCTGACCAGCCGCTTCACGGACGGCGCGGCCGGTGTCGTACGTGCCAAGACGGGCACCCTGACCGGCGTGAACACCTTGGCGGGCACGGTCGTGGACCAGGACGGCCGCCTCCTCGCCTTCGCGTTCCTCGCCTACGGCACGACGAACCGTCTGGAGGCCCAGTCGGCCCTGGACAGGACGGCGACGGCGTTGGCGGGGTGCGGCTGCCGGTGACTGTGTGCCGACCCCCGGCCCCAGCGCACCACACGGCCTGCCCCAAGTGGGACTGCTCACGTACGGTTGACACATGACGAGCATCGGTGGCGCCACATCTCCCGGGATGGTCGACTGGAACCTCGCGGTGGCAACCGCGACACGGCTCGTACGACCGGGCCCCGAAGTCAGCCGTGACGAGGCCAGGGCCGTCGTCGCGGAGCTGCGCCGGCACGCGAAAGCCTCGGAGGAACACGTCCGGGGCTTCACTCGAATGGCCACCGACGAGACCCACGACACCCCCGTCCTGGTCGTCGACCGGCCCGGCTGGGTGCGGGCCAACGTCGCCGGCTTCCGGGAGATCCTCAAACCGCTCCTGGAGAAGATGCAGGAGCGGCGCGGCAGCACCCCCGGCGGCGCGGTCCTCGGCGCCGTCGGCGGCAAGGTCACCGGCGTCGAACTCGGCATGCTGCTGTCGTTCCTGTCCTCCCGCGTCCTCGGCCAGTACGAGACCTTCGCCCCGGCCAGCCGCGACCTGCCCGCCGCGGCGAACGGCGGCGGCCGGCTGCTGCTCGTCGCGCCCAACATCGTCCACGTCGAACGCGAACTCGACGTCGAGCCGCACGACTTCCGCCTCTGGGTGTGCCTGCACGAGGAGACGCACCGCACGCAGTTCACCGCCGTGCCCTGGCTGCGGGACCATCTCGAGGGCGAAATCCAGTCGTTCTTGGCGGAGACCGACGTCGACCCGATGACCTTCCTGGAGCGCATCCGGGACGCCGCCCAGTCCCTCGCCGGCGGTCGCCCCGAGGGCGAGGAGGACGACGGCGGACGCTCCTTCGTGGAACTCGTGCAGACCCCGGCCCAGCGCGAGATCCTCGGCCGGCTCACCGCCGTGATGTCGCTGCTGGAGGGCCACGCCGACTACGTCATGGACGGCGTCGGACCGAGCGTCGTACCGACCGTCTCCGAGATCCGCGAGAAGTTCCAGCAGCGCCGCGCCAAGGGCGCCTCGCGGCTCGACCTCGCCCTGCGCAAGCTGCTGGGTCTGGATGCCAAACTCAGGCAGTACCGGGACGGCGAACGCTTCGTACGGGCCGTCGTCGGACAGGTCGGCGTCGACGGCTTCAACCGCGTATGGACCTCACCCAACACCCTGCCCACCAAGGCGGAGATCGCCAAACCGGCGGACTGGATCGCGCGGGTGCACCGCAAGGCCGAGTCGTGAACGGCGCGAAAGGGTCGTGAACCGAATCCGGCCGACGGCAGTCGAACGCCTCTCCAATCACCCGTCCGAGGGACCGTCGGCGATGGGTAGGCGTGCAATGCTCGGGGAACGGCCCGCTTCTGTCACCATCGACACACTCTGAGTGACCGAACTCGGGGTCGCCCCCGAAAACTTCATGAATGAAGGGAACCGGACATGGGTCCCCATCCTGCGGTCGCGGCGATACGCCTGGCGGTCCGCCGCGTCCTCCACGACATCCTCAACGACCACCAGACCTCCGGCGACCAGCCGGACCGGCCGGCCGAGCGGCCCCCCTCTCCGCTCGTGCTCGCCGCGTGCTCCGGCGGCGCCGACTCCATGGCGCTGGCCTCCGCCCTCGCCTTCGAAGCGCCCAGGCTCGGCATGCGCGCCGGCGGCATCACCATCGACCACGGCCTCCAGGCCGGCTCCGACCTGCGCGCCGACGAGGTCGTCCTGCGGCTGCGGGAACTGGGCCTCGCCCCCGCCGAATCCGTCGCCGTAACCGTCGGCCGCGAAGGCGGCCCCGAGGCCGCCGCCCGGGACGCCCGCTACGCCGCCCTCGACGCCGTTGCCGATCGCCACGGCGCCGCCGCGATCCTGCTCGGCCACACCCGGGACGACCAAGCGGAAACCGTCCTGCTCGGCCTCGCCCGAGGCTCCGGCATTCGCTCTCTGTCCGGAATGGCCGCGGTCTCGGGGGCCGGCGGCCGTTACCGGCGCCCCTTCCTGCAGCTCGACCGGCAGACCGCCCGCAAGGCCTGCATGGTCCAGTCCCTGCCTGTCTGGGACGACCCGCACAACACCGACCCGGCCTACACCCGCTCCCGGCTCCGCCACGAAGGGCTGCCCGCGCTGGAGAAGGCCCTCGGCAAGGGTGTGATCGAGGCGCTCGCCCGCACCGCCCAGCTCTCCCGCGACGACGCGGACGCCCTCGACGCCTGGGCCGGCCAGGCCGAGGCCTCCGTGCGCGACGCGGCGGGCCTGCTGGAGTGCGCCAAGCTGTACGCCCTGCCGCCCGCCGTGCGCCGCCGCATCCTGCGCCGTGCCGCCATCGAGGCCGGTGCTCCGGCCGGTTCGCTGTTCGCCCGCCACATCGAGGAAGTCGACCGGCTGATCACCGGCTGGCGCGGTCAGGGAGCCATCAATCTCCCGGGCAAAGTCGTCGCCCAGCGTCAGGGTGGCAGACTGGTGATTCGGCAAGGCTGAATCGCGGTGATTCGGCGAGGCTGGATCCCGACGCCAGGAGAGACCCTCCGAAGGCTGTCCGGGCAGCCGGTGGCCGTAAGTGCGGGACGACCGAAAGTGATGCGGGTGGACGCGAAAGACATGGGTGCCGACCTCCAGCAGGTGCTCATCACCAAGGAAGAGATCGACGCGAAGCTGGCCGAGCTGGCTGCGAAGATCGACGCGGAGTACGCGGGCAAGAACCTGCTCATCGTCGGTGTGCTGAAGGGCGCCGTGATGGTCATGGCGGACCTCGCCCGAGCGCTGTCCACCCCCGTCACCATGGACTGGATGGCCGTGTCCTCCTACGGCGCGGGCACCCAGTCCTCGGGCGTCGTGCGGATCCTCAAGGACCTCGACACCGACATCAAGGGCAAGCACGTCCTGATCGTCGAGGACATCATCGACTCCGGCCTGACCCTGTCCTGGCTGATCAACAACCTCGGCTCGCGCGAGCCCGCCTCCCTGAAGGTGTGCACGCTGCTGCGCAAGCCGGACGCCGCCAAGGTCGCCATCGATGTCGAGTGGGTCGGCTTCGACATCCCCAACGAGTTCGTCGTCGGCTACGGCCTCGACTTCGCCGAGAAGTACCGCAACCTGCCGTTCGTCGGTACGCTCGCGCCTCACGTCTACGGCGGCTGAGCCCGGGCCGGGTTCCGGTGTGAGCCAATCGGGCCAGCCCTTGTAAGACGATCGGGAACCCCAGCGGGTTTCGCGCCGTTGGAGCATGCAGAGACGGGATTGCCAGCCGTCGAAACCGCTCCGTGCGGCTTCGGGCAACAATGCTGGGGTACCGTCAGAAGAACTGTCTTATCAAACTCACTATGGCAGGAGGGACGGGGCGGCACCGCTCCGTATGGATGGACGTGAAGCGATACTTCCGTGGGCCGGTCATGTGGATCGTGCTGGCCGTCCTTGCCGTGGTCGTGTTGATGCAAGTCGTCGGCTCGTCCGGCGGCTACAAGACGGTGGACACCGGCCAGGTCGTGGCGGCGATCAACGACAACAAGGTCGAGTCGGCCAAACTCACCACCGGTGACGAGCAGACCGTCAAGGTCACACTCAAGAGCGGCCAGAAGGTCGAGGGCAGCTCGAAGATCCAGGCGAGCTACATCGGCGACCAGGGCGTGACCATCGCCAACACGCTGCAGACCAAGTTCCAGGACAAGCAGATCCCGGACGGCTACACCGTCTCGCCGTCCAAGCAGAACCCGTTCGTCGGCGTCCTGCTCTCGCTGCTGCCCTTCGTCCTGATCGTGGTCGTCTTCCTGTTCCTGATGAATCAGATGCAGGGCGGCGGCTCCCGGGTCATGAACTTCGGCAAGTCCAAGGCGAAGCTCATCACCAAGGACACCCCGAAGACGACCTTCTCGGACGTCGCGGGCTGCGACGAGGCCGTCGAGGAGCTCCAGGAGATCAAGGAGTTCCTGCAGGAGCCGGCCAAGTTCCAGGCCGTCGGCGCCAAGATCCCCAAGGGCGTGCTGCTCTACGGCCGCCCCGGTACCGGCAAGACGCTCCTCGCGCGCGCCGTGGCGGGCGAGGCGGGGGTCCCCTTCTACTCGATCTCCGGCTCGGACTTCGTCGAGATGTTCGTCGGTGTCGGTGCCTCCCGTGTCCGTGACCTGTTCGAGCAGGCCAAGGCGAACGCCCCGGCGATCGTCTTCGTGGACGAGATCGACGCCGTCGGCCGTCACCGTGGCGCCGGCCTCGGCGGTGGTCACGACGAGCGCGAGCAGACTCTGAACCAGCTGCTCGTCGAGATGGACGGCTTCGACGTCAAGGGCGGTGTGATCCTGATCGCCGCCACCAACCGCCCGGACATCCTCGACCCGGCGCTGCTGCGCCCCGGCCGCTTCGACCGGCAGATCGCGGTCGACCCGCCGGACCTGCAGGGCCGCCTGGAGATCCTCAAGGTCCACCAGAAGGGCAAGCCGGTCCAGACAGACGTCGACCTGGCCGCCGTGGCCCGGCGCACCCCGGGCATGACCGGTGCCGACCTGGCCAACGTGCTCAACGAGGCCGCCCTGCTGACGGCCCGCAGCGACCAGAAGCTGATCGACAACAAGGCGCTGGACGAGGCGATCGACCGCGTGGTCGCGGGCCCGCAGAAGCGGACCCGGATCATGTCGGACAAGGAGAAGAAGATCACCGCGTACCACGAGGGCGGCCACGCCCTGGTCGCGGCGGCCTCGCCGAACTCCGACCCGGTCCACAAGATCACGATCCTGTCCCGCGGCCGGGCCCTGGGCTACACGATGGTGCTCCCGGACGAGGACAAGTACTCGACCACCCGCAACGAGATGCTCGACCAGCTCGGCTACATGCTGGGCGGCCGCGCGGCCGAGGAACTGGTCTTCCACGACCCGACCACGGGTGCCGCCAACGACATCGAGAAGGCCACCAACCTGGCCCGCGCGATGGTCACGCAGTACGGCATGACGGAGCGGCTCGGCGCGATCAAGTTCGGCGGCGACAACAGCGAGCCCTTCCTCGGCCGTGAGATGGCGCACCAGCGCGACTACTCGGAAGAGGTCGCCGCGCTGGTCGACGAAGAGGTCAAGAAGCTCATCGAGAACGCGCACAACGAGGCCTGGGAGATCCTGGTCGAGAACCGCGACGTGCTCGACAACCTCGTTCTCCAGCTGCTGGAGAAGGAGACGCTGGGCAAGGAGGAGATCGCCGAGATCTTCGCCCCCATCGTCAAGCGCCCGCCGCGGCCCGCCTGGACCGGCTCCTCCCGCCGCACCCCGTCCACCCGCCCGCCGGTGCTCTCCCCGAAGGAGCTGGCACTGACGAACGGTTCGAACGGTTCGAACGGCGCGACGGCGGCGATCAGCACGGTCAAGTCCACGGCCGTGGAGTCCGCCCCGGTGACGGACGCCCCGGAGGACCGCACCGAGAGCTGACGGTTTCGGCCAACGGCCCGGAATGAATGCCGCGCCCCCCAGGTTTTAGCCTGGGGGGCGCGGCATTTCGCATGTCCGCAGATGAGACGCCGTGGCCGCACGTGCGTACAGCACAGGAACGAGGAACCAGATGACCGACCCCGTGACGCTGGACGGCGAGGGACCGATCGGCGAGTTCGACGAGAAGCGCGCCGAGAACGCCGTACGTGAGCTGCTGATCGCGGTCGGCGAGGACCCGGACCGCGAGGGCCTGCGGGAGACGCCGGGCCGGGTGGCGCGGGCGTACAAGGAGATCTTCGCGGGCCTGTGGCAGCAGCCCGAGGACGTCCTGACGACGACGTTCGACCTCGGGCACGACGAGATGGTGCTGGTGAAGGACATCGAGGTCTACAGCACCTGTGAGCACCACCTGGTGCCGTTCCGCGGTGTCGCCCACGTCGGCTACATCCCGTCCGTCACGGGGAAGATCACCGGCCTGTCCAAGCTGGCCCGCCTCGTGGACGTCTACGCGCGCCGTCCCCAGGTTCAGGAACGTCTCACCACGCAGATCGCGGACTCCCTGATGGAGATCCTGGAGCCGCGGGGCGTGATCGTGGTCGTCGAGTGCGAGCACATGTGCATGTCCATGCGCGGTATCCGCAAGCCCGGCGCGAAGACCATAACGTCGGCGGTGCGCGGCCAGCTGCGGGACGCGGCGACGCGGAACGAGGCGATGAGCCTCATCATGGCGCGCTGAGTCTGCCGGACGAAGCCGGTGGTCAGGCCACCGGCTCCGCGCCCGCGTGGTTCTGGTCGTCGTCCTCGGGGAGCTTGCAGACCCGCTCCAGGAACAGGGCCGCCACTATCACGCCGATGCCGGCCAGGACCGAGAAGCCGGCGTAGATGGCCTGGTCGCGGCGGGCGGGGATGTCCAGGAGCTCCAGCAGGAAGACGCCGGTGCCGCCGTACATGCCGGCGACGAGGGCGGCGACCAGGGCGCTGGCCTGGCCGAAGACGACCGCACGGGCGGCCATCAGGGGGTCGACGCCCTTTGCGCCGGGGCGGCGCTCGCGCTGGGCCTTGAAACGGGCGCGCAGCGAGAGCGCCGTCGACAGCAGGACCATGGCGATCAGGGCCAGGACGATGGGGGCGGCCAAGGGGACGCTGGGCAGTGTCCCGATCGAGTTCCAGAGGCGGGCGCCCGCCCAGGACAGGACTCCGGCCACGACGAACACGCCGGCCAGCACCCTGATGCGCAGCTCTCTCACGGTGTCCCTTCAGCTCCCCCGGACCGCTCTCCCGGACTGTGCCCGGACCGCTCCCGGACTGTGGTCGTCTCGACCCGTCTAGACCTTAACGACTACTCGGGCAGTCGGAGTTCCAGGTCCCTGCGGGGTTCGACGCCCTCGCGGGTGACGGCGGAGAGCAGTTCGGCCACCGTGCCGAGGCCGGGCAGCTGGGCCTGCGGGTCCACGTCGTGCCAGGGGGCGAGCACGAAGGCGCGTTCGTGGGCGCGCGGATGGGGGAGGGTGAGGTGCGGGTCGTCGGAGGTGACGTCGGCGTAGGAGACGATGTCGACGTCCAGGGTGCGCGGGCCCCAGCGCTCGTCGCGGACGCGGTTGAACGCCTCCTCGACGGCGTGCGCACGCTCCAGCAGGGAGGCCGGGGGCAGCGTGGTCCGAAGGACGACGACCGCGTTGAAGTACGACGGCTGGCTGCCGGGCTCCACGCCCCACGGCTCGGTCTCGTACACCGGGGAGACGGCCTTCACGCGGACGCCAGGGGTGTCCTCCAGGGCGTCGACGGCTCCCTGGAGGGTCTCCAGGCGGTTGCCGAGGTTCGAGCCGAGGGAGATCACGGCCCATTTCGGGTTCTGGAGGGTCGTGTCCGCGGCGTCGACCTGCTCGACGACCGAGGCGGGCACCGGCTGTACGGTCGGGTCGCTGTGACCCTGGGCGAAAGGTCGGGTCATACTCGGCTCCGGGTGATGGTGACGGTCACGTCGTCGAAGGGGACGGTGATGGGGGCGTCCGGCTTGTGGACGCAGACCTCGACCTCCTGGACCCCTTCGTGCTTCAGGCAGGTCTGTGCGATGCGCTCGGCGAGCGTCTCGATGAGGTTCACCGGCTCGCCCTCGACCACGGCCACGACCTCCTCGGCCACGATGCCGTAGTGCACGGTCTTCGCCAGGTCGTCGTCGGCCGCCGCCGGCCGGGTGTCCAGGCCAAGGACGAGGTCCACGATGAAGGTCTGGCCCTCCTCGCGCTCCTTGGGGAACACTCCGTGGTGCCCGCGGGCCTTCAGGCCGCGCAGCGCGACACGATCCACGCGAATCACTCCTGCAATCGTCGGGAACGGCCGGGCGGTACCACGTGCGGGCGGCACACCGGCCACAGACGAATCTACCTGCGGGCACTGACACGGCCGGGCCACAGGGCCGTGGCCCCGGGAAGGGTCCAGGAAGGGTTCATCGCCCGTTTCCCCTGGGGAACCGGGCCGAGTCAGGGGCTGGAAGCCGCACCTACCCCCGGGTTCGTGATTCCAACCACTTCTTGGCCCCTGCGAGTCCTGTTTACCCGCTCAGCTGAGCGGCCCGTCGTCCGGATTCGCCCCATTCGTGCCGTTCTGGTCACCGTTTGGGCCGTCCTCGTCGGACTCGCTCTCCGCGAGGACGGGCGAGGCGTGGTGCGACCAGAGCTTCCAGCCGGAGGAGGTGCGCCGGAACACGTTCGTGGCGACGACGAGCTGGCCGACCAGGGGGCCGAGTTCCGTGCCGTCCTCAGGGGCCGGGCCGCCGCTGAGGATGTTCTCGGTGCAGGTCACGAGGGCGGTGTCGCCGGTGACGGAGACATGGACGTCGGTGAGGAAGAACTGGATGTAGTCGGTGTTCGCCATGATCAGCGCGTACGACCTGAGGACCTCGCCGCGGCCGGTGAGCACCGGCCAGCCAGGGTGCACGCAGGAGATCACGCCGGTGTCCGCCGGGTCGTGGTACTCCTCGTCGACGCCCAGGTCGGCGGGGGTGAGCCAGAGCGAGGACAGCTCTTCGAAGTCGCCGCGTTCCATCGCCTCGTAGAAGGCGGTGTTGGCGGCCTCCACCTGTTCGACGTCGGTGTGGGGGGCGCTCACCGGGCTCCTTCCGGTGCACCACCGGTCGTATGCGCCCCGTCCAGCGCTCCGTCTCGTACCGCTTCCCGAGCCTCCTCCACGGCGCGCGCGACCCGCACGGCGTCCGCGGTGGCGCGTACCTCGTGCACGCGCACCGCCCACGCGCCGGCGTGCGCTGCGAGCGCGGAGACGGCGGCCGTGGCGGCGTCGCGCTCCCGGGCCGGCGGGGGCGCGCCCTCGGGGCCGGCGAGGACGCGGCCGAGGAAACGCTTGCGGGAGGCGGCGACCAGCAGAGGGTGGCCGAGGGCGTGCAGGCGGTCGAGGTGAGCGAGGAGGGTGAGATCGTGCTCGGCCTCCTTGGAGAAGCCGAGACCGGGGTCGACCACGATGCGCTCGGGGGCGATGCCGCCCTCCAGAACGGCCTCCACGCGCGCGTGCAGCTCGTTCGCGACCTCGGTGATGACGTCCTCGTAGACGCCCTTGACGTTGCCGCCGTCCAGGAAGCCGCGCCAGTGCATCACCACGAAGGGGGCGTCGGCGTCGGCGACCACCGGGATCATCGTGGGGTCGGCGAGGCCGCCGCTGACGTCGTTGACGAGGGCGGCGCCGGCCGCGAGGGACTGCTCGGCCACCGAGGCGCGCATGGTGTCCACGGAGACGACGACGCCTTCGGCGGCGAGGCCGCGGATGACGGGGATGACGCGCCGCAGCTCCTCGGCCTCGTCGACGCGGGTCGCGCCGGGGCGGGTGGACTCGCCGCCGACGTCCACCAAGTCCGCGCCCTGGGCGACCAGGTCGAGCCCGTGCTTGACGGCGGTGCTCGTGTCGAACCAGCGGCCACCGTCGGAGAAGGAGTCGGGGGTCACGTTGACGACTCCCATGACCGCGCACCGGTCCCACGCCGGAAGGCCCGCCACATGCCCGCGCCCGCTGAGGTTGTTCATACGTTCAGCGTAGGCCCAGGAAGGTGGCGTGAACGCGCCGCGGCCCGGGCGGAAGCCCCGGTGCTGGAGGGGATGGCACTTCCTCCCCCAAGCTCTCGGCTTCGCTCGAGCAGGGGGGACCCCCAGGGCCAGTTCGGGTGCATGCCGCGCGGCTCAAGCGGCCCGGACGTCCCGCTCCGCCACCGCGTGCGCGCAGGGGCGCTGGGCGGCTGCCCGGCGGCGGCGCAGGAAGCGCGGGAGCGGGAGGGCGAGGTCGACGAAGCCTTCGGCCTGCATGGCGGCGAAGCCGATGCGCGGCAGGTCGGCGGAGGCGCGGTAGACCACGAAGCGCGGCTCCCAGCGCGGCTGGAACTTGGCGTTGAACTTGTACAGCGACTCGATCTGGAACCAGCGCGAGAGGAACACCAGCAGCCCGCGCCAGGCGCGCAGCACCGGACCGGCGCCGATCTTCTCTCCGCGCGCGAGGGCCGAGCGGAACATCGCGAAGTTGAGCGAGACCCGGGTGATGCGGAACTTCGGCGCGGCCTGGAGGGCGGCGACGATCAGCAGTTCGTTCATGCCGGGGTCGGCGGAGCGGTCGCGGCGCATCAGGTCCAGGGAGGCGCCGTCGGTGCCCCAGGGCACGAAGTGCAGGATCGCCTTCAGGTCGCCGTACTCGCCGGGCTCCTCGTCCTGCTTGTGGGCGGTGGCGATCAGGCAGTCGCCGTCGGTGGGGTCGCCGATGCGGCCGAGGGCCATGGAGAAGCCGCGCTCGGTGTCGGTGCCGCGCCAGTCCTCCGCCGCCCGCCGGATCCGGTCCAGTTCGGCCTCGCCGAGGTCACGGATGCGCCGTACCCGGGTTTCGTAGCCGGCCCGCTCGATGCGCTTGACCATTTGGCGCACGTTGCGCATCGCGCGTCCGGCGAGCGAGAAATCCGCGACATCCACCACCGCCTCGTCGCCCAGTTCGAGGGCGTCGAGACCGGTTTCGCGGGTCCACACCTCGCCGCCGGTCTCCGAGCAGCCCATGACCGCGGGGGTCCAGGAGTGCGCCTTGGCCTCGTCCATGAAGCGCTCGATGGCGCCCGGCCAGGCCTCGACGTCGCCGATCGGGTCGCCGCTGGCGAGCATCACGCCTGAGACGACGCGGTAGGTGACGGCGGCCTTGCCGCTGGGTGAGAAGACGACCGCCTTGTCGCGGCGCAGCGCGAAGTGGCCGAGGGAGTCACGGCCGCCGTGCTTGGTGAGCAGCTCACGCAGCTTGCTCTCGTCCTCCTCGGTGAGCCGGGCGGCCGGGTGTTCGGGGCGGAAGGCCAGGTAGACGGTGGTGACCGCGGTGAGCCAGCCGAGCGCGCCGAGGGAGAAGGCGACCGTCCAGGAGGTGTTGCCGGCGTAGTCCACCGGGCCTTCGAAGCCGAACAGGCCGTACACCACGTGCGTCAGCCGGTCGGCCAGGCTCGGGTCGCCGAGTTCGGTGTTCGGGTGGGCGCTGACGACGACCAGCCCGAGGGCGAGGGAACCGGCGCTCATGAGGATGAAGTTGGCGAGCGCGCGCCACCGGCTGCGCGGGTCGGGGAGCGCCGCGAACTCGTCGCGGTGGCGCAGCAGCGGTGCGAGCAGCGCCACCGAGATGAGCACGCCGATGAGCGAGTGCCGGTACACGAACTGGCCCACCGCGCCCGCCGGCAGGAGCGCGACCGCGGCGCGCCATGCCCGGCGCTTGCGCCGCCTGAGCCCGTGCGCGAGCAGCAGCAACAGCACGCCGGCGCTGAGCGAGAGCGCCGCCGCGAAGGGCCCGAAGGAGCCGGGCAGCACCTCGGCGATGGCGTGCATATGGCTGTGCCGGAAGCGCGGGAAGACGCCCGACGCAATGTCCAGGACACCCACGAGGGCGCACGCCCTGCCGATCAGAGCGGGGACGGCCTCGGGGCGCGGGCCGCGCATTATGCGCCGCGCCCGGCTTGATCGGCCCGGAACCCCGCCCGACATTTCCCCATCTATCCTGACAGACATCGCATCCCGTAGTTCTGCGAGAGACCTTGAACCCGGTGCCGATTGGGGCATCCGGCGACATTGCGCCCTCTAGGACGGTGTCTCGGAGGAAGAGGTTCACTCCCCTTCGGAAAGTCGGGTCAAAGGCCAAGGAAAGCCCCGGGCAAGGCCTCGCAACGAAGTTGCGGGGGGCGCGGGCGGACGCGCAGTCAGGAAAGCGCAGACAGGAAGCAGCCCATGGGTCTCACGAGCAACAAACTGCTGGTCCTGACGGTTCTGTTCGCGGTGGTGCTGTTCATCGGCACCGTGTGGCTCTGGCCGCGGCTGGCCCGGCAGAACTGGCGGACCGTCAGTGGCCGCGTCGGGCTGCTGTTCGCCACCCAGCTGGCGCTCTGCGCCTCCCTGGGCATCGCCGTGAACCAGTCCTTCGGCTTCTACGCCAGCTGGGCGGACCTGCTCGGCAACGAGACCGACCAGGGTGTCGTCGTCGACCACTCGGCCAACGGCAGCACCGGCGGCCCGCTCCAGGTGGTCTCCACCGCCCAGGTGCCGGGGTCGAAGGGGGCGCGGCCGGAGATGTCCGGACAGATCCAGAAGGTCGACATCGTGGGCCGTACGACCCACATCGCCACACCGGCCTACGTCTACCTCCCGCCGGAGTACTTCCAGCCGCAGTACCGCACGCGTACGTTCCCGGCGACCGTCGTGCTGACCGGCTACCCCGGAACGGCGCAGGCGCTCGTGAGCAAGCTGCAGTACCCGCATACGGCACAGAACCTGGCCAAGGACGGGCGGATGCAGCCGATGATCCTGGTGATGATGCGCCCGACGGTGGCGCCGCCGCGCGACACCGAGTGCGTGGACATTCCGGGCGGGCCGAAGACGGAGTCGTTCTTCGCCAAGGATCTGCCCGAGGCGGTCGGCGGCCACTACCGGGTGGGCAAGCGCCCGGCCAGCTGGGGCGTCCTCGGCGACTCCACCGGCGGCTACTGCGCGCTGAAGCTCGCCATGCACCACCCGAACGTGTACGCGGCCGGCGCGGGCCTGTCGCCGTACTACAAGGCGCCGATCGACCCCACGACCGGTGACCTCTTCCACGGCGACAAGGCCCTGCAGAATCGTTCGAACCTGTGGTGGACGCTCGGTCACGAGCCGGCGCCCGACACCTCGCTGCTCGTCACCAGCAGCAAGATCGGCGAGCACAACTACAAGGACACCCTGAAGTTCGTCCAGCAGGTGCAGGCCACGAACCTGACCCGGATCTCGTCGATCATCCTGAACAGCGGCGGGCACAACTTCAACACCTGGCGGCGGGAGATCCCGGCGACGCTCCAGTGGCTGAGCGGGCGGCTGACCGATCGCTGAGCGCCGGGCCCCTGATGCCCTTTGAAGCCCGAGGTGTGGCTGTGTTTTTACGGGGCGGGGGTCCGCGATTCGCCTACACCCGGTAAGTTTCTGGCCATGCCACGTGGACGCCACCGCCATTCCCCGCCTCTGCACCGGCTGTTGCCGCCGTCGGCGATCGCCGGTGTCTCCGTTGCCTGTGCGCTGGGTCCCTGGGTGTTCTCCGAGACCACGGTGTTGCGCGCGCTGGCCGCCGCCGCGGCGGCGACGGCAGCCGTCGGCGCGTTCGTGATGCGCCGCTGGGACTCGCACGCGGGCAAGCAGGTCGCCGACCTCACGCGCGCACGTGCCAGCGACGAGTGGCGCTACGAGGAACGGGTCGCCGAACTGGAGACCGACCTGGAGGAGTCGCGCGAACTGCGCGGCAAGCTGGAGCAGCGGCTGCGCGCCAAGCGGGCCGAGCTGGCGGGCCTGCGCAACGAGCACGCGGCTCTGCTGCGCCGGTACGCCACCGCGGAGACCGAGCGCGCGAGCGCCCTGGAGGGACGCCGGCTGCTGGAGATCGAGGCGGCGGAGCCCTCGACCGCGACCTCGACCGTCCCCGCGCTGCCGCCCGCGCGCAGCGCCGAACCGGAGCGGGCCGAGCTGGAGCCGGTCAGGCCGGAGCCTGCCGAACCTGAGCCGGCCGAGCCCGAGGCCGACGTGAAGGCGCCCGCCGTGTTCTCGTCCGAGGGCGCCCGGCTGTACCGGAAGGCCCTGTCGGCGCTGGCCCGGTTCGACCGCGACAGCGGCGCCGGGGCCGGGCCGGAGGCGTCCGACAGCGCCGGGCCCGCCGCCAAAGGAGAGGGCGTCACTGACCGCGTGACGGACACTTCCGGTGTGCCGCGCGGCGACGCGAGTTCCCAGCCCGCCCGGGAGGACGAGGCGCAGGGGCAGTCCGAGGCGGCCGACCCGCACGCGGGCGAGGCCGCCGCCCCGACGGCACCGGCCCAGTCCGAGGCGCCCGCGGGCCGGCAGCCCGCCGGGCACTTCACGGTGCCGACCGCCGTGGCCGTCGTACCGGCGGCGCCCGCGCGGCGCCCGGTGGTCCAGGGCGGGTTCGATTTCTTCGGCACTCAGAAGCAGAACGCGTCCGCCGCGCTGGACTCCGTGCAGAACGAGGACCTCGCCGACGTCGTCGGCCAGGAGGCGCTCGCGCTGCACAAGGCCGAGACCGAGGCCGAGTTCAAGCCCGCCGACGACCGCGCGGACCGCGTCGGCCAGGTCATCGACCTGACCGCCCACGACGAGACCGAGCAGATCGACGTCCAGGGGCTGCGCAGCGCGGCTTCCTGAGCCCGAACACCGGACGACACCGAGCCCGGCCGCCCCGCAAGGGGGTGAGCCGGGCTCACGTCATCCAGCGGTCGGGACGGGCGTCGTGGCGGCCGGTGCGGGAGCGGTCCGCCTGGGCGTGCAGCAGGCGTGCGGCCTGTTCGGCGTCGCGCAGGCGGGCCGTGACGGTCTTGTCGGCACCGGTGTCCACGTGGACGTCGGCGAGCCCCCAGCAGCGTTCCCAGGGGCCCTGGGTGAGCCGTACGCTCTGCACCTTGGCGTGCGGGACCAGGGAGAGGCGGCGGCGCAGCAGGCCGTGCCGGGCGGCGAACACCGAGTCGGTGACCGCGAGCCCGTGTCCGCGCCACCACAGTGGCGCGCACCACCCGGCCCGCCGCGGCGGCCGGGACAGTTCGTGCGGCACGGTCACGCCGGGCAGCACGCGCGCGACGACCGACTCGGCCACCGCGCGCGGGGCGACCGGTACCAGCACGGAGTTCTTGGACCCGGCCACGTCCAGCTCCACCCGTACCCAGCCGAGCCGCCGCCACAGCAGCGGCTCCACGAACCGCACGGTCTGCACCCGCCCCGGCGGCACCGTCTCGTGCGTGCGGTCGAGCAGCCCGTGGTCGATGCGCAGCCCGTCCGGGGACTGACCGACCGTCCAGTCGTACTCGGCGACGAACCGCCCCGCGCTGCCCGCGCCCGCCCCGCCGAACAGCGGCAGCGCGGCGGCGAGGACCGTCCACGCGTTGTGCGTGAGGAGCCACAGCACGGGCGGTACGACGAGGGCGGCGCACAGCGCTCCCCAGGTGGCGCCGGTCAGTACGAGGGAGAGCGCCAGCTCGCGCGGGGGCACGCGCAGCAGCTCGTGCGCCGGAGCCTCGCCGGCCTCGCGCGCGGTCTCGGGCGTGAAACCCGCCGCGCGCGCGAGCAGCTCCGCGCGCAGGGCGCGCGCCTCCCGCTCGCCCAGAAAGGCGAGTTCGTCCTTGTCGTCCGCCCCTACGACGTCGATGCGCAGCTTGGCGACGCCCGCCACGCGCGCGAGGAGCGGCCGGGAGACGTCCACGGCCTGGACGCGCTCCAGCCGGATGTGCGCGGTGCGCCGGAACAGCAGGCCGGTACGGATGCGCAGTTCGGTGTCGGTCACCGCGAAGTGCGTGAACCACCAGGACAGGAAGCCGTAGAGGCCGGCCACCGGCACCAGCACCGCGAGCCCCGTGAGGAGCATCGTGGTGGTCAGTCGCGCCAGGTTCTCCTGCGTCCCGCTCGGGTCGTGGACCGCCCAGCCGAGGAGCACCGTGACCGGCGCCCAGGCCCGCCTGAAGGGTGTGACGGGGTGCAGCCGCCGCTCGGTGGCCTCCGTGGCTTCGGTGCCGGGCGGGCGCTCCGGTATGCCGCCGTCCGGCTCGGGGGCCGTCACAGGCCCGCCGAACGGGCCTCGCCCAGCTCGGTGAGCCGGTCGCGCAGCCGCTCGGCCTCGGCCGGGTCCAGGCCCGGGATGGCCGCGTCGGTCGCCGCGGCGGCGGTGTGCAGCTGCACGCCGGCCAGCCCGAAGCGCCGCTGCACGGGCCCCGAGGTGACCTCCACCAGCTGCATCCGCCCGTACGGCACCACGGTCTGCTCGCGCCACAGGACACCGCGGCTGATCAGCAGATCGTCGGCGCGCTCGGCGTACCGCCAGGAGCGCCAGTTGCGGGCCAGCAGCCGCCAGGACCAGGCGGCGAGGGCCAGGGGCAGCAGCGCGAGGGCCGCCCATGCCGGGCCCCCGAGCAGGCCGCCCAGCAGCCCTGTGCCGAGCGCGACCGGCGCCGTCCACACCACCAGCAGCAGCCGGCGCATCCGCAGCAGGCCGGGCGGCAGCCCCCGCCACACCGGCTCGGGACCCGACGCTGCCCCCGCCTCCGCACCCGCGTCCTGCGGGCTCCCCGTCTCCATGGGGTCAGCGTACGTAGGGGAGACTGGGTCCATGACTCCTACGACCGAGACCACGATCGGGATCGGCGGTGCCGCCGAGAGCACCGACATGGTGCTCAACATCGGCCCTCAGCACCCGTCCACGCACGGCGTGCTGCGGCTCCGGCTGGTCCTGGACGGGGAGCGCATCCAGCACGCGGAGCCGGTGATCGGCTACATGCACCGGGGCGCGGAGAAGCTCTTCGAGGCGCGCGACTACCGGCAGATCATCATGCTCGCCAACCGCCACGACTGGCTGTCGGCGTTCTCGAACGAGCTGGGTGTGGTCCTCGCCGTGGAGCGGATGCTCGGCATGGAGGTCCCCGAGCGCGCGGTGTGGATGCGCACGCTGCTCGCCGAGCTGAACCGGGTGCTGAACCACCTGATGTTCCTCGGCTCGTACCCGCTGGAGCTCGGCGGTATCACCCCGATCTTCTACGCCTTCCGGGAGCGTGAGGAGCTCCAGCACGTCATGGAGGAGGTCTCCGGCGGGCGCATGCACTACATGTTCAACCGCGTCGGCGGCCTGAAGGAGGACCTGCCGGCCGGATGGACGGCACGCGCGCGTGCCGCCGTGGCCGACGTGCGCTCGCGCATGGACGTCTTCGACGACCTGGTGCTCGGCAACGAGATCTTCCGGGGGCGCACGCGGGGCGTGGGGGCGCTCACCCCGCAGGTCGTGCACGCCTACGGTGTGAGCGGGCCCGTCGCGCGCGCCTCGGGCGTCGACTTCGACCTGCGCCGCGACGAGCCGTACCTGGCCTACGGCGAGCTGCAGGACACCCTGAAGGTCGTCACCCGCGGCGAGGGCGACTGCCTCGCCCGCTTCGAGTGCCTTCTGGAGCAGACCCACAACGCGCTGGACCTGGCCGACGCCTGCCTGGACCGGTTCGCCGAGCTGCCGCCCGGCCCGATCAACCAGCGGCTGCCGAAGGTGCTGAAGGCCCCGGAGGGGCACACGTACGCGTGGACCGAGAACCCGCTCGGCATCAACGGCTACTACCTGGTCAGCAAGGGCGAGAAGACGCCGTACCGGCTGAAGCTGCGCTCGGCGTCGTACAACAACATCCAGGCCCTGACGGAGCTGCTGCCGGGGACGCTGGTCTCGGACATGGTGGCGATCCTGGGGTCGATGTTCTTCGTGGTCGGAGACATCGACAAGTAGGTCTCAGGCGAGCGGGTCCGGAATTCCCACCGGCTGGAGCAGCCAGCCGAAGTCGCCGAGGCCGCCCGGTGCGGTGAGTTCGGCGGCCTCGCCCGCGCCCGCGAGGGCACGCACGTACGCCGAGGGGTCCGTGGAGGCCAGCGCGAGCGGGGGGCGTGCGCCGGTGAGACCGAGGGCGTGCAGGGCCTCGCGTTGTGTGAGGAGGCGCGCGGCCGGGAGAGTGCGCGCCGTGGGCGCCGTCGCGCACGCGTCCAGCGCGACGTGGGCCGTGATGTCGCAGGACCCGTCCGGTACGGGCGCCGTCTCGCGCCCCTCCCGGAAGCCGGTGAGCGTCCCGAACGGGGGGCGCGTGTCGCGGGTGTGCGCGTAGTCCACGGCCACCGCGAGCCCCCGCGCCACCCGGTCCACCGCGGACGCCCACGCCAGGTCCCGGGGCAGCCCGAGCTCCGCCCGCAGCCCCTCCCGCGCCGGCAGCGGCCACCAGCGCGCCAGCCAGTGCGCGTCCGGGCCGGTCACGGGCTCGCCGAGCCGCTCGGTGCCGTCCTGCGCGACGAGCACCAGCCGGGGCACGCCCGCCGCGTCCGCTTCGGCGACGTCCACGGGCACGTTGTCCAGCCACTCGTTGGCGAACAGCAGCCCGGTGACCGCGTCCGGCGGTTCGCTCAGCCAGGTGATGCGCTCGTCCAGGCCCGCCGGAGGGTCGGCGAGCTCCACGGCGTACCCGCGCGCGCGGGCGGCCACCTCGGCCGGCAGGGCGGCGAGCACTCCGGTTACCAGCTCACCGCGCCCGGCCCCCATGTCGACGAAGTCCAGCGCCGCGGGCCGCCCGAGCGCCTCGTCCACCCGGCAGAGCAGCCCGGCCACGGCCCGCGCGAACAGCGGGGACGCATGCACGGACGTACGGAAGTGACCGGCCGGGCCCTCCGGGCGCCGGTAGAAGCCGCCGGGTCCGTACAGGGCCGCCCGGGTCGCCTCCCGCCAGCCGCGCGCGCCCTGGGGAGCGGATTCCGCTTTCCCTGCTGTCTCATCCGTCACCGGGACAGATTAGGCGTACAGATGATCACCTCCTCCACCTTGCGGAGTATGTGCGCCGGGCATGGATCGGCCCTCCGGTTGACCCCCGCACCCTGCTGTTTTCCCTACTCTGGGTTACGTGCAGCGCCTTTACGACTTCCTCCGCCGTCACCCGACCTGGTTCGACACCTTCTGGGCCGTCGTCCTGCTCGGGCTCTCCGGCGTGAGCGTGGTCAATCTGAACGGGGCGCCCGGCCACCACGGGACGATCGTTACGGGAGTGGCCGTGTCCGCGGTGCTGTGCGTCGTCGTCGCGCTGCGCCGCCGGTTCCCGGAGCCGATGCTGCTGCTCGCCCTCGCGACCGGCCTGGCCCAGCTGATCCTCGACGTCGAGACGACCGTCGCCGACTTCGCCCTGCTGGTGATCACCTACACGGTCGCCGCGATCGGCGAGCGCTGGGCCTCCCGCATCGCCCTCGCCGCCAGCCTGGGCGCGGCGACGCTCGCGCAGATCCGCTGGCCGGCCGAGCACAGCAGCTTCCTCGGGCACGCCGCCCTCGCCGTGTTCCAGACGGTGCCCTTCGCGCTGGCCTGGGTGCTCGGCGACTCCATGCGCACCCGGCGTGCCTACTTCGCCCAGCTGGAGGAGCGCGCCGCCCGCCTGGAGAAGGAGCGCGAGGCGCAGGCCAAGGTCGCGGTCGCCGCCGAGCGCGCCCGGATCGCGCGCGAGCTGCACGACGTCGTCGCGCACAACGTGTCGGTCATGGTGGTGCAGGCCGACGGCGCCGCCTACGTCCTCGACGCCGCCCCCGACCAGGCGAAGAAGGCTCTGGAGACGATCTCCTCCACCGGCCGCCAGGCCCTCGCCGAGATGCGCCGCCTGCTGGGCGTGCTGCGCACCGGGGAGCACCGGGAGAGCGGGGAGTACGTCCCGCAGCCCGACGTCGAGCAGATCGACGAGCTGATCGAGAAGTGCCGCGACTCCGGCCTGCCCGTCGACTTCAAGGTCGAGGGCACCCCGCGCCCGCTGCCCAGCGGAGTGGAGCTGACCGCCTACCGGATCGTGCAGGAGGCGCTCACCAACACCCGCAAGCACGGCGGGCCCGACGCCGGCGCCAGCGTCCGGCTGGTCTACTTCGACGACGGGCTCGGCCTGCTCGTCGAGGACGACGGCAAGGGCGCCCCGCACGAGCTGTACGAGGAGGGCGGCGCCGACGGGCAGGGACATGGCCTGATCGGCATGCGCGAGCGGGTCGGCATGGTCGGCGGCACCCTGGACGCCGGCCCCCGCCCGGGCGGAGGCTTCCGCATCAGCGTGCTGCTGCCGCTCAAGCCGGCGCACTGACGTCCCAACTGACGTCCCATACGGAAACGACCGAAACAGAAGAGGACCCGATGACGATCCGCGTGATGCTCGTCGACGACCAGGCGCTGCTGCGCACCGGGTTCCGGATGGTGCTCGCCGCCCAGCCGGACATGGAGGTCGTCGCGGAGGCGGGCGACGGCGTCGAGGCCCTTCAGGAGCTGCGCTCCACCGCCGTCGACGTCGTCCTGATGGACGTGCGCATGCCGAAGCTGGACGGCGTGGAGACCACCCGGCGGATCTGCATGGAGTCCGACCCGCCGAAGGTGCTGATCCTGACCACCTTCGACCTGGACGAGTACGCCTTCTCCGGGCTGAAGGCGGGCGCCTCCGGATTCATGCTCAAGGACGTGCCGCCCGGCGAGCTGCTGACCGCCATCCGCGCGGTGCACAGCGGCGACGCGGTCGTCGCGCCCTCCACGACCCGGCGGCTGCTGGACCGTTTCGCGCCCATGCTGCCCTCCACGACCAAGGAACCCCGGCACCAGCAGCTGGAGCGGCTCACCGACCGGGAGCGCGAGGTCATGGTGCTGGTCGCGCAGGGCCTGTCCAACGGGGAGATCGCGGCCCGCCTGGTGCTGTCCGAGGCGACCGTGAAGACCCACGTGGGCCGCATCCTCACCAAGCTCGGTCTGCGGGACCGGGTGCAGGTGGTGGTGCTGGCGTACGAGACCGGGCTGGTGCGCGCGGGCGGCAGCCTCGGCTGAGCCCCGGCGGCGCTGCCCGAGGCGGTCCGCTCAGCGCAGGACGCCCTCGATGAAGTCGCTGCCCAGCCGGGCCACGGCGGACAGGTCCAGCTGGTGCCGGACGTACCGGCCCTGGCGGCAGCTGGTGATCAGGTCGGCCTTCTTCAGCACCGCCAGGTGCCGGGATATCTCCGGGGCCGACACACCGTGCGCGTCGGCCAGTTCGGTCGTGCTGTGCGGGCCGCGGGCCAGATCGCGGCACAGCCGCAGCCGTGCCGGGTGGGCCAGCGCCTCCAGACGGCGGGTGAGCTGCTCGACGGACGGCGCCTGCGGGCGCGAGGGCTTGACGGGGTAGCTGATCACGGGCTGCCAGCCGTACCGGTGCAGGACCAGCACATGGGGCGAGCCGAGGCTGGTCGGCACCAGGACCAGGCCGCCGTCGCCGGTGACGGTGTGGCCCACCAGGAGCTTGTCGACGGAGATGAGGCCGGCCTCCTCGTCCAGCGAGACGGCGCCGGAGAGCGCCGCGAGGGCCTCGGCGAGCCCCTTGCGGCGCAGCAGTTCGGTCTTGTGCCGGGCGTCGGCGGCGAGTTGGGGCTGGACCCGGGCCCAGGTGTCGGCGAAGAAGGCCTCCTCGCAGTCGAGCACCAGCTGCCGGAACCAGGCGCGGACGGCCGGCGGGTCGTCCAGCAGGCGGCGGGTGAACCGCTCCTGGACGGCACCGCGCGCGGCGGCCATGTCCAGGGAGTGCCTTCGCAGCTCCGGATCCTCCAGGGGGCCCTTCTCCCGGAGGTAGTAGCGGGGCTGGCAGATGAACTCCAGCGCGGCGTTGACGAACTGCCCGTCCGTCAACTTGTCCAGCAGGTCCAGCTCGTCGGCGAGCGTGGCACCCGGGACCGCGCGGCGGCCGGGGATCCCGGCGAACGGGGCGAACACGTCGGAGAACGTCGTACGCCACAGGAAGTCCGCCTCGCACAACCGGTCGGCCAGGGACGGGTCCAGCCGGCTGGAGACGGCGGTCACCCAGCCCTGGAGCTCCGGGTGGTGGCCGGGTTCGCTGAGCGCGTGCAGAGCCCGGCCCAGCTCCGCCAGCGGAGAGGGCACAACCGAAACCCTCCCCCACCTCTCGGCTTCGCCCGAGCCGGAGGCACCCCCATCGGCGGCCAGCCCCGTGATGTCGATGGTCACGCTCATGACCCCCATGGTGCACCCGGCCACTGACAGCGCCCCTGTGGATTGACAGCAGCCGTCAATCCACGGGACTCGGCCAGGCCTTGTCCGGCAGGCGGTCGACGAAGTCCCGCACGGCCGCGCGGACATCGTCGGCCGTCCACTCCAGGCCCGCCGCGCGGACGACGACCTCGGTGACCGCCATGCCGGGCCCCTTGGCGTCCCAGGCGTCCGCGAAGAGCATCACCGAGGTCTCCTCGGCCTGGCGTACGGCCGCCTCGGCGAGCACCTCGGCCTCGTACGGCAGCCAGAGCTGGAACTCGTGGGTGTGCGGCACCTCGGGGTGCACGCGCGCCCACGCCACCCCGGTCTCGGCGAACCCCTCGCGCAGCGCGGCGGCCACCACGCGCGCGTGCCGCACGTACTCCGGCAGCCGGGGCAGCTCCTGCTCCAGGCCGACGAACGCGGACAGGGCGGTCGGGAACTGCTGGAAGACCATGCCGCCGTACCGGTGCCGCCAGGTCTTCGCCTCCTCGACCAGCGACTTCGGGCCGGCGAGCGCGGCGCCGCCGAAGCCGCCGAGGGACTTGTAGAACGACACGTAGACGCTGTCGGCCAGGCTCGCGATCTCGTCCAGGGGGCGGCCGAAGTGCTCGGTGGTCTCCCACAGGCGCGCGCCGTCGAAGTGCACCACCGCGTCGCGCTCCCGCGCTGCCTCGACGACCCCGGTCAGCTCCTCCCAGGTGGGCAGCACGAAACCGGCGTCCCTGAGGGGCAGTTCCAGCATCAGTGCCCCGAAGGGCTCCTCGAAGTCGCGTATCTCCTCGGCGGTGGGCAGCCTGGGCTCGCTGGTCACGCGGACCGGGCGCAGACGGCTGACCTGGCTGAACGCATGGCGTTCGTGGACCTCGGGGTGGGACAGGGCGTGCAGGGCCACGGTGGGGTTGCCCGTGCGGGCCGCCCAGCAGCGCAGGGCCACCTGCTGGGCCATCGTGCCGGTCGGGAAGAACGCGGCGGCCTCCGTGCCGAGCAGCGCGGCGACGCGCTCCTCCAGGGCGGCCACGATCCGGTCGCCGTAGATGTCCGCCGGCTCGTCCAGGTCGTACACCCCGGGCGCCGCGTCCATCAGATGGGCGAGGCGTTCGCGGATCGTGCCGCTCCACCCCGCGCGGGACAACCTGCGCCCCGCCTGCCGCCGGGCGTTCGCGCGGCGCTCCCGCAGCCGCTCCCGCGCCGATCGTCCCTCGTCCTGCCCCGTGCCCTGCTCAGCCGTGTCCGTCATGCCGTGGATCATGCCGTGCCGGACCGGCGGGGGCACCGGGAATTTCCGCGCGGCGGCCCGGTGACGCAGACGCGGCGACCCGGTGAAGCGGACGTGGGGAAACCCACAGCCTGTGGACAGACGGCTGCCGCCGGACCGGATAGCGTTAACATGACGAGAAATCGTCCGGTACCCAGAGCGGACTGGAACGGGAAGGCCACCGCGCGTGAGTACAGTCCACCAGCCAGACCTCAAGGACCGCCCCGCGCGGCTCACCGTCGGCGTCGTCGGCGCCGGACGCGTGGGCCCCGCGCTGGCCGCGTCCCTCCAGCTCGCCGGGCATCGCCCGGTGGCCGTCTCCGCGGTCTCCGACGCCTCCCGCAGGCGGGCCGCGACCCTGCTCCCCGACGTGCCGGTCGTGCCGCCCGCCGAGGTCCTCCAGCGCGCCGACCTGGTGCTGCTCACGGTCCCCGACGACGCCCTGCCGGGGCTCGTCGCCGGGCTCGCCGAGACCGGGGCCGTACGCCCGGGACAGCTGCTCGTGCACACCTCCGGCCGCTACGGCGCCCGGGTCCTCGACCCGGCCCTGCGCGCGGGCGCGCTGCCGCTGGCCCTGCACCCGGCGATGACCTTCACCGGCACCCCCGTGGACGTCCAGCGCCTGGCCGGCTGCTCCTTCGGGGTCACCGCGCCGGAGGAGCTGCGGCTGGCCGCCGAGGCCCTGGTCATCGAGATGGGCGGGGAGCCCGAGTGGATCAGCGAGGAGAACCGCCCGCTCTACCACGCGGCCCTCGCGCTCGGCGCCAACCACCTGGTGACCCTCGTCGCCCAGTCCATGGAGCTGCTGCGCACGGCCGGCGTCGAGGCGCCCGACCGGATGCTCGGCCCGCTGCTCGGCGCCGCCCTGGACAACGCCCTGCGCTCCGGCGACGCGGCCCTCACCGGGCCCGTCGCGCGCGGGGACGCCGGCACGGTCGCCGCGCACGTCACCGAGCTGCGCAAGCACGCACCGCAGACCGTCGCGGGCTACGTCGCGATGGCCCGCGCCACCGCCGACCGGGCCCTCGCACACGGCCTGCTGAAGCCGGAACTCGCCGAGGACCTGCTCGGCGTGCTCGCCGACCAGAGCGCCCGCACCGGCGGAACCGGCGGCACGAACGGCACCGAGGGGAACGCCTGATGACCACCGCCCTGCTGAGCACCGCCGAAGAGCTGCACGCGCGCGTGCGCACCGGCCGCCGGGCCGTCGTGATGACCATGGGCGCCCTGCACGAGGGCCACGCCACCCTGATCCGCGGCGCGCGCGAGATCGCCGGTCCGGACGGAGAGGTCGTCGTCACCGTCTTCGTCAACCCGCTCCAGTTCGGCGCGGGCGAGGACCTGGACCGCTACCCGCGCACCCTCGAAGCCGACCTGAAGCTCGCCGAACAGTCCGGCGCCGACGCCGTGTTCGCACCCTCCGTGGACGAGGTCTACCCGGGCGGCGAACCCCAGGTGCGCATCTCCGCGGGCCCCATGGGCGAGCGCCTGGAGGGTGCCGCGCGGCCCGGCCACTTCGACGGCATGCTCACCGTCGTCGCCAAGCTGCTGCACCTCACCCGGCCCGACGTGGCCCTGTTCGGGCAGAAGGACGCCCAGCAGCTGGCCCTGATCCGGCGCATGGTGCGGGACCTGAACTTCGGCGTGGAGATCGTCGGCGTGCCGACCGTGCGCGAGCAGGACGGGCTCGCCCTCTCCAGCCGCAACCGCTACCTCTCGCCCGACGAGCGCCGCACCGCGCTCGCCCTGTCCCGCGCGCTGTTCGCGGGCCGCGACCGGCACGCCGCGCAGGAGGCGCTGCGCGCGCGGGCCCGCGAAGTGCCCTCCACGCGCGCGCGTGCCGAGGCGCTGAGCGCCATAGGGGAGTCCCGCGCGGCGGCCGACGCGCATGCCGTGGCCGCCTCGGCGCCCGGCTTCCCGGCGGCCGTCCGCGCTGCCGCCCGGCAGGTGCTGGACGAGGCCGCCCGCCTCGACCCGCCGCTGAGCCTGGACTACCTCGCCCTGGTCGACCCGTCCGACTTCACCGAGATCGGCGACGACTTCACCGGCGAGGCCGTGCTCGCCCTCGCCGCCCGGGTCGGCACGACCCGGCTGATCGACAACCTCCCGCTCACCTTCGGAACCCTCGGAGCCGCCTCGTGACCAGCACAGGCATACGACTGCACGCACCCGAACCCGGGTGGTCCATCTCCGCGGACGTGGTCGTCGTCGGCTCCGGAGTGGCCGGCCTGACCGCGGCCCTGCGCTGCGAGGCCGCGGGCCTGACGACCGTCGTCGTCACCAAGGCCCGCCTGGACGACGGCTCCACGCGCTGGGCGCAGGGCGGCATCGCCGCCGCCCTCGGCGAGGGCGACACACCCGAACAGCACCTCGACGACACCCTGGTGGCCGGCGCGGGCCTGTGCGACGAGGAGGCCGTACGGATCCTCGTGACCGAGGGGCCCGGCGCGGTACGGCGGCTGATCTCCACCGGCGCGCACTTCGACACCGACGACGAGGGCGACATCCACCTCACCCGCGAGGGCGGCCACCACCGGCGCCGGATCGCGCACGCGGGCGGCGACGCGACCGGCGCGGAGGTCTCCCGGGCACTCGTGGAGGCCGTACACGCGCGTGGGCTGCGCACGATCGAGAACGCGCTCGTGCTGGACCTGCTGACCGACGCCGAGGGTCGTACAGCGGGCGTCACGCTGCACGTGATGGGCGAGGGCCAGCACGACGGCGTGGGCGCCGTGCACGCGCCCGCGGTGGTGCTCGCGACCGGCGGCATGGGCCAGGTGTTCTCGGCGACCACCAACCCGTCCGTGTCCACCGGCGACGGCGTGGCGCTGGCGCTGCGCGCGGGCGCGGAGGTCTCCGACCTGGAGTTCGTGCAGTTCCACCCGACCGTGCTGTTCCTCGGCCCGGACGCCGAGGGGCAGCAACCGCTCGTCTCCGAAGCGGTGCGCGGCGAGGGCGCCCACCTGGTCGACGGCGACGGCGTGCGCTTCATGGTGGGCCAGCACGAGCTGGCCGAGCTGGCGCCGCGCGACATCGTCGCCAAGGGCATCCTGCGGCGGATGCTGGAACAGGGCGCCGAGCACATGTACCTCGACGCCCGGCACTTCGGCGCCGAGATGTGGGAGCACCGCTTCCCCACCATCCTGGCCGCCTGCCGCGCCAACGGCATCGACCCGCTCACCGAGCCCATCCCGATCGCCCCGGCCGCCCACTACGCCTCCGGCGGCGTCCGCACCGACGCGCGGGGGCGCACGACCGTCCCCGGCCTGTACGCGTGTGGCGAGGTCGCCTGCACCGGCGTGCACGGCGCCAACCGGCTCGCCTCCAACTCCCTCCTCGAAGGCCTCGTCTACGCCGAGCGCATCGCCGCCGACATCGCCCGGGTCCACGCGGAGAACGGCTTTGACGCGCGCGTGCCCGCGCCGGTGCCGTACCCCGAGCAGCCCGAGCACCCGCTGCAGGCCCCCGAGGCCCGGTTCGCCATCCAGCGGATCATGACCGAGGGCGCCGGCGTGCTGCGCTCGGCCCAGTCGCTGGAGAAGGCCGCCGACCAGCTCCAGCGGCTGCGCACCGAGGCCCGTGACGCGCTGGAGGAGAACGGCAAGACCGCCGAGCCCGGCGTCGACACCTGGGAGGCCACCAACCTCCTGTGCGTGGCCCGCGTCCTGGTCGCCGCCGCCCGGCTGCGCGAGGAGACCCGCGGCTGCCACTGGCGCGAGGACCGCGCCGAGCGCGACGACACCGACTGGCGGCGCCACATCGTCGTACGGCTGAATCCGGACCGGTCGCTGGCCGTACGCACCACGGACACCGCAGACTTCCCCCCTACCAGGAACCACCAGCGCCCCCAGGAGCAGTGACAGACGTGAGCACCGACGACCTTCCCCTCGTCCCGACCGGCGGCTGCGGCGACGGCTGCGCCTGTGGCGCGGAGGGCGACGAGGAGTATCTGGAGTGCGGTCTCGACCCCGCGCTCGCCCAGCTCCTGGCCGAGGCCGGACTCGACCCCGTCGAGGTCGAGGACATCGCCAACGTGGCCATCCAGGAGGACCTGGACGGCGGCGTCGACGTGACGACCGTCGCCACCATCTCCGAGGACGCGGTGGCCACCGGCGACTTCACCGCGCGCGAGGCGGGCGTGGTGGCCGGCCTCCGGGTCGCCGAGGCCGTGCTCTCCGTGGTCTGCACCGACGAGTTCGAGGTCGAGCGGCACGTCGAGGACGGCGACCGCGTCGAGGCCGGACAGAAGCTGCTGTCGGTCACCACGCGCACCCGCGACCTGCTCACCGCCGAGCGCAGCGCGCTGAACATCCTGTGCCGCCTGTCCGGCATCGCGACCGCCACGCGCGCGTGGGCGGACATCCTGGAGGGCAGCCGCGCCCGGGTCCGCGACACCCGCAAGACCACCCCGGGCCTCCGGTCCCTGGAGAAGTTCGCGGTGCGCTGCGGCGGCGGCGTCAACCACCGCATGTCGCTCTCGGACGCGGCCCTGGTGAAGGACAACCACGTGGTCGCCGCCGGCGGCGTCGCGCAGGCCTTCAAGGCCGTACGGGAGGCGTTCCCGGAGCTGGCGATCGAGGTCGAGGTCGACACCCTGCACCAGCTGCGGGAGGTCGTCGACGCGGGCGCCGACCTGGTCCTGCTGGACAACTTCACGCCAGGGGAGTGCGAGGAGGCCGTCGCGATCACCGGCGGACGGGCCCTGCTGGAGGCCTCCGGCCGGCTCACCCTCGACAACGCGCGCGCGTACGCCGAGACCGGCGTGGACTTCCTGGCCGTCGGCGCCCTCACCCACTCCTCGCCGATCCTGGACATCGGCCTGGACCTGCGCGAGTCGGAGTAAGGGCCATGCTCCTCACGATCGACGTCGGCAACACGCACACCGTCCTCGGCCTGTTCGACGGCGAGGACATCGTGGAGCACTGGCGCATCTCCACGGACGCCCGCCGCACCGCCGACGAACTGGCGGTGCTGCTCCAGGGCCTGATGGGCATGCACCCGCTGCTCGGCGAGGAACTGGGCGACGGCATCGACGGCATCGCGATCTGCGCGACCGTGCCGTCGGTCCTGCACGAGCTGCGCGAGGTCACCCGCAGGTACTACGGCGACGTGCCCGCTGTGCTGGTCGAGCCGGGGGTGAAGACGGGCGTGCCGATCCTCACCGACAACCCCAAGGAAGTCGGCGCGGACCGGATCATCAACGCGGTCGCCGCCGTCGACCTGTACGGCGGCCCGGCGATCGTCGTGGACTTCGGTACGGCGACGACGTTCGACGCGGTCTCCGCGCGCGGGGAGTACGTCGGCGGGGTCATCGCGCCCGGCATCGAGATCTCCGTGGAGGCGCTCGGTGTCAAGGGCGCCCAGCTGCGGAAGATCGAGGTGGCCCGGCCGCGCCACGTGATCGGCAAGAACACGGTCGAGGCCATGCAGGCGGGCATCGTGTACGGCTTCGCCGGGCAGGTCGACGGGGTGGTCGGCCGGATGGCGCGGGAGCTGGCCGACGATCCGGACGACGTGACGGTGATCGCCACGGGCGGGCTCGCGCCGATGGTGCTGGGGGAGTCCTCGGTGATCGACGAGCACCAGCCGTGGCTGACGCTGATCGGGCTGCGCCTGGTGTACGAGCGCAACATGTCCCGCATGTGACCCGCGGGTGACCCGCCTGCCGGGCGGGCGGGTGGCCCCGGTCGGGGGAAAGCCGTGGCGACACGCGACGACACAACTGCCCGATCCATCACTTTTGTCCGATTAGCGATAGCGTCGCCGCATGCCCACGCCATACGGATCCCGCGGCGGCGTGGCGTTCGGCGCGGAGGAGCTGCGTGTGCTCCGCCTCGCCCTCGCCCTCGCCCTTCACCCCGGCCCAGCGTCCGCCGAGGACGTCCAGGACTGCTTCCGCCTCGCCGAGTCGCTCGACGAGGCGATGCGCGAGGGCGCCCGGCTGCGCGCCTTCCTGGTGGCCGACCTCGGCCGCTATCGCGCCGCCCTGCCGGGCACCGCCGCCGGCTACCTCGACCTCCTGGAGGAGGCGCTGGGCGCCGGGCACCGGCCGACGCCGGACGACCTCGCCGCGTTGCGCGCCCTGCGCGGGAACCCCCTGGCCGCCGCCCTGCTGGACCGCTGCCAGGCGCTCGCCGAGCAGGACGTACGGGCTCGCTTCGCCCAGGGCGCGCGCACGGCCCCCGCCCCCGCCGTACCGCCCTCCAGGACCCGCCTGCTGGCCCTTCCGGGCGGCGTGGCCGGGCCCCTGGCGGAACAGGCCGAGGAGTCGGAGAAACCCGCGCAGAACCCCGCACAGGAGCCCGGGCGCAAGCCCGGGCAGACCCCGCCGCGGCGCCCCGCCGAACCCCCGGCCACCGGACCGGAGCGCCCCAAGCGCCCCATCCCGACCCCGGGCGAGGTCTTCCCGCGCCGCAAGCCGCCCACGCGTCCGGCGCCGCCGGCCCCGCCGGCCGAGACGCGGCAGCTGGCGGCGGGCTGAGCAGCGGGCTGAGCAGCCGTCTCCCGCACTCACCCACCCCGCCCCTTTCGCCCGTTCCCGCGTGGCTACTCTGGAGGCATGGACTATGTCTCCGCGCTCGTTCCCCCGGTCGTCATGGCCGTGTTCTTCATCGGTCTGGTCCGGGTGATCGTGAAGACCCAGGGCGGCGTCGCCAAGGCCAAGGAGGACGCGGCCGTCGACGCCGCCCTCGCGCGCGCGGAGAGCACGCGCCAGGCCTCCGCCGGCGGCGACGCCTGACCTGGCGGCGCCTGACCTTTTTGTTCCTGTTTGTCGCCTTAGTGCACGTCTGGCACGCCATTGCCCTGAACTCCCACTATTGTTCTGAGTTGTGCCTCGCCCATTGGGAGAACTCGAAGACGCGGTCATGACGCGGGTGTGGAAGTGGAACCGCCCGGTGACCGTTCGAGAAGTCCTGGAAGACCTTCAGCAGGAACGCTCCATCGCGTACACCACCGTGATGACCGTTTTGGACAATCTCCATCAGAAGGGCTGGGTCCGCCGGGAGGCGGAAGGGCGGGCCTATCGATATGAAGCCGTGTCGACACGAGCCGCCTACGCGGCCGCTCTGATGAACGACGCGTGGTCGCAGAGCGACAACCCGGCAGCCGCTCTCGTCGCCTTCTTCGGGATGATGAGCGAGGAACAGCGCCAGGCGCTCAGCGACGCCGTACGGATCGTCCAGGTACCGGAACTCCAGGCACCGGAAACCCGTGAAGCGCCGGAAGCCCGGGAAGCCGGGGAAGCCCCGCAAGAGGAGAACCCCGGCTCGGCGGGGGAGACCTCCGGGCGATAGCGTCCGCTCATGTCAGCAGAGCAACCCGAAGTCTCCGCAAAAGCCATCACTGTCCGGCGGGCCCGGACCGGTGATGTCCCGGCGGTGCGCGACCTCCTCGACGCCTACGCCCGCGGCCGCATCCTGCTCGACAAAGCCACGGTCACGCTTTACGAGGACATCCAGGAGTTCTGGGTCGCGGAACGCGACGACAACGCCGAGGTGGTCGGCTGCGGCGCGCTGCACGTCATGTGGGAAGACCTCGCGGAAGTCCGCACTCTGGCGGTGAAGCCCGGCCTCAGGGGCGCCGGTGTCGGCCACCAGTTGTTGGAGAAGTTGCTGCAGACCGCGCGTTGGCTCGGCGTGCGCCGGGTTTTCTGCCTGACCTTCGAAGTGGACTTCTTCGGGAAGCACGGCTTCGTGGAGATCGGGGAGACTCCGGTCGACACCGATGTGTACGCCGAGCTCTTGCGTTCCTATGACGAGGGCGTCGCCGAGTTCCTCGGTCTCGAACGAGTGAAACCGAACACCTTGGGCAACAGCCGGATGCTTCTGCATCTGTGATCGTCATTGCCCCGGTTCCCTATGTCCGAAACGCGCATGTTTCCGGGCGGGGCCGGTCCCCGGGGTCTCTCCCGGGGGTTTGTGTTTTTCCGGCAAAAGCGGTTTGCTTTCCGACGTACTGCAGTACTGCATATAACAGGGGGCGGCGAAACGGGCGGACGCCGTACCACCTGGTCCTCACGTTATCGATGAAAGGAAATGCCGTGGCACAGAAGGTTCAGGTCCTTCTTGTCGACGACCTCGACGGCGGCGAGGCGGACGAGACCGTCACGTTCGCACTGGACGGCAAGACGTACGAGATCGATCTCACGACCGCCAATGCGGACAAGCTGCGTGGCCTTCTCGAGGCCTATGTGAAGGGTGGCCGTCGTACCGGAGGCCGTGCCGCCGGCGGGCGTGGAAAGGCGCGTGCCGCTTCCGCGGGCAGCCAGGACACTGCGGCGATCCGCGCCTGGGCCAAGGAGAACGGCCTTGAGGTCAATGACCGTGGCCGTGTTCCCGCGTCCATCCGCGAGGCTTACGAGAAGGCCAACGGCTGATTTCGCCGACCGGCGGACGACCCGGCGCAGGCGCGCCGCAACCGGACCCGGTGACACTGCGCTGCCACCGTGTCCACCAGTCGCACCAGATCGGGGGCGCTACCCACGCGCCCCACACCCCCCAGCGCCGACAGTGCCGGCAGCGAGGCCTCGGCCGCGCACCCCGGCTCAGGGGGCCGCAGCCATACGGCGGCCCCCTGCACGGACTCGGCGCGGTCCCCGGCGGCCGAGCGCCCCGGGAACGGAGCCTCGGACCCGGTGAAGGCCGGGCCGGGCGGGAGCAGGCCGGGCGAGAGCGGGCCGGGCGGGGCCGGAGCCTCCATCAGGCCGCCGGCGCCCAGGACCCGCAGATCGAGCGCCAGCGCGCTCCACTCCAGCCAGTCCAGCAGCCCCGGCAGCTCCTCCGCGCTGCCCGCGGCCACCAGCAGCCGCATCCGGTCGCCGTACAGGGCCACCGGAGAGCCCGGCGCGAGGTGCCGCAGCGCCCCGGCGCCCGCCTCGGCCGGCACATCGAGGACATCGAACCGCACCCCCGTGACCAGCCAGAACGGCTGTCCGGGCGGTCCGGGCACGATCGTCCAGCCCAGATCGTTCTCGTACCAGAGCCGGGCCGCGGCCCAGCGCCGGACCACGGTGTCCGGGCCGTCCGGCGGGCCGGGAGTGCCGAGCGGCTGCCGGGGGAGGGGGACCGAGCCAACCATGACAAGTGCAACAGGTGAAGACGCCATCGAGTTACGCTGGGTGCGCATGTAGATGCGCACCGTGCCCAAGTGGGGGGCGCGTGGGGCCCAGGGGAGGCGCAAGGTTGTTCGCCCATAGCGGAGGGAACCAGTGCGCGCCGCATGGAGTGTCAGTCCCAGCGGGTAAGACATGCCTAGTGGGAGGGGGCGACACGCAGGGACGGCCGTCTCACGTTCGCCATCGGCGTACTGGTGAGTGGGATAACTGCCTGGCCTGCGGGAACATCGTCTCGCACCATCGGGTTGGAGCAGATGTCGGCGTTCGGGGTCAGGAGGCCAAGGACGGTGTCGGCAGTTGGAATGAGCGGTCCCCGCTTGCGGGACTAAGCTGCGGAAGGACAGGGAGGGGAAGTTCCCCCCACTGCCTGACCGCTCTGAGGAGCGATTAACGATGTTCGAGAGGTTCACCGACCGCGCGCGGCGGGTTGTCGTCCTGGCTCAGGAAGAAGCCCGGATGCTCAACCACAACTACATCGGCACCGAGCACATCCTCCTGGGTCTCATCCACGAGGGTGAAGGTGTCGCCGCTAAGGCCCTGGAGAGCCTCGGCATTTCGCTTGAGGCGGTCCGCCAGCAGGTGGAGGAGATCATCGGCCAGGGCCAGCAGGCCCCGTCCGGGCACATCCCCTTCACTCCCCGTGCCAAGAAGGTCCTGGAGCTGTCGCTCCGCGAGGCCCTTCAGCTGGGCCACAACTACATCGGCACGGAGCACATCCTGCTCGGCCTGATCCGTGAGGGCGAGGGCGTCGCCGCCCAGGTCCTGGTCAAGCTGGGCGCAGACCTCAACCGGGTGCGGCAGCAGGTCATCCAGCTGCTCTCCGGTTACCAGGGCAAGGAGACCGCCACGGCCGGCGGGCCGGCCGAGGGCACGCCCTCGACCTCCCTCGTCCTGGACCAGTTCGGCCGGAACCTCACCCAGGCGGCTCGTGAGTCCAAGCTCGACCCGGTCATCGGGCGCGAGAAGGAGATCGAGCGGGTCATGCAGGTGCTGTCCCGCCGTACCAAGAACAACCCGGTGCTGATCGGTGAGCCCGGCGTCGGCAAGACCGCCGTCGTCGAGGGCCTCGCCCAGGCCATCGTCAAGGGCGAGGTGCCCGAGACCCTCAAGGACAAGCACCTCTACACCCTCGACCTCGGTGCCCTGGTCGCCGGCTCCCGCTACCGCGGTGACTTCGAGGAGCGCCTGAAGAAGGTGCTCAAGGAAATCCGTACCCGCGGCGACATCATCCTGTTCATCGACGAGCTCCACACGCTGGTCGGTGCGGGTGCCGCCGAGGGCGCCATCGACGCGGCGAGCATCCTGAAGCCGATGCTGGCCCGCGGCGAACTCCAGACCATCGGTGCGACCACGCTGGACGAGTACCGCAAGCACCTGGAGAAGGACGCGGCCCTGGAGCGCCGCTTCCAGCCCATCCAGGTCGCCGAGCCGTCCCTGCCGCACACGATCGAGATCCTCAAGGGCCTGCGCGACCGGTACGAGGCGCACCACCGCGTCTCCATCACGGACGAGGCCCTGGTCCAGGCCGCCACCCTGGCCGACCGCTACATCTCGGACCGCTTCCTGCCGGACAAGGCGATCGACCTGATCGACGAGGCCGGTTCCCGGATGCGCATCCGCCGGATGACCGCTCCGCCGGACCTGCGCGAGTTCGACGAGAAGATCGCCGCCGTCCGCCGGGACAAGGAGTCCGCGATCGACTCGCAGGACTTCGAGAAGGCCGCCTCCCTGCGCGACAAGGAGAAGCAGCTCCTGGCCGCCAAGGCGAAGCGGGAGAAGGAGTGGAAGGCCGGCGACATGGACGTCGTCGCCGAGGTCGACGGCGAGCTGATCGCCGAGGTCCTCGCCACGGCCACCGGCATCCCGGTCTTCAAGCTGACCGAGGAGGAGTCCTCCCGCCTGCTGCGCATGGAGGAGGAGCTGCACAAGCGGGTCATCGGCCAGGTCGACGCCGTCAAGGCGCTGTCGAAGGCGATCCGCCGTACGCGCGCGGGCCTGAAGGACCCGAAGCGTCCGGGTGGTTCGTTCATCTTCGCCGGCCCGTCCGGTGTCGGTAAGACCGAGCTGTCCAAGGCGCTCGCCGAGTTCCTCTTCGGTGACGAGGACGCGCTGATCTCCCTCGACATGTCGGAGTTCAGCGAGAAGCACACGGTCTCGCGTCTCTTCGGTTCGCCCCCCGGCTACGTGGGCTACGAAGAGGGCGGCCAGCTGACCGAGAAGGTCCGCCGCAAGCCGTTCTCCGTCGTCCTCTTCGACGAGGTCGAGAAGGCGCACCCGGACATCTTCAACTCGCTGCTGCAGATCCTGGAGGACGGTCGCCTGACCGACTCCCAGGGCCGGGTCGTGGACTTCAAGAACACGGTCATCATCATGACGACCAACCTCGGCACCCGGGACATCTCCAAGGGCTTCAACCTGGGCTTCGCGGCCTCGGGTGACACGAAGACCAACTACGAGCGCATGAAGAACAAGGTCCAGGACGAGCTGAAGCAGCACTTCCGGCCCGAGTTCCTCAACCGCGTCGACGACGTGGTCGTCTTCCCGCAGCTGACGCAGGCGGACATCCTGCGGATCGTCGACCTGATGATCAGCAAGGTGGACGAGCGCCTGAAGGACCGGGACATGGGCATCGAACTGTCCCAGTCCGCCAAGGAGCTGCTGGCCAAGAAGGGCTACGACCCGGTGCTGGGCGCGCGTCCGCTGCGTCGCACGATCCAGCGCGAGATCGAGGACTCGCTCTCCGAGAAGATCCTCTTCGGCGAGCTGCGTCCCGGTCACATCGTGGTCGTGGACACCGAGGGCGAGGGCGACTCCGCCACGTTCACCTTCCGGGGTGAGGAGAAGTCCGCACTGCCGGACGTCCCGCCGATCGAGCAGGCCGCGGGTGGGGCTGGGCCCAACCTGAGCAAGGACGCGTAGGCCTTCGGCGAATTGGCCGAGTGAAAGGGGCCGGTGCCTTTTGGGCGCCGGCCCCTTTCGGCGTTTTCAGCGCGGTTCCAGGGTGACTTCCGCGTGGGGGAAGAGGGCGGCGAAACGGGAGTCGGGGAACCGGCTCCCGGGCCGGTTGGTCAGGATCACCGAGCGCAGCCCAGGCAGCCGGGGGACCAGGGCGGAGAGGTCCTCGGCGCCGTGCATCGCGGCGACCCGGAGTGTCTCGATGCCGGGGAGTTCGGGCATCAGCTCAATGGAGTCCGGGAAGTCCTGGATGATCGATGCGTTCAGATACAGGTGGTCCAACTCGGGCAGGGCGGTCACCTCCTGCCAGTCGGCGACCGTGAGTCCCGTGGTCAGCGGCCCGAGGCTGAGCTTCTGCAGCGTGCTCCAGTGCCGCAACTCGCGCAGCCCTGTGCTGATGGTGCTGTCGTGGCCCAGAAAGAGGAATTCCAGTGGTGCTTCGACCGGGAGCGAGTCGGCGAGGCCGGTGCCCGGCAGCTCCTGGCTTACGGAGAGGCGAGTCAGCGAGCGCAGCGACCGCATCCCCGTCATGTCGGCGACAGAGCCGATCCAGAGACCGTCGAGTGACAGGGCTGACAGCTGCTCCAGACCCTTTGCCATGGGGCATTCACTCAGCCACAACTGGCGGAGGGAGCCGAAGGGCAGTAGGGCGGACAGATCGGTGAGATCGGGGTTGTTCCTCAGGTCAAGGGCTGTCACCTCCTCGGGGGCGGGCAGGGAGGCCAGGATGTCTTTGACGCGGTGGGGGCCACGGAAGGAGACCTGGGTCCAGGGGTGCATCCCGGCGAGGCATACGCGCTGTTCGGCCGACTCGCACTCTATGAGAAGGCCCTCCCGGTCCAGGTGGTCCAATACCTCGGCCGCGTACTCCGCACTGCCGAACCGGCGCCAGGTCCCCACCAGCTGCCGTCGCACATCCAGGTCCGGATGTTCCCGGAACCGGCGGAGCACCGCCAGCGCCCCCTCCGGTTCCGTCTCCCCGAGGAGCGAGGCGGTCACCGTCACCCCCCGCGCCTCCTCCTCGGACAACCCGTCCGGCCCCGGCAGCAGCTCCAGCACCAGCGGTCCCGCCTCTGCCAGTGCCCGCGCGTCCTCCGTCGTGCGCGGCGGTATCAGCGCCCCCGCCCGCGCCTCGACCTCAGCCCGTACCCCGGGCTCCAACGCAGCCGCATGCTCCAGGCAGGCCAGCGCCAGCAAGGTCAGGCGAGAGGTGTCCCGGTCCAGCAGCTGCCGTAGCAGCGAGGCGCGTTCACGCGGCCGGGCGTGGGCCACTGCCATGCGGATGACGTCCTCCCACTGGGTGTCGTCCGCATGGCTCAGGAGGACGTCCAGGTGGCCTTCCTCGACGGCGTACCGCGCGCCCAGGTAGTCCTGGAACGTGCGGTGGACGAAGTCCACGACTCCCTCGGCCGGTTGGCGGAGCAGGCCGCTGCGGAGCATCAGGACCCGTAGAACGGCGCCCGCGTCGCCCTGTCCCGCCGCCGACGCCACCGTCGGCAGGCAGCGCTCCACGATCCCCTCGGCCGTGGCCAGGTCCATCTCGGTACGGCCGCTCAACACCAGGGCGTACGCGAGGCGTTGCAGCAGCTCCAGCTGGGCCTCCTCGCCGAGTTCCGGGACGGTCATGCCCCGCTCCCGGTCCCGGCGGGCGAGGAGCATCGTGAGAGCGGCGTCGTACAACTCCTTGCGGCCCGTGGGGAGATAGCCGCGGCGTTCGCGGTGCAGGGCGCAGATCAGGCCGCACATCAGGGGGTTGGTGGCGAGCCGGGCCAGATCGCGTTTGGTGCGCAGGGAGTCGAGGAGGGGACCCTCGTACTCCGCTGCCTGGGCCGCCGTGTGCCAGCGGTGCACGAACGTCGCCACCTCCGCGCGCCGCATCGGGGCCAGGGACAGCTCCCGGAAGCCCTCCTCGGCCAGCCAGTCGGGGCGTACGGCCGTCGGGCGGGAGGTCAGCAGCCAGTGGTTGCCGGGGTAGGCCGCGAGCAGCGCGCGCAGCCAGTCGCGGGTGCGGTGGCGGTCGGCGGCCGGGATCTCGTCCAGGCCGTCCACCAGGACCAGGCCGCGGCCCGCCGTCAGCACGCGGTCGGCCCAGCCCTCCGGCGGGGCGAGCGGGCAGCCCACCGCCCTCAGGAAGTCGGCGGGCGGCGGCAGTTGGCCCGTGCGGATGAGGGTGCGCAGGGGGAGGACGAAGGGAACACGGTCGCCGTCACCGGCCGCAGTGACCGCCAGCCACTGGACCAGGGTCGTCTTGCCGGAGCCCGCGTCGCCGCGCAGCAGCACGCGGGAGTCGGTGAGCAGCGCCTCCTCGGCGGGCAGCCGGCCCGCGGGGGCGGGCGGACGCTCGTCGGGTGCCGCGTCCGGTACGGGTTCCTCGGCCGGGGTCGCCTCCAGGCTGAGGTAGGCGACTTCGAGGGGCCAGCGGTCGGGGGAGTCGCGCAGGTCGATGCCGTAGATGGTGATGTGGTTGTGCCGGTCGGCCACGTAGGGCAGGTAGCGGCGTTCGAAGGCGGTGTCGCGGGCGTCGGGGCGCGGGACGCGGGCGATCAACTCGTCGACTCGGGCGATCAGTTCCCGTTGGATCCGGGTCTGTTCGACCAGGGTCCGGGCCACGAACGTGGACCGGCGGGTGAAGAACTCCAGGATGTGCAGGCACGCCCACTGCGTCGCGGAGTCGAGGAAGACGCAGGCGTCGGCGGACAGGCCGTCCGGGGGCGGGGCGTGGCGGTGCAGCTGCTGGGCGAGTTCGTGGCTGCCCAGGTGTACGGCCTGTACGTCGTCCATGTCCAGGTCGCCCAGGGCGAGCAGCCGGCCGGTCAGGGTGTCGGTGACGGCCGTCTCCTCGTCGGGAGGGAACGGCGGCGCGCCCGGGGAGGCCATGGCCTGAGCGACGAGCCGGCTCGCGAGCTTGCGTACGTCCTTCTCGCCCAGCGTCCGCTTCTCGCCCCGGAAGGACACCAGCGCGGACAGCCGCACCGGCTTGTCGACCAGCCCCGCGCCCGGCCCGTCGGCCACGAACAGCTTCTTGACCAGCGGCCCGATCAGGCTGGACGCCAGCTTGCTGCCCAGTACGGTCGGCTCCATCCGTCCACCCCCGTGAGTCCGGCGAATGGATGGAGCCTAACCTGCGGATTCAGCCGTGCGTCAGGACAACTGCCCGTTGTAGTCCGGCAGCTTGAACGTCTTCTCGGCGTGGCCACCGGAGAGGTCGGTGGCGCTGTTGCCGATGTTCGCGATGATCGTGTAGCCCTTGTTCTCGATGTCGACGCGCTGGGCGGTCTTGTAGGCGGCGACGTCCTTGAAGAGGTCGAACAGGCCGCGGACGTAGAGACCGGAGACGTCGTAGCCGTCGTACTCGAGGTTGTACTCGGTGGGCCAGTAGATGATCCCCGGGCGGGCCGTGACGAAGAAGATCGAGACCCCGTGCTCCTGGGCGTACTTGGCGACGTCCAGCACGGGCTTGTTGGCCGGCTGCGGGTAGCTGAAGCCGAAGTCGGTCTCCAAGGTGGTGTTGTCGATGTCGAAGACGATCGCCTGCTTCTCGCCGGGCTTGGCGTCCTCGATGCGCTCCTTGAGGTACGGCAGCGCCTGGTTCATGACCGCCGTGCAGTCCTTCTGCCAGGTGGCGTAGTCGACCTTCGCGGCGGTGCTGTCCGCCGTCGCGGCCTGGGCCGGGGCGGCCATCGCGGCCAGGGCGGCCACGGAGACGGCGGTCGCGGATATGCGGAGCGCCCAGGGGCGTGTGGTCATCGGTGGGGGGTCCTCTCACGTCGTACACGTGCCTGCTTGTCAGGCGCATGATCTGAGGCGATGGTGGCGTGAAGGGAACCGTAAGGTTACTGAACGGTAGGTGGACAGGGGTGTGCGTCACATTTATGCGCGCTGAGGTTTGCGGTGCAGGTGATATGGCGCACAGGCGATATGTCCGTTACGACCCTTGATAGTGGTGCATTTGCGCAGATGTCCGCCCCTGGTTCCGTGGTCATCTACTACCGGGTGCCGTAAATGAGGGGGGTTGGGCGCGGACGGGGGGCTGGGTTACCAAGGGATGGCCACCGCGGCGAACTTCTTTACGCCAGGTGGCCGATCTGTCCCCGAACCCATGAGGTCTCCATGTTCAAGCGCTTCACGTCCCGCTCTTCCCGTACGTCCTCGCTCTCCACCCGCGTGGCCGTCCTGGCCGCCGGAGTCGGGGCCACGGCCGTGGTGGGAACCGGGATCGCGAGCGCTGCCGCGCCGTCCTCCACCGCCTGGGTCGACCCGGTGAAGAAGTACACGCTCTCCGCGGGCTTCGACCAGGCCGGCAGCCACTGGATCCACAAGCACAGCGGCCAGGACTTCGCCGTCCCGACCGGCACCGAGGTCGTCGCCGCGCACGGCGGCACCGTCGTCAAGGCCGGCCCCAACGGCGCCGGCGACGGCCCCGCGTACGGCAATGCCATCGTCATCAAGCACGGGAACGGCATCTACTCGCAGTACGCGCACCTGTCCCGGGTCGACATCCGGATCGGCCAGGTCGTGAAGACCGGCCAGCACATCGCGCTGTCCGGCAGCACCGGCAACTCCACCGGCCCGCACCTGCACTTCGAGATCCGCAAGACGCCCGACTACGGCTCCGCGGTCGACCCGGTCGCCTTCATGCGCGCCCAGGGCGTGAAGGTCTGACCCAGGTGATCCGGCAGTCCTTGCGGACTAACGGTCCTTGTGGGCGCCCTCGTACGCCTGCGTGACGAGGTCCACGGCGACTTCGAGAACGGCCTCGCGCCGCTTCTCGGGGTCGCCTTCGATGTCCTGCATCACGAACATCCCCGCGTGCATCGTGAAGATGGCGCTGACGAAGCGGACCTGTTCGACGAGGGGGGCCCCGGGCTCGATGATGATGTCCCTCAGGCGGCGCACCAGATCCTTGAAGGTGTCGCCGATGCGCAGTTCCCGCACCGTCGCCTGGTTCTCCTGCATGAACCGGAAGAGCGGCTCGGCGCCCGTCAGGGCCTTGCTGTAGCGCCGGATGATCTCCTGCTTGGCCTCCAGCGTGTGCGGCTGGTGCCGGCCCCACTCGATCACGGCCTCGATCGGTCCGGTCAGATCCTCGAAGAGGCTGACGACGATCTCTTCCTTGGTCTTGAAGTGGTAGTACAGGGCCGCCTTGGTGACGTCGAGGCGCTCGGCGATCTCGCGCAGCGAGGTCTTCTCGTACCCCTGCTCGGCGAAGAGTTCGAGCGCGACGTCCTGGATGCGCTGACGCGTGTTGCCGCGTCGCTGCTGCTTGATGCCGTCCATGGTGCCGCTCATTCTCGTACTCCTCGCCCCCCGAGGTAATGCGCTTGACGCCCCGAAAATACTTACTTGACGCCCGGCTAGTTACAGGTCTACCGTCCCAAGTGTAGTCAACTAGCCGGGCGTCAAGTAAGTGGCGCTGCGGGGGGAGTCGAAAATGGCGGACACGCTGACGGGCGCGGCGGAAAGCGCCCCCGAGGCCGAGGAGCCCAGGGCCGCGCACGTGGCAGAACCCAAGGGCACGGGCCGGGACATGGGCGAGAAGAAGCCCCGGAGCGTACGGGTCGTCGTGCTCGCGCTCATGATCGCGATGATGCTCGCGATGCTCGACAACATGATCGTGGGCACGGCGATGCCGACGATCGTCGGCGAGCTGGGCGGCCTGGAGCACCTGTCCTGGGTGGTCACCGGCTACACCCTGGCCACCGCGGCCTCCACCCCGCTCTGGGGCAAGATCGGTGACATGTACGGGCGCAAGGGCGCCTTCCTCACCTCCATTGTGATCTTCCTGGTCGGTTCGGCGCTGAGCGGCATGGCGCAGAACATGGGCCAGCTCATCGGCTTCCGGGCCGTGCAGGGTCTCGGCGCCGGCGGTCTGATGGTCGGCGTGATGGCGATCATCGGTGACCTGGTCCCGCCCCGCGAGCGCGGCAAGTTCCAGGGTCTGATGGCCGGTGTCATGGCGCTCGCCATGATCGGCGGCCCGCTGGTCGGCGGCACCATCACCGACAACTGGGGCTGGCGCTGGGCCTTCTACATCAACCTGCCGCTCGGCGTGGTCGCGCTCGCGCTGGTCACCGTGGTGCTCCAGCTGCCGAAGAAGCGCTCCAAGGCGCGCGTCGACTACCTGGGCGCCGCGCTGCTGACCCTCGGCATCACCTCGATCGTGCTGGTCACCACCTGGGGCGGCAGCGAGTACGCCTGGACGTCCGCGCGGATCATGGAGCTGATCAGCATCGGCGTGGCCTCGCTGGTCGGGTTCGTGTTCTGGCAGACCAAGGCCGTGGAGCCGGTGCTGCCGCTGCACATCTTCCGCAGCCGCAACTTCACCCTGATGTCCGTCATCGGCTTCATGACCGGCTTCGTGATGTTCGGCGCCACGCTGTTCCTGCCGCTGTACCAGCAGTCCGTGCAGGGCGCGTCCGCCACCAACTCGGGTCTGCTGCTCCTGCCGATGCTCGGCGCGATGCTCGTCACCTCGATGATCGCCGGGCGCGTCACCACCGGCACCGGCCGCTACAAGGTGTTCCCGATCGTCGGCGGCGCCCTGATGATCGGGGGCGCGTACCTGCTGTCGCTGATGGACACCGGGACCACCCGCTTCACGTCCGGTCTCTACATGGCCGTGCTGGGCGCCGGCATGGGCTGCCTGATGCAGGTCACCATGCTGGTCGCGCAGAACAGCGTGGAGATGAAGGACATGGGCGTGGCGTCCTCCTCGGCCACCCTGTTCCGTACGCTCGGCTCCTCCTTCGGTGTGGCCATCATGGGCGCGCTGTTCAACAACCGGGTCAAGGACGTCATGGCCGAGCGGGCCGGCACGATGGGCAAGGGCATCACCGAGAAGTCGGCCCAGCTGGACGCGGCCCACCTGGCCAAGCTGCCGCCGCAGATCCGGGACGCCTACCAGCACGCGGTGTCAGCCGGTACGCACTCGGCGTTCCTGCTCGGCGCGGTGATCGCGGTGTCGGTCCTGGCCGCGGCGCTGTTCGTGAAGGAGGTCCCGCTGCGCAGCGGGCCCCAGAAGCCGTCGGAGGACGGCGCGGACGTCGCTCCGATGCAGGTGGTCGAGGCGGTCTGAGCCGCACCTGAACCGAACTGAAGGCCCCCGGTCGGTGTCCGCCCCGGGGGTCTTCGGCTTTTTCAGCCGGTGTCCCTGGTTTCAGCCGATGTCCGCGGACAGCGGCAGTATCGGGTAGCTGCCGGTGTCCGTCGGGGCGTGTTCGGGGAGCCAGAGCACGGCCACCGCGCCCTCGGCGGGGAGGTGGTCGGGGGTGCCGGCGGGGCGGATGTTGCGGAAGGTGAGGCGGGCGCCGAGGACGCGGGCCTGGCCGGCCGCGATGGTCAGGCCCAGGCCGTGGCCCTGCCCGGAGCGGTCCTTGCTGCCGGTGCGGAAGCGGCTCGGGCCCTCGGCCAGCAGCTCCTCGGGGAAGCCGGGGCCGTGGTCGCGGACCCGGATGACCCGGCCCTCGACGGTGACCTCTATGGGCGGCTTGCCGTGCCGGGCGGCGTTGGCGAGCAGGTTGAACAGCACGCGCTCCAGGCGGCGCGGGTCGGTGGTGACCTCCGACTCGTGCACCACCCGTACGTCGATGTCCGGGTCCTTGGCGGCGACGCGCCGGGCGACGAACTCGCCCAGCATGAGGTCCTGCAGCTCGGCCCGCTCGGAGGCGCTGTCGAGGCGGGCGACCTCCAGCACGTCCTCGACCAGGGTGCGCATCGCCTTCGCCCGGTCCAGGACCAGTTCCGTGGGGCGGCCGGGGGGCAGGAGTTCCGCGGCCGTGAGCAGGCCTGTCACCGGGGTGCGCAGTTCGTGCGCGATGTCGGCGGTGACCCGCCGCTCGGCCTCCAGGCGCTGTTGCAGCGCGTCCGCCATGGCGTCGACGGCGCGCGCGAGATCGTCGGTCTCGTCCCGTACGACCCCGCCGATGGCCTCCCGCACCCGGACCTCGGTCTCGCCGTTGGCGACCTGGTTCGCGGCTGCCGCCGCCTTGCGCAGCCGGCGCGACAGCTGCCCGCCGATCAGCACGCCGAGCGCGCTGCCGCCCAGTACGACCGCGATGGAGCCGATGACGAGGGCCTGGTCGAGGTCCCGCATCACGTCCGCGCTGCGGTTCGGGAAGTGGCTGTGCAGGGACAGCACATGGCCGTCCTTGGCCGGTACGGCCGCCCAGATGTCCGGGGACGAACCGGGGTGCTCCGAGACGTCGCTGGCCCGGCGGCCCCCCTCGACCTTCTCGCGCAGCGCGGGCGGCAGCTCGGGGTCGTCGATCTTGATGTTGGGGAAGTTCGGGCGCCCGGACAGCTCGTAGTTGCGCTGCGCGATCTGCACCCGCTCGTTGGCCAGGTCGCGCGCGTTGTCCAGCATCGAGACGCGCGCCGCGTTGTGCACGACCAGGCTCAGTGCGATCGCCACCAGCCCGGCGACCAGAGCGATCGCCGCGCTGAGCTTCCATCTCAGCCCGGTGTGCAGGCCCGCGCGCTCCATGCTGCGGACCGGGTGCCGAAGTATCCCCCGCATCATGCCGCCCCGCTCAGGCCTTCAACTTGTAGCCGAAGCCGCGGACCGTCTCGATCCGGTCCTGGCCGATCTTCTGGCGCAGCCGCTGCACATGGACGTCGACGACCCGGGTGTCCCCGCCCCAGCCGTAGTCCCACACGCGCTCCAGCAGCTTGTCGCGGGAGAGCACGGTGCCCGGCGCCGAGGAGAACTCCAGCAGCAGCCGCATCTCGGTCGGGGTGAGCGCGACCGTCCGCCCGGCCCGGCGCACCTCCATGCCCTCGGTGTCGATCTCCAGGTCGCCGAAGGTCAGCAGGCCGCCGTTCACCTCCGTACCGGGATCCGCCGGCTGCGCGGCCCCGCCGGCCGCGTGCCCGAAGCGGCGCAGCACCGCGCGGATCCGGGCGACCAGGACGGCACCGTCGAACGGCTTGGTCACATAGTCGTCGGCGCCCGCCTCCAGGCCGAGGACGACGTCGATGGAGTCGGCACGTGCGGAGAGCATGATCACCGGCACGGTGGACTCGTCGCGGATACGACGGCACAGGCTGACCCCGTCCAGGCCCGGCACCATGACGTCCAGCAGCGCGATGTCGGGGCGGTCGGCCCGGAACGCCTCCAGGCCGGACAGCCCGTCGGGCATGGCGGTGACCGCGAAGCCGACCCGCTCCAGGGCGAGCTGGGTGGCCTCGCGGATGACGTCGTCGTCCTCGACGAACAGGACGTGGGTCTGGTCAGCCATCCCGGTGCTCTCAGTCTTCGTGTGCTGGTGGTCGGTGTGTGCTGGTGGTCGGTGTGCGCGGGGCCGGTCAGTTGTCCGGCGCGGGGGCCGCGTTCACGCCGGCCTTGCCGTAGTCCGTGCGGTGGGTGTGCTTCGCGAAGAAATGTCCCGCTCTCGCGCTCCAGTCGTAGGTGATCACGTTCTCGGTGGACGGGTTCGACATCTGATCGTCGGTGTCGTACACCTGCTGGGTCACGGTCAGCTCGGCCCCGTCTATCTCCGCGTAGACCGGGGACTCCTCGGCCTTGAACACATTTTTGTACGCGCCGTCCTCGTCCCGGTACACATACGCCCCGATGCCGACCTGGTCGCCGCAGCTCACCACGTTGACGAGGACGTCGTTCACGGGTCCGCCGGTCAGGTCGCCGTAGGTGACGTTCACCGGGTATCCGTCCTCGCCGCTGCACGGCTTCAGCTCGCGCTTGATCGCCGGGGAGACCGCCGGATCCTGCCGCAGCAGCGCCAGGGCGTTCACCTGCCGGTAGCTCTCGGTGGGGCTCGGCGAGGGCGCGGCGACGGCGCCCTTCATCGCGGAGGCGTGCGCCGGGCCCTCGTCCCGGGCGCCGGTGCCGCCGGTGCTGCACGCGGCGACGAAAAGGGCGAGGGCGATGACCGAGGCCGCAGCCGCGATCACCGCCATAGAACTCTCTCGGGCCCCACTGGGCCCGGCCCCGGTCAGGCCGCGCAACGCTCCCGCTCCTCACGCTCCAGCGCGCGTGCGTCCAGATCGCGGGCCTCCAGCTCCTCGCGGAGCCGGGCGAGCGCCCGGTGCAGCGTGCTCTTGACCGTACCGGCCGACATGCCGAGGGCGGCGGCCGTCTCCTCCGTGGACATCTGCTCCCAGTGTCGCAGCACGACGACGCTGCGCTGCTTCGGAGCCAGCACCTTCAGGATGTCCATGAGGAGCGCGCGGTCCGCGTGCTGCTCGGTGGCGTCGTCGACCGGCGCCTCGGGCAGCTGCTCGGTGGGGACCTCCTCCAGCTTGCGCGCCCGCCACCACTCGGTCCGCGTGTTGATCATGACACGGCGCAGGTAGGCGTCGGCAAGCCGCTTGTCCGCGATGCCCTCCCAGCGGCCGTACGTCCGCACGAGCGCGGTCTGCAGCAGATCCTGGGCGTCGACGGGGTCCGGCACCAGCCGCCTGGCGCTGCGCAGCAGCGCGTCCTGCCGAGTGCGGACATACTCCTCGAATTCGAGCACCTCGCCCTGCGCCATGATCAACCGCCTCCGTTCCCCGTGTTCTCCGGCTCATGCCTGAAGCCCTGCTGCTGTGCCGGTGGTCCGCCGGCACGCACAAGAAGCTACGGAGCTGTTGTCACGGCGTTGTCCGAGGCAGCCTGCGGCTGGCAATCGGCTGTCCGTCGGTTGTGTAACGGAAGTAGGTCCTGGGTAAGGGGGCGGTTATCTTTGCCCCTTTATGGTGCGTTTTGCCGGGTGAGGTGTTCTGTAACGGAGGCCGTTCCGCTGTGACTTGGCAGTGCGTCAGGTGAGCGGCAGCCGATAGCGCCCGCCCGGCAGCGGCTCCACCAGACCGTCCGTCACGAGCCCGTCGAGCGCGCGGGCGCGCTGCACCGGCTCGTGCCAGACCCGGTCCAGCACCGCCTGCGGCACCGGCGTGTGCGCCTCCCGCAGTACGGCGAGCAGCTTGCCGCGCACCTGGCGGTCGGTACCGGCGTACGTCTGTCCGCGGCGCGGCGGCCCCTCGTGCTCCGGCTTGCCGGCCAGCCGCCAGGCGCACTGCGCGGCGATCGGGCAGCGCGCGCACTCCTCGTTCTTCGCCGTGCACACCAGCGCGCCCAGCTCCATGGAGGCCGCGGCCCAGCGGGCGGCCGTCCCCTCGTCCTCGGGCAGCAGCTCGCGGGCGAGCCTGCGCTCGGCGGCCGTGGTCGCGTTCGGCGGGTACTGCACCCCGGTCACCGCCCGCGCGAAGACCCGGCGGACGTTGGTGTCCAGCACCGGGTGCCGCTGCCCGTACGCGAACGAGGCCACCGCGGCTGCCGTGTACTCGCCGATGCCGGGCAGGGCCAGCAACTGCGCGTGGTCCGTCGGTACGTCCCCGCCGTGCCGTTCCGTTATGGCCACCGCGGCGCCGTGCAGACGCAGTGCGCGGCGCGGATAGCCGAGCCGGCCCCAGGCGCGGACCGCCTCGCCCGGCGGCTCCTTCGCGAGGTCGGCGGGGCGCGGCCAGCGGGACAGCCACTGCTCGTAGACCGGCAGGACCCGGCTGACCGGAGTCTGCTGGAGCATGAACTCGCTGACCATCACCCCCCACGGGCCCGCTTCCGGGCGGCGCCAGGGGAGGTCGCGGGCGTGGGTGTCGAACCAGGCGATCACGGGGGTGTGGAGCTTCTCAGTCATGGCCTTCCGATCCTGCCACGACTGGGGCGGGCCCGGCCGTGGCGGCGCGGCGGCGTGGTGACATCGCGGTCACTGAATGTGATCACGGATGGCGATCACGGGTGAAGGTGCCTGACTGTCACGGAAGTTGCCGGGATGATGATCCGGAAAAGTTGGGGTCCGGGCGGCGGGTGGCGCAAGACAGCGCGCCGATCTCTCGTACAGTTTGCGCGTGGGTTCTCTGCGCAATCCGGTCGGGCCGCTTCCCTCCTCCATCTACTGGCGAAGGAGGGCCGTAATGCTGTCGGTGGTCGCCGTGTTGGCGCTGCTGGTCACCTGGATCGTCACGGCCGGCGGCGGGGGTGGCAAGAAGAACGCGGGCGCGTCCAACGGCAAGAATCCCGCACCCACGATCACTCCAGGTCCGTCCGTCTCCGGGCCCGCCATCAGCCAACACCCGGGCGGGAGCGACGAGTCGGGCGGCTCCGGTGGTTCCGGTGACGGTTCGTCCGGCTCCGACGGCGGTTCCGGCTCCGAGGACACGGGCGGTTCCAGTGACGGCTCGTCCAGCTCGGGCGGGGACTCCGGCTCCGGCGGGGGCTCCGGCTCCGGCGGGACCGGCGTCGGGGCCGCCGACGCGCTGCCCACGTCCTCCTCGCTGCCCGACTGCACCGCCGGGGCAGTCGCGTTGAACCTGCGCAGTCTGCACAACTCGTTCTCGCCGGACCAGGTGCCGACCTTCCAACTCACCGCGAAGAACACGTCGTCCGGGGACTGCAAGGTCGATCTCGGGCCGAAGAGTGCGGTGTTGACGATCACGCCGACGGATGGTGGCGACACGTTCTGGTCGTCGGCCGACTGTCCGCAGGGGCCCGGGAGCCTGATGTTCCGGGTGCCGGCGGGGGAGAGCATCACGTACACGGTGAAGTGGGACCGGAAGCCGAGTGCTCCGCACTGCGCGAAGCCCTCCGGGGGTTCGGCGAAGACGGGTACGACGTATCTGCTGGAGGCGAAGGCACCGGGGTTCACGAAGACCCAGGCGTCGTTCGTACTGTCGGCCGACTAGCCCCGAATCAGACGTACCGCTCCAGGATCGACGACTCGGCCAGCCGCGACAGGCCCTCGCGGACGCTCCTCGCCCGAGCCTCTCCGACGCCGTCCACAGTCTGCAGGTCATCCACACTCGCAGCGAGCAGCTTCTGCAGGCCGCCGAAGTGTTCCACCAGGCGGTCGATGATCGCGCCCGGGAGCCGGGGGACCTTGGCGAGCAGGCGGAAGCCGCGCGGGGACACCGCGGAGTCGAGGGTCTCGGGGGAGCCGGTGTAGCCCAGCGCACGCGCCACCGTGCCCATTTCCAGGAGCTCGGCGTGGGTGAGTGCGTCCAGTTCGGAGAGGGCCTCTTCGACCGTGCGGGAACGCTTTGCCGTCGGCTCGGGGACGTAGTCCCGCACGACCAGTTCGCGGTCGGGCTCCACGCCGGCGATCAACTCCTCCAGCTGGAGCGCCAGAAGACGGCCGTCGGTGCCCAGTTCGACCACGTATTCGGCGATTTCGGTGGCGATGCGGCGGACCATCTCCAGCCGCTGGGCCACCGCGGAGACGTCCCGGACCGTGACCAGGTCCTCGATCTCCAGCGCGGACAGCGTGCCCGCGACCTCGTCCAGGCGGAGCTTGTACCGCTCCAGCGTGGCCAGCGCCTGGTTCGCGCGGGAGAGGATCGCGGCCGAGTCCTCCAGGACCCGCCGCTGACCGTCGACGTAGAGGGCGATCAGACGCATGGACTGGGAGACCGAGACGACAGGGAAGCCGACCTGCTTGCTCACCCGGTCCGCCGTGCGGTGCCGCGTGCCCGTCTCCTCCGTGGGGATCGTCGGGTCCGGGACCAGCTGCACGCCCGCGCGCAGGATCTTCGACAGGTCCGACGACAGCACTATGCCGCCGTCCAGCTTGCACAGCTCCCGCAGCCGGGTCGCGGTGAACTCGACGTCCAGGACGAAACCGCCCGTGCACATCGCCTCGACCGTCTTGTCGGAGCCGAGGACGATGAGCCCGCCGGTGTTGCCGCGCAGGACCCGCTCCAGGCCGTCGCGCAACGGCGTACCAGGAGCCACGGCGCTCAGCGAGGCGCGCATCAGGCGATCGGAACCGGCACTCCCACCGGACTTTCCGGGAGCCGTTGCCCGGTCGTTGGCTGCCACTGCACTCCTCCGGTCGCAGGTTCTGACGCGCCCCCGCTACCGCACGCGGTTCGTACGGACGGGCGAGACCTGGGCAAAGTCTACCGGCGCTCCTCCGGCTCCCGCGGGGCCTCTCGGCGACGGGAGCGCGGCAGCACCCTGAGCGCGTCCCCCATGTCGGCGACTTCCATGACCTTCATCCCGGGCGGGACCTTGCCCGGATCGCCCGGCACCAGTGCGTGCGTGAAGCCCAGCCGGTGCGCCTCGGCGAGCCTGCGCTGCACGCCCGTGACCCGTCTCACCTCGCCCGCGAGGCCCACCTCACCGATGGCCACCAGGTTCTTGGGCAGCGGGGTGTCGCTGGCCGCCGAGGCGAGGGCGAGGGCGATCGCCAGGTCGGCGGCCGGCTCCGACAGCTTCACGCCGCCCACCGTCGCGGAGTAGATGTCCCGCTTGCCGAGCGCGCTGATCCGGCCGCGCTGCTCCAGCACCGCGAGCATCATCGACACGCGGGAGGTCTCCAGGCCCGAGGTGGTGCGGCGCGGGGAGGGGATCTGGGAGTCCACGGTCAGCGCCTGCACCTCCGCGACCAGCGGGCGGCGGCCCTCCAGGGTGACCGTCAGGCAGGTGCCGGGGACCGGTTCGTCGCGCCGGGTCAGGAAGAGCCCGCTGGGGTCGGCGAGGCCCGTGATGCCCTCGTCGTGCAGCTCGAAGCAGCCGACCTCGTCCGTGGCGCCGTAGCGGTTCTTCACGCCCCGGACCAGACGCAGGCGCGCGTGCCGGTCGCCCTCGAAATGCAGGACGACGTCCACCAGGTGTTCCAGGAGGCGGGGGCCCGCGATCGCGCCGTCCTTGGTGACGTGGCCCACGAGGAGCGTGGACATCCCGCGCTCCTTGGACGCGCGGATCAGCGCCCCGGCCACCTCCCGCACCTGGGCCATGCCGCCGGGCGCGCCGTCGATCTCCGGGGAGGCCACCGTCTGCACCGAGTCGAGGATCAGCAGCGACGGCTTGACCTCGTCCAAGTGGCCGAGGACGGCGGCCAGATCGGTCTCGGCGGCCAGGTACAGGTGGTCGTGCAGGGCACCGATGCGGTCGGCGCGCAGCCGCACCTGGCTCGCCGACTCCTCGCCGGTCACGTACAGGGTGGGGCGCTCCGCGCTCGCCGCCTTGGCCGCCACGTCCAGCAGCAGGGTGGACTTGCCGACGCCGGGCTCGCCCGCGATCAGCACGACCGCGCCGGGCACCAGACCGCCGCCGAGCACCCGGTCCAGCTCCGGCACGCCGGTGGCGCGGGCGGTGGCCTGGCGGCCGTCGACCTGGCTGATGGGCAGCGCGGACGTCGTCACGCGGCCCGGGGTCGTCGTACGCACCGCGGGCGCGCCGTACTCCTCGACCGTGCCCCAGGCCTGGCACTCGGGACACCGCCCGAGCCACTTGGCCGTCTGCCAGCCGCACTCCGTGCAGCGGTAGGACGGGCGGTCCTTGGTGGTCTTGGAACGGGCAGCCATGCGGAAACCGTAGCCGAGCCCACTGACAACGCCTCGGCTGTGCGGGTGAGGCGCGGCCCTCGGATTGGGGCAATGCGCCTTCCCCGGGCGGGGGATCTCCCTACAATCGGCGCTGCAGAACTCCACGTCGGGGCGGTCGTGGAGCGGCCCACAGCAGGGGGCGGAGGGGCACGTGCCGGGCGACGAGGACCGGATCGCGTATGCGCGCGAGGTCTATGGCGGACTTCTCGACCCCGGCTTGACCACGTACCAGAACTCCCTCCGTGTCGACCCTGATGAGGAGCGCGCCCCCGTGGTCGCGCAGCTCCTCGAATCGCTCTTCAGGGCCGACCCCGGCTGCCGGGGCGTCGCCCTCCTGCTCAAAGGGCAGCCTGAAGACACCGCACTGATCGGGATCAGCGGGCGCACGCGTCTGTGGCGGGCCCAAGAGACCGCCGCGCCCCCCGCCCCCGCACCCGCCCCCGAGTTAGGCGCCGGCGACCGGGCCGGCCTGCTCGGCGTGTCCACGCAGTACCGCGCCCTGCAGTTCGTGTGCCGGGTGTGCGGGGCCCGGAAGGCGACCGCCTACTACGACGTCCGGGAGCTGCCCGGGTGCCCGAACGGCCACGGCGTCATGGAGCTGGTGCGATGAAGCTGAACGACGCGCTGCAGCCGCCGTCCGGGCTCGGGAGCGGGCGGCGCTTCTACCAGGTGGGATACCTGCCGACGTACGCCGCCGTCTTCTACATCCTCCTGCTGGTCTGGGCCGGGGCCCGCGGCTGGAAGAGCCCGGCCGGAGGCCACCTGAGCACCGCGCGCGCGTGGAAGACCGCGGGCTCCCTGGGCGTGGGGCAGACGCTCCTGCTGCTGATCGGCGTCACGCTCGCCGCCGTCCTGCTCGCCCCGCTGCAGACCTCCCTGGTCCGGCTCCTCGAAGGGGGCTGGCCCGAGCGGCTGGGCTCGGGCTGGGCCCGCCGCCGTCAGCTGGCCCGCCGGGCGAAGTGGAAACGCCGGGCCGAGCTGCCCGCCATCGGGCCCGTCCCCCCTCCGCAGTCGCACGGCCTCCCCGCCCCCACCGCGCTCGCCCTCCCGCCCGACACAGTCCAGCGCGCCGGGGTCGCGGGCAGCGAACTGCGCCGCCGCTACCCCCTTCCCGACCACCTGGTGCGCCCCACCGCCCTCGGCAACGCGCTGGCCGCCGCCGAGGACACCGCGGGGCGGGAGTTCGGGTACGACGCGGTGGTCGCCTGGCCCCGGCTCTACCCGCTGCTCGGCGAGCAGACCCGGGCGATCGTGGACGACCGCCGGGACACCGTGGACGGCGCGGCCCGGATGGCCGCGACCGCGGCCGTCGCCGGCGTGGTCGCGGCCGTCCTGCTCGCCCGCACGGGCTGGGGGCTGCTGCTGGCCCTGATCCCCCTGGCGACGGCGTGGCTCGCCTACCGGGGCGCGGTGCAGGCGGCGCTCGCCTACGGGGAGTCCCTGCACGTGGCCTTCGACCTGCACCGGTTCGCGCTGCTGCGGGCCTTGGCCGTCGGACTCCCCGGGGCCCCGGCGGACGAACAGCGCGTCGCGGCGGCCTGGTGCGACCTGTGGCGCCAGGGCGTACCCCTGCCGCCCGGCTTCCAGTACACCCACGACTCGTCGGCCTCGGCGGACCCGCCTGGCGCGAACCAGGGCACGACCGGCGGACAGGCACGTGGACAGGCACGCGGACAGGGACAGTGATGATGGACGAGACGCCCGACACGGACGAGCGGGGCGAACACGTCGGGCACGACGACCACGGCCCGTCGGACGACCCGTGGGACGAGTACGCCCGCGAAGCCGCCGCCCAGGAGGCCGCCGCGCTCGCGACCGTCCTGCCGTACGACCTCATAGTCGGCCAGGAGGAACTGCGCACCGCGCTGGAGATCGCCTACGTCTGCCCGGCCGTCGGGGGCGTGCTCGCCACCGGCCAGCGCGGCACCGCCAAGACGACCACCGTGCGCGCCTTCACGAAGATGGCCGTCGGCGGGCTGCCCGTGACGATGCCGATCGGCGCCACCGACGACCGGGTGCTGGGCGGCTGGCGGATCAAAGAGCTGATGGGCGGCACCGCGCTCAGGTCCGAGGGGCTGCTGGTGCAGGCGTCCCGGTCCGAGGCCCGCATGCTGTACGTGGACGAGATCAACCTGCTCGACGACTACCTGGTCAACATCATCCTGGACGCCGCCTCCACCGGCATCCTCTCCCTGGAACGCGACCACCGCTCCGAGCAGACCCGGCACGTGGACTTCACGCTGGTGGGCACCATGAACCCGGACGAGGGCGGGCTGCGCCCCCAACTCCTCGACCGTTTCGGGCTGGTGGCCGTGGTGGAGTCCGAGAGCGACGCGCGGCAGCGGCGGCGGATCGTGGAGACCGTCCTGCGCTTCGAGGCCGAACGCGAGGACCCCGACTCGGAGTTCATAGCCGAGGCGCGCCGCGCGGACGCCGAGAAGCGGGCCACGCTCAACGCCGCGCGCGACCGCCTCGGCACCATCGCCTGCGGCCCCGACGTCTACGCCGGCTGCGCCGCACTCGCCGAGGGCTTCGGGCTCGCCGGTCACCGCGGGGAGATCGTCCTGCTGCGGGCCGCCCGCGCCCTCGCCGCGATCGAGGACGCCGGACAGGCCACCGTCGAGCACGTACGCCGGGTCGCCAAACCGGCCCTCGTCCACCGCCGCGGGCGGGGCGACACGGGCACCCTTCCGGCGTGGACCGAGGAGGACGACGTCCTGGTGTGGAACCTGCTCGTGGGCCCCGCGTTCTGACGATGCCGGACCTGACGATGCCGGACCGGACCGGCAAGGACGGCGGTGGCCCGCCGGGCTCGACCTCCCGCGACGACGGCGGTCACCAGGACCCGATCGGTCGTGCCTTGGCCGTCCTCGCCTGCCTGGCCACCGAACCCGGCGCGGGCGGCGTCCTCTTCCTCGGGCTCGACCCCGGCTTCCTGCCCGTCCTCGGCGCCTGGCTGGCCGCCCACAGCGGTACCGGCGCTCCCGTGCGCACCCTGGGGTCCTGGCTCGGGGAGGAGGAGCTGTGGCTGCGGCCACGGCTGGACGACGACGGGTTCCGGCTGGTGCCGGGGCTGCTGGTGGAGGGGGCCGGCGCCCCGCCCCCGGTGCTTCTCGTCCCCGATCTCGGCCAGGCCGGCCCCGCTGTCGTACGGGCCGCCGTCAGCCTGATCGGTGCCGAGGCGGCCCACGTGGAGATGCACGGCCACAGCCTGCGCTGGCGCCCCCGCGCGCACTGGCTCGCGGCCACCGGCCGCGCCGAGGCCGCCGGGCTCTCCCCGCACCTGCTGGACCGGTTCCCGGTGCGGGTCGCGGCGGAGGCGCTCAACGACGCGCTGTGGAGCCTCGGCACCGACGGTTTCTGGGACCTGCCCGCCGATCGGGACAAGCTCGTGGCGGCGCTGCCCACCCTGCCGTACGTCCCGGCGGGCGGGCCGTCCCCCGCCCTCACCCCGGAAGCCGCCGCGCTCGCGACCGACCTCGTGCCCCCGGACAGCGGCCTGCGCCGGGGCCTCGCCCTCGCCCGCTGTGCCCGCGCCCTCGCGGCCCGCGCCGGGGACCCGCGGGCCGACGTCCACCACCTCCGGCAGGCCGCCGTCCTGCTGGGCATCGCACCGCTCCCGCCCCGCCCGGAGGCGCCGCCCCGCCGCACCTTCGGCCCGGACGCCCCGCCGGAGCCCACCGAGGAGCCCGCGGCACAGCCGCCCGGCCCCACCGCCCCCGTACCCACCCCGGTCGCCGTTCCCGCGCCGCCCCGCCCCCTCACGGCCGTACCGGTGACCCCGCAGCCGCCGGCCGCCCCGCCGTCGCCCTACCCCCAGGACTCGCCGTACCCGGAGGACTCCGCGGACGCGGTCCCGCAGCTCGGCTCGCTGCGCCCGGCGACCCGCCGCCGGGGCGCCGCCCTGCGCCGGCACGGCCGCCCGAACGGCACCATGCGCGCCCGGGACGTCCACGACCTCGCGCTCGTCCCGAGCCTCGTCGAGGCCGCCAAGTCCCGGCTGTCCGAGCCCGAGACGCGGACCCGGCCGCTCCGCCTCGGCCCCGCCGACCTGCGCCAGTACCGCCGTCGTCCGGAGCCCGCGCACGCCCTGGTCCTGGTCCTCGACCACTCCTGCCGCGACTGGGACCGCGCGCCCGCGCTCGCCCCCTGCCTGCGCTGGGCCTATGCGACCAACGCCGCCGTCACCGTCGTGGAGTTCGGGCACGCGGGCGCGGAGGACGAGCTGTGCGCGGAACGCGTGCGGGTGCCCTCGCTGCTCGACCCGGCCCTCCTCGCCGCCTTCGACCGGCCCCCCGGCACCGCCAGCCCGCTCGCCCACGCCCTCGACCTGGCCGTGCAGGAACTGCGCCGGTACCTGCGCCGGGGCCGGGCGGTGGTCGACGAGGTCCTGTTCGTCGTCGCCACCGACGGCCGGGGCAACGTACCGCTGGACGCGAGCCTGCGGGGGCGGGTGCCGAGCGGGGTGCGCCGGGAGGGCGTCGCCGACGCGCTGCGGGTGGCGGCCACGGCGGCCACCCTGAACCGGGTCCGCGCGGTCGTCATCGCACCGGACCTCGACCAGTACCCGCACCTCCCCGTCGAACTGGCGGAGGCGCTCGGCGCCACCCTCGTCGTGGCCCCGGGGGCGCCCGCATGACGACGGAGCCGATGAGCCTGCGCAGCCGGCTGTACGCGGACGCGGACCAGCCCGCGGACGAGCTCGCGCCCGCGAGGATCGGGCAGCCCCGCACACCGGTGCCCGCGCCCGGCACGGACCGGGCCGAGCCCGAGTTCGAGGCCGAAGCCGCTTCGGACCCGCTGGAGTTCCCGCCCGAGGACGTCGTCCTGCCGGCCGAACTCCCGCCCGGTGCCGCCCTGTTGCGCGTCGAAAACATCACCCATGAAGGCCGTCCCAGCATCGGGCTGCACTTCCACCACCGGGGCCGGGTGTCCAGCCCGAACCGGCCCCACCATCTGGCGTCGCGCCGCCCGCCCGGCCTCGGGATACCCCAGCTGGTCGCGCGGGCCACGAGCGAGGGCGGGACCTGGAGCGACACCTACCTGCACCTCAAGGGCTGGTGGCAGACCCAGCCGGTGCTGGCCGCCTGGGTCGACCGCCTGCGCCAGGGGGACGACCCGGCCCTCATCGTCTGGGACCAGACCGCGCACGAGATCCCCTGGGAACTCCTGCACCGCGAACCTGTCGGCATCCCCGCGCCCGACGACCCGGCCGGCGACACCGGCGGCTGGCTCGGCGCCGTGCTCCCCGTCATCCGCTGGACCACGGTGTGGGACGGCGACCGCGCCTGGCGCTACGACGCCCGGCCCCGCCACTGCAAGGGTGGCGTCATGGTCTACGAGGACCCGGACTTCGCCGTCGACCAGGACGGCGTCGCCCAGCACGAGATAGGCACCCGGTCGACCACCATGGCCGACCTGCGCACCCGCCTCAAGGACACCCGGACCGGCTTCGGCCTGCTGCTGATGCGCTGCCACGGCGGATACTCCGAGGACATCAGGCAGTTCACACTCGGCGGCGTGCCCTACCCCCAGTTGTCCCTGAACTGGAAGATGTACGCCCTGCACGCCTCCGGGGCCGCCGTCCTCATCAACTCCTGCGTCTCCGCCCGCCCGGTGGTCGACGACCGCTACAAGGCGGCCGTGCCCCGCAACTTCGCGGAGGTGTTCCTCAAATGGGGCGCCGGCGCGGTCATCGCCACCGTCGCGGAGGTCAGCAAGGTCCACGCCCACGACTTCGCCGCCCGGCTGGTCCGCAAGGCCGCGCGGAACGGCCCGGTCAACCTGGCCGAGGAACTCACCCGGCACCGCGCGTACTACGCCCGCGAGGCCGAGCGGGCCCTGGAGGACGCCGACGAACCCCGGGTCGAACAGGCGCTGGAGGCGTTCTTCAGCGGCTTCATGTACGTCTACTTCGGGCACCCTGGGACCACGCTGACGCTGGAGAAGCCGGGCCGGGAGGGCCGGGAAGGGGGCGACGGCACATGAGCGCGTCCGCCGTACCCCTGCGCCCGCTGGTGAGCTGGCCCGAGGAGGTCGAGACCGGCCGCAAGTACCTGGTCACCGTCGACGTAGAGCTCGCCGGGCCGGAGCCCGGCACCTGGCCGTACGACACCGAGGAGTACGCCGTCGGCTGCGTCCTGGAGGCCGAGTCCGGCCTCGCCGTGGAGGCGGTCGGGGACACCACCCTGGTCCTGCACCGCTTCGGCGGGACGTACGGCCCCGCCCGCTTCGTCACCTACGCGGCGGGCGGCCCCGAGGGCGAGACCGCGCTGCGGCTCACGCTCGTCACGGCGGGCGGGGTGCCGTTCCGCAGCGAGCGGCTGGAGGTGCGGGTCGGGGCGGGGGAGGCTGCACCTGTACTGGACGTGGTGGAGGTGCCGCTGCCGGGGCCGGCGGGGGAGCCTGCGGTGTCGCCGAGGGCGGAGGGGCTGGACTCGGGGCGGACGGGCCCGACCGTGTTGATCGCGCCCGGCTCCGAGGAGCTGTACCGGTTGGTGCGGAGCCGGGTCGAGGGGCTGGAGGGAGAACCGCGGCGGTATACGTACGGCAGTTCGGTGGAGGTCGGGCGGCTGTCGGACACCGGGTGGCGGGTGGTGCTGCTGAGGGGCGAGATGCTCGGCGGGGGGAATGTCGCGGACACCGCGTCCGCCATCCGTGAGTTCCGCGTCTCGCTCGCGGTGTCGGTCGTGCCGGGGCGTCCGGGCGGGATGCTGCCCAGCGACGTCCTCGTGGCGGACAAGGTCGAAACGGTCCCGAGGTACTCGGGGCCGTCCGCGTGGCTGCGGTCGGTCACCCGTGCGGTTCTGTACGGGAGGGTGCGGTTCGGGGAACTGCGAACCTCCCGTGCTGTCGAACGAGTCCGCCCGGGGGGCCCGTACGCGGTCCTCTATGCGGATCAGCATCCGTCTTTCATGACCATGTACGGTCTGCGCGTCGAACACCTCGGCATCTGCGCCGTGGACGACATCGCGGCGCGACTGGCGGTGGACGCGGTCGTGTCGCTGCTCGCCGCGCTGCCGTCCGTGCCACCGCCGGCTCCGGACCTGCTCATCGGCCGGGAGGAGGAACTCGCGCGGCTGGTGGAGCTGTTGAACCCGGAGACGGCAGGCCGCGCCACGGCCGTGACCGGCATCCCCGGCATCGGCAAGACCGCGCTCGCCGTGGCCGCCGCCGAGCAGGCCGAGGCACGGGGCTGGTATCCCGGCGGGATCTACTTCCTCCCCGGTGAGCCGGATTCGTACGAGAGGGCGCGACACGCCTTGACCGTGACGCAGTCCGGAATCGGGCCCGCCCTGTTCCTCTTCGACGGTGTGGATCCCGACGACGGACCGACCCCGTGGAACTCCACCCAGGAGTACGGCTTCCACACGCTGGTCACCTCAAGGCACCGCAGCCCCGCCGGCCCGGACCCCGTGCGACTGAACCCGCTGTCCCCCCGCGCCGCGGCCGAGCTGCTGGATCCCCAGGCCACGGACCCCGAAGCGGCGACAGCACTCGCCGAGCTGTGCGGCCGGGTACCGCAGGCCCTGGAACTCGTAGCCCGCTCGTCCGCCCCCCTACCGGAGGTCCGGGCGGCCGTCGAGCGGGCGGGCGGGGTTTTCCACCACTTCGGCGAGCTGCGGCGCACGTACGACGCCGAGTTCGCGCATCTGGCACCCGACGAGGAGCGGGCGCTGCGCCTGCTGGCCGTCGTTCCCGGCGAGGACGCCCACCCGGAGCTGCTCCTCGGCATGGGCACCACCGGACTGGAGGCGTCCCTCGCCCGCCTGGAGGCCGCCGGCCTGGTCGAGCGGAACCAGGCCGGCGGACGCTGGAGGATGCCGGCGCTGGTGCGGTCGTACGTCCGGCAGAGCCCGGGGCGGCACATCGCGGACGAGGAGGTGACCTCGGCACGGCAGCTCCTGCTCGGCTACTGCGTCCAGCGGACCCGGGGCGCCGTCCGGGCGCTCGGCCTGAGCGATGCCGAGGACTCCGTCGAGCCGCGCGACGGCTGGAGCAGCGCCCTCGACTGGCTGGACGGGGAACACCCGACCCTGCTCGCCCTGGTGCTGGAGGACAGCCAGGGGCCGTACGCCGACCAGGCCGCCGAACTCGCCCTGCACCTCGGCGCCCACCTCAACTGGCGCCGGCGCTTCGAGGACAGCCGCCGGTGCTGCCTCGCGGGGCTGCAGTCGGACTGGAGCCGCCACCGCGCGGCGCCCCTGTGGAACCTGCACGGGGCCGCCCTGAGCGGCCTCGGCCTGCTCGACGAGGCGGCCGACTCCCATGTGCGGGCGCTCGCCCTCTACGAGGATCTCGCCGACCTCAGGGGCTGCGCCAAGGCGTACGACGCGCTGGGGCAGGTGCGTGCCGAACAGAGCGACTGGGACAACGCCCATGCCGCGTTCCAGCAGGCGATCCGGGAACTGCGCCGCGTCGGGGACCGGCGGGGCGAGGCCGAGGCGCTCATGCACGAGGGCGTGGCGTTGCTCCACAGAGGCGACGACCAGCAGGCGCTGGCGGCGCTGTACGCCGCCGTCAACGAGTTCCGGTCCCTCGGTGACCAGCCGGGGGCGGCGCGCGCCGACCTGTACCGGGCCGAGGCGCTGAGCCGGTCCGGCATGGCCGAGGCGGCCGTCGGCACCGCGGAGCGGGTCATGCGCGATTTCACGGCCCTGCGCGACCAGCACGCCCTGGCGCGCGCCTGGGAGGTCGTGGCACGGGCCCGGGAGAACCTGGGGCTCGCCTCGGAGGCCGAGGCCGCCTGGAACATCAGCGAGCAGGCGTTCGCCGCCGCCGGCGACACCGTGCGGGCCCGGAGCACCCGCAGTTACGCGGAGGACCGGCGGCGGCGCGCGGCCGAGGCCGACCTCCGGGTCCAGCTGGACGTGGAACGCGGGGCATGGTCCACGCGGGCGCACTGGACACTGCGCGTGGTCAGGGACTCCCTCCCGACCGCGCTGGCGCAGGGCACCGAACGCGCTCCCGTGCCCCGGATGCAGCTGGGCGGATCCATGGGCGAGCAGCTGGCCGCCTTCGTCCGCTCCTGCGACCTGCCGGAGCGCCCGGTCCCGCTCGAAGTCACCCTTCCTCTGGAGTACTTCGACTCGGCTCCGCATACGTGGACGGCCGGGTCCGCAGCCGGGCGCCTCGGCGAGCAGCGCCCGGTGACGATCCGTGGCCTCGGGCGGGGGGCCCTGGAGGAGAACCGGCTGCGCCACTGGCAGAGCCTGCGCGACGCCGGCCGGCTCGATGCCGTCCACACCCCGCTGGGCAGCGGCTCCTGGCGGTTCTCCTCGGTCCCGGCCGGCCAGATCCCTTGCCTCTGCGGTCCGGTGAGCCAGGGCGCGGGCCGGCGGCTCATGTCCCGGCTGATCAGGGCGGGGCACGGTGCCGTCCTGTGGAGCACGCTGCCGCACCCGGGCAACTGCGGTCCGGAGTGCATGGACCGGTTCGCCCTGGCGAGGGCGCTGGTCTTGCGGTGCAGGGGCCTGGCGGAGCTGCCCGTCCAACTCTGGCGAGACCGTCGGGACGCACCCGACAACCAGCAGCTGTCCCTCCTCTACGACGACCCCGAGGCACCCCTCCCCGGAAGCCTCGACCTCCTCGCCCCGCCGTCCTTCGAAGGACCCTGAACCGGCCACCATCCAGCGGAATCGAGCCACCGAATTCGGCCCTCGTGTCCTCTTATGAGGGATCGTTTCACCCGTACGGATTAAAAGTGCTCAAGGTGCCAGAACGGGCACTCCGCCGCCGCCTACGGTCGCACGGGTGATGAGCAGCAGGCCGGAGACCACGACCCGCACGACCGGCGCGCACCGGGCGCACCGGGCACACCGTGAGGCGCGCGACCGCGCCGCCGCGCGCACCCTCGCCCAGCGCACGCCCGCGCGCTACGAGCCGTACCTGGACGGTCTGTTCACCTACTGCCTGTCCGTGCTGTGCGACCACGACGCCGCCACCGCCGCCCTCGGGGACGTCCTCGCGCTGGCCGAGCGGCGCGGGCAGCGCGTCCCGGAGGCGGCCGGTGACCGCAGGGCCTGGCTGTACGCGCTGGCCCGCTGGGCGTGCCTGCGCAAGCTGGCCGAGGCCAAGCAGAAACGTCAGGCCACCCACGCGGCGGGCCGCGCCCCCGCCGGGAAGGCCTCCAACGGAAAAGCCCCCGCCGGGAAACACGTCCCCGATCCGCCCCTCGCCCCCGAGACCGAGGACCAGCGGCGCCGCGAACTCGCCCTGCTCGCCTGGCCGGAGGCCGCCGGCACGAGCCCCGAGCAGCGCGAGGCGCTGGAACTCGCCGTCCGCCACCACCTCGACCCCCACGAGGTCGCCGCCGTCCTCGGCATGGAACCCGCCACCGCCCGCGAACTGCTCGCCTCCGCCGCCTGCGAGGTCGAGCGGACCAGCGCGGCCCTCGCCGTGGTCGAGGCCGGCAGCTGTCCGAGCGTGGCGCACCTCACCGGCGACAGCCGCCTCGTCCTCAGCACCGCCCTGCGCCGCGAACTGGTCCGGCACGTGGACGACTGCCCGCGCTGCCGCCGCACGGCCGAGCGCGCCGTCACCGGCCAGTGGCCCGGCGCCACGGTCACCCCCGCCGAACTGCCCGTGCTGGAGGCGCCTCGAGCGGACCTGCACGCCGCGCTCGCGAACCACCCGCGCGCGGCCGTCCCCCGCTTCGACCGGCGCGGCTTCCCGATGGACCCCAAGGACCGCGCGGCCCGCCGCGACCGCATCCGCGCGCGTGCCGTCACCACGACCGTCGTCGCCACCGTCGTCGCCGCGCCCGTGCTCGCCCTGTGGGCCGCATACCGGGGCTCACCGGCCGGGGAGGAGGACGGCCACACCGCCACCGCGCGCGAGGCCCGGGGTGCCGAGGCGCTCGGCGGCGACACGTCCGGCGGCTACGAGAACGCCGGCAACGCGCGCGTGAAGCCCGGCGCCCGGCTCGGCAAGGACGGCAAGGCGGATGTCTCGGTCGAGGTCATCGGCATCACCGGAGCGGACAGGAAGGGCGCCGGACACCTCACGGTCGACGCCGGGAACGACGGCGACACCACGCTGATCACCCTCACCGCCTCGGGCCCCTCACCGGTCCGCTGGTCCGCGACCACCACGGCGGCCTGGCTCTACCTCAGCCAGTCCTCGGGCACCCTGGCGCCCGGCGACACGTTGACGATCAAGGTGTACGTCGACCATCTGCGCGAGCCCTCCGGTCACTGGCACGCCCAGGTGGCCATCGCCCCGGCCGGCGCCGTCGTCTCCATCGACGGCTACGGCACCGCCCCCAGCGGCCCCGCGACCCCGCCGCCCGCGACCCCGCCGCCCACGACCTCAAGCTCCGGCCCGACGCCCCCGCCGTCCACCCCCAGCGATTCGCCGACCAGCCAGTCCCCGACCCCGACCGACCCGAGCACCCCTCCCACGGACCCGCCCCCGTCCGACCCCCCGACCCCGACCCCCTCCCCGTCCGACAGCGGGACGCCCAGCCCGTCGGGCAGCTAGGGCCTCTCGTTCGGATCACGCCGGGCTCGCGGGGCCTGGCACGCACTCCCCCAGAGGGGGGACCCCCAGCGGCGTTGTCGTCAGTCGCCAACGCGCCGCGTTGACTCCCTCCTCCGCCTTGCAGCTGCACGCACCAGGCCCCGCTCCCTGATCCGGCCTGATCCAAACGAAAGACCCTAGGAGTGGCGCCGGAGTTACGGCGCCGGGTCGGCGGGGTGCGGTGCGACCATCGGCAGCTGCGACGCCAGTCGCGCCTCGCACAGCTCGACCAGACGGTCGTAGCCGGCCTTGCCCATCAGCTCGGTCAGCTCGGCCCGGTAGGAGACGTACACCGGCTCGCCCGCACCGTGCGCCGACGTCGCCGACGTGCACCACCAGTGCAGGTCGTGGCCGCCCGGACCCCAGCCCCGGCGGTCGTACTCACCGATGGACACCTGGAGCACGCGGGTGTCGTCCGGCCGGTCGATCCAGTCGTAGGTCCGCCGGATCGGCAGCTGCCAGCACACGTCCGGCTTGGTCTCCAGCGGCTCCCGGCCCTCCTTCAGGGCGAGGATGTGCAGCGAGCAGCCCGCGCCGCCCGCGAACCCCGGCCGGTTCTGGAAGATGCACGACCCCTGGAAGGGCCGCGTCTGCCGGGACCCCTCGTCGTCCTCCGACACCCAGCCGTCGCGCGTGCCTTCGGCATGGTGCTGCCAGATCTCCGGGGTGAGCCGTGCCACATGCTCGGCGACCCGCTTCTCGTCGTCCTCGTCGGAGAAGTGCGCGCCCAGCGAGCAGCAGCCGTCGTCCGCGCGGCCCGCCTGAATGCCCTGGCAGCCGCTGCCGAAAATGCAGTTCCAGCGAGAGGTCAGCCATGTCAGATCGCACCGGAAGACCTGTTCGTCGTCCGCCGGATCCGGAAACTCCACCCACGCGCGCGCGAAGTCGAGCCCCTTCTCGTCGCTCACCTTCGGGGCCTTCCTGTCCGCCTTCACCTGCGAAGAATCCTTCACCGAACCCTTCGCTGAATCCTTCGATCCCTTGGAGGATTTGTCGGCCTTCGCCTTTTTCGTCTTTGGCACGCGTCCAGGGTAAGTGGCCCAGGACCGCTCCGGGGAACGAGGACCGGCGATCTGGCAGTAGCGTTCCCTATATGAGACTCGGTGTCCTGGACGTGGGTTCGAACACGGTGCATCTGCTGGTGGTGGACGCGCACCCCGGTGCCCGCCCGCTGCCCGCACATTCGCACAAGGTCGATCTGCGACTCGCCCAGCTGCTCGACGGCAGCGGCCACATCGGCACCGACGGCGTCGACAAGCTGATCGCCGTCGTACGCGACGCGCTCCAGGCCGCCGAGGACAAGGGCGTCGAAGACCTCCTGCCGTTCGCCACCTCCGCCGTCCGCGAGGCCGGCAACGCCGACGACGTCCTCGCGCGCGTGGCCGACGAGACCGGCGTCCGCCTCCAGGTCCTCTCCGGCGAGGAGGAAGCCCGCCTCACCTTCCTCGCCGTACGCCGCTGGTTCGGCTGGTCCGCCGGACGGCTGCTGGTCCTGGACATCGGCGGCGGCTCCCTGGAGATCGCCTACGGCATCGACGAGGAACCCGACGCCGCCGTCTCCCTCCCGCTCGGCGCGGGCCGCCTCACCGCGGGCTGGCTGCGGGGCGACCCGCCCACCGCGGACGACGTACGCACCCTGCGCCGCCACGTCCGCGCCGAGATAGCACGCACGGTCGGTGAATTCAGCCGCATCGGCGCCCCCGACCACGTGGTCGCCACCTCCAAGACCTTCAAGCAGCTGGCCCGCATCGCAGGCGCCGCCCGCAGCGCCGAGGGCCTCTACGTCCAGCGCGAACTCAAACGCGAGTCCCTGGAGGCCTGGGTCCCCCGCCTCGCCGGCATGACCACGGCCCAGCGCGCGGAACTCCCCGGAGTCTCCGAGGGCCGGGCCAACCAACTCCTGGCCGGCGCCCTGGTGGCCGAGGGCGCGATGGACTTGTTCGGCGTGGAGAACCTGGAGATCTGCCCGTGGGCGTTGCGGGAGGGCGTGATCCTCCGGCGCCTGGACCACATGGATGGCGCTTGACTGCGGCGAGAAGGGGCGCGGGGCGGTATCGATGTGCGGCTCCGCCGCGGGGCGCGAGCAACCACGACGCCCCCGCACCCGGGCAAATGGCGAACGTCACAACGGCGAATAGTCACCCAACCCCCGAGCCACTCGACCCCGTAAGGTGACGGACGTGGCTGAACCCAGGGACGTGCCCGTGGCCGTCGCGCTGTCCACCGCCTCCGTCTACCCGGAGTCGACGGCGACGGCCTTCGAGATCGCCGCGCGCCTCGGATACGACGGTGTCGAGGTCATGGTGTGGACCGACCCGGTCAGCCAGGACATCGACGCGCTGCGCAGGCTGTCCGACTACCACGGCATCCCGATCCTCGCCGTCCACGCCCCCTGCCTGCTGATCACCCAGCGGGTCTGGTCCACCGACCCCTGGGTCAAACTCCAGCGGGCCCGCGCGGCGGCGGAGAAGCTGGGGGCGAGCACCGTCGTCGTACACCCGCCCTTCCGCTGGCAGCGCCAGTACGCGCGCGACTTCGTCAGCGGGATCTGGCGGATGGCGAACGAGACGGACGTACGGTTCGCCGTCGAGAACATGTACCCGTGGCGCTACCGCGACCGCGAGATGCTCGCCTACGCCCCCGACTGGGACGTCACCAAGGACGACTACCGGCACTTCACGATCGACCTCAGCCACACCGCGACGGCCCGCACCGACGCCCTGGCGATGATCGACCGCATGGGCGACCGGCTCGGTCACGTCCACCTCGCCGACGGCCGCGGCTCGGCCAAGGACGAGCACCTGGTCCCCGGCCGCGGCACCCAGCCCTGCGCGGAGCTGCTGGAGCGGCTCGCGCTGACCGGCTTCGACGGCCACGTCGTCATCGAGGTCAACACGCGGCGCGCGATGTCCAGCGCCGAACGCGAGGCCGACCTCGCCGAGGCCCTGGCGTACACGCGGCTGCACCTGGCCTCCGCGGTGAAGGTGCCCCGGCGATGACGGGGGCAACCGCGCGCAGAAGGGGACGGCCGCCGCGTACGGAGTCCGCCGACACCCGGGACCGCATCCTGGCCGCGGCCCGCGAGGAGTTCTCCGCACGCGGGTACGAGAAGACGTCCGTGCGCGGCATCGCCAAGGCCGCCGGGGTCGACTCGGCGCTCGTCCACCACTACTTCGGGACCAAGGAACAGGTCTTCGAGGCGGCGATCGCGGTCGCCTTCGCGCCCGCGCTCAACGCGCCGCACGCGCTCGCCGACGGGCCGCTGGAGGGGGTGGGCGAGCGGTTCACCCGCTTCGTCCTCGGGATCTGGGAGGACCCCGCCACCCAGACCCCGCTCCTTGCGATCGTGCGCTCGGCGGTGAACAACGAGACCGCCGCCGCCGTCTTCCGCCGCCTGGTCGCCTCCCAGCTGCTGCACCGCGTTGCCGCCGAGGTGCACCTGCCGGACGCGGAACTGCGCGCCGAGCTGGCCGCGGCCCAGCTGGTGGGCGTGGCGATCATGCGCTACGTGATCAAGCTGGAGCCGGTGGCGTCGGCGGACCTGGAGCAGATCATCGCGCGGGTGGCACCGGTGGTGCAGCGCCACCTGACCGCACCCTGAGGGCGGCGCACGGATCCGCCGCCGTGAAACGACCGTCCCGTATTCCGGACAACCGAGTCCAGCCCTTGGAGCGGCGGCGTACTCTCGGAAAGTGCCAGAGCTCTCTGGCGGAAGGTCTTCGAAGGAGCGAGCGACGATGCCCGAGCTGAGGTCCCGCACAGTCACCCACGGCCGCAACATGGCGGGCGCCCGCGCCCTTATGCGCGCCTCCGGTGTACCCGGTGCGGACATCGGCCGGAAGCCGGTCATCGCGGTCGCGAACTCCTTCACCGAGTTCGTGCCGGGTCACACCCACCTCCAGCCGGTCGGCCGGATCGTCAGCGAGGCGATCAAGGAGGCGGGCGGCATCCCGCGCGAGTTCAACACGATCGCGGTGGACGACGGCATCGCCATGGGCCACGGCGGCATGCTGTACAGCCTCCCCTCCCGCGACCTGATCGCGGACTCGGTCGAGTACATGGTCGAGGCCCACTGTGCCGACGCCCTGGTCTGCATCTCCAACTGCGACAAGATCACCCCGGGCATGCTGCTGGCGGCCCTGCGCCTGAACATCCCGGCGGTCTTCGTCTCCGGCGGCCCGATGGAGTCCGGCCGCGCCACGCTGGTCGACGGCACGGTCCGCACGCTCGACCTGGTCGACGCGATCTCCGACGCCGTGAACGACAAGATCTCGGACGAGGACATCCTCCGTATCGAGGAGAACGCCTGTCCGACCTGCGGCAGCTGCTCCGGCATGTTCACCGCGAACTCCATGAACTGCCTGACCGAGGCGATCGGCCTCTCCCTCCCCGGCAACGGCTCCGTCCTCGCCACCCACACGGCCCGCAAGCAGCTGTACGTCGACGCGGCCCGCACGGTCATGGACGTCACCCGCCGCTACTACGAGCAGGACGACGACTCCGTCCTCCCGCTCAACATCGCCACCTTCCAGGCCTTCGAGAACGCCATGGCCCTGGACATCGCGATGGGCGGCTCCACGAACACGATCCTGCACCTGCTGGCGGCGGCCCAGGAGGCGGGCGTCCCGTTCGGCCTGGAGCAGATCGACGCGGTGTCCCGCCGCGTCCCCTGCCTGGCGAAGGTCGCCCCGAACGTCGCGAAGAACCGCACGTACTACATGGAGGACGTGCACCGCGCGGGCGGCATCCCGGCCCTGCTCGGCGAACTGCACCGCGCCGGCCTCCTGAACGAGGACGTCCACGCGGTCCACAGCCCGTCTCTCTCCGACTGGCTGAAGACCTGGGACGTCCGAGGCGGCAGCCCGTCCCCGGAGGCGGTGGAACTGTGGCACGCGGCCCCCGGCTGCGTCCGCTCGGCGGAGGCCTTCTCCCAGTCCGAGCGCTGGGAGGCGCTGGACGAGGACGCGGAGGGCGGCTGCATCCGCTCGGCCGAGCACGCGTACTCCAAGGACGGCGGCCTGGCGGTCCTGAAGGGCAATCTGGCCGTCGACGGCTGCGTGGTGAAGACGGCCGGCGTGGACGAGTCCATCTGGACCTTCGAGGGCCCGGCCGTGGTCTGCGAGTCCCAGGAGGAGGCCGTCCAGCGGATCCTCACCCACGAGGTCAAGGATGGCGACGTCGTCGTCATCCGCTACGAGGGCCCCAAGGGCGGCCCCGGCATGCAGGAGATGCTCTACCCGACCTCGTACCTGAAGGGCCGCGGCCTCGGCAAGACCTGCGCCCTGATCACCGACGGCCGCTTCTCCGGCGGCACCTCTGGCCTCTCCATCGGCCACGCCTCCCCCGAGGCGGCCTCCGGCGGCACCATCGCCCTCGTCCAGGACGGCGACCGCATCCGCATCGACATCCCGAACCGCACGATCGAGCTGCTGGTCGACGAGGCGGAACTCACCCGGCGCGAGCGGGAACTGGACGGGGCGTACGCCCCCAGGAACCGCGACCGCAAGGTCTCCGCCGCCCTGCGCGCCTACGCGGCGATGGCCACGAGCGCGGACAAGGGCGCGGTGCGGGATGTGACGAAGCTGGCGTGAACCGCCTGACAGCCTGACAAGGGGCCGCCTCCTGAACGGGGGGCGGCCCCTTCCCTTTCTGGCCCTGTCTGACGCCCCGCCGCCTACCAGGTCGCCGGGTTCCGCCCGTCGAGGGCGAAGACGGTGCCGTCGGGGGCGGTGGCGTAGACGTGGGTGCCGATGACGATCGGCGAGGGGGGTGCTCCCATGACGCTGGCCGAGTGATCGCCGAGGCGTGCTTCCGTCTGCCCGACGAGCGTTCCCTTCCGGGCGTCGGCGGCGAGGAGCCTCCCGTCAGCCGAGCTGAAGTACACCTTCTCGCCATCGGTGACGGGTGCCGATCCACGGCTCACGGCAGTTTCCAGTCGCCACAGTTGGCGCCGCGCGTCCATGTCGACGGCCACGAGCGAACCATCGGCCGCCAGGACGTAGGCCACATGTCCCCGTACGGTGGCTTGAGCGTCTTCGAGTGCGACAGGCAGCGTGACTTGGTGGGTTGCCTTCGAGGCCGGCGTGTAGCGGACGACCCCCTTCGTCCCCCTGTAGACACTGTCGGTGGAGAGCAGGAAGAGCGCGCCGCCCTGGCTGCCGAACGGTGTCAGCATCCCCTTGAGTCGAGCGTCCCAGCGCACATGCCCCGTGCGCGGATCCACGGCGGTCACCCGCGTGCTCGATCCGTCATCGGACGTACGGGTCGCGTAGGCCAACGGGTCCCCCGGGAACGAGAGGAGGAAGGCCGAAGCGTCCTGTCCTCGGAAGCCGCGCTGCCATTTCGTGTCGCCGGTCGCCGCGTCCACACCGGTGACTGTTCCGTCGGACCGTACGAGCAGGGCCATGCCGCCGACATACCGCACTGCAGTCCCCGCCCCCAGACGCCGATGCCAGACCTCCTCGCCCGAGGCTGGGTCGAGGGCCGTGAGACGTGACCCGCCGTTCGTGGAGGGCTGCACCAGACCGGCCGACACCACCGGTGGTCCGCCGGCGGGTTGCTTGGTGACCGAGTGCCGCCACAGCAGGGCACCGTTCGCGGGGGAGAGCGCGAAGACCTTTCCCGGCTGGCTGCAGAGCAACTTCCCAGCCCCGTATGAGCATTGAGGCATACCGGTGCCCGGGGCAACCCGATTGACCGCCCATGTACTGAACGCGGCGGACTCCGTCTGCGGGTGCTTGCCCTCAGGGCCGTGTCCCGTCCGGTCAAGCAGCTGAACCGAAGCCAGGGCGCCGAGCAGGCTCAGGCCGACCACTGCGGCACCCAAGGCTGCAATGCGCTTCTTGCCCCGCCTCCCGGGCCGGCGCACCGCTTTCTCGGCGTGCACCTCGGACGCCGGCTCCGCAGGCTTCCGCTGAGCCGGTATGAACGCCTGCGTGTCGTACGAAGCTGCCACCGACCGCAGCTCCCGCATCAGCACGTCGGGAGTCGGCCGCTCCTCGGGCTCCTTGGCGAGACAGCGGAGTATTAGCGGAGCCAGGCTTTCCGGCACCCCGGTCAGATCCGGCTCGTCGTGCACCACCTGATACGCGACGATGTACGGACTGTCGGAGTCGAACGGCCCCCGCCCGGTCGCCGCGTGCACCATCACTGACCCCAGGGCGAAGATGTCCGCCGCCGGCCCCACTTCACGCGGGCTCCTGAATTGCTCGGGCGCCATGAACGGCGGCGTACCGATCAGCTTGCCGGTCTCGGTCCGCAGTTCACTGTCCTTCGGCCGGGAGATGCCGAAGTCGATGACCTTCGGCCCGTCCTCGGCGAGCAGCACATTGCTCGGCTTCAGATCCCGGTGCACGACCCCGACCCGATGGATGTCGCGCAGCGCCTCCGCGAGCCCGGCCATGAGCCGGCGCAACTGCTCGGGCGCCAAAGGACCATTCTGCTTAACCTGCTCGGAGAGCGTCGGCCCAGGAATGAACAGCGTGGCCATCCAGGGCCGTTCGCCGTCCGTATCGGCATCCACGACAGGCGCGGTGAAGGCACCGCTCACCCTGCGGGCGGCGGCCACCTCTTGCCGGAAACGGCCCCTGAACTCGGGATCTCTGGCGAATTCGGCGTGTACGACCTTCACCGCGAGCTTGAGCCCCGAGGTACTGCGGGCAAGATGCACCACGCCCATGCCGCCGGACCCCAGACAGGACTCCAGACGGTAGTGACCGGCGTACTCCGGAAGTTCCGCTTCCGCCCCCGCTCCGGTGCTGCGCTGTGGCGCCATGGACCACCCCCGTGCTGTTCGTCCGCGCGCGCGACGCACGGAGCCTAGTCGATGACTCGTACGAGACGGAGACGGCTTGCTAACCTCCGCGTGCGAGTCGCGCACACGTGTTTCAAGACGCGATTCAGGAGAGTCGACGGGACCCATGGCAGTCATGGGCTCGAGGGGGGAGCTGTTCATGTCTGTGGAGCGCGCCGAAGACGCAGAGACCACTGGCGGGCAGGAGGATCTGACCGCGGCGGTCCAGACGGAGTCTCTGCGCTACTTCTCGGTGGCCCCGGGCGTCCGCCTGAACGTCCGCAGTGGTCCGGGGACCAACTACGGCCTCGTCGGCGTCCTGCCCGAGGGCTCCAAGGTCCACATCTACTGCCAGTCACCGGGCACGACGGTCACGGGCCCGTACGGCACCACCAACATCTGGGACAACATCAGCAACGGCCAGTACGTCTCCGACGCCTTCGTCCAGACGGGCACCGACGGCTACGTGGCCGCCCGCTGCGGCTGACCCCCGCCCCCCGGCCCGCCCCCACCCGGCGTCATAATCGTCCCGTGAGCGACGAAACCGGCACCCCGGGCACCCCGGCGGGCTCCGAGGGCGGGGCCCAGGGTGGTGGCCCCCGTCCCGAGCCCCTGCGCTTCTTCGGCACGTCCTGGGTGAACCATGACGACGGCTACGCGGCCCGCCGGGCGGGCGTGGCCGTCGGCTCCCTCGCCCTGGCCGCCGCCTCCTGCTTCGTGCTGCGCCTCGCCTACGAGGGCATCCAGATCGCCGAGCCGGGCACCCTCGTGACCGTCCTGGTCGTCGCGATGTTCGCGATCTGTAGCGCGCTCGCCTTCCGCAACACCTGGGAAGGCTTCGGCAAGCGCCACGACCCCGCACGCCAGGCCTCCCTGCGCGGCCTCCTGGCCATCGGCTTCGTCGGCTCCCTCCTCGCCTACTTCTTCCGCTCCCTCACCGAGGCCCCCGGCGAGAAGCTGCACCGCGAGGAGTACGACAAGGCCCGCGCGGAGTACGAACGCCGTACCACCCGCCGCACAGGCAACCCGGCGAAGAGGAAGAAGCGCCGGTAGCCGAGGGGGAGTCACAGGCGCGGGGACCAGGGTGGCCGTAACTCGCTGTTCTCCCCCGCTCCCGCCACACACCATGGCTGTATGACCACGACGCAGCCGCCTTCCGGCCCCTCGGTCCCGCACCACACCAGCCGCGCCGACTCCTTCAACGCCGCCGCAGCCCAGTACGCCGCGAACCGACCCTCCTATCCGCCCGCCCTCTTCGACGTCGTCGAGGAGTTGGCCGGCCGCCCCCTGTCCGGCGCCCGGGTCGTGGACGTCGGTGCCGGTACCGGAATCTCGACCGCCCTGCTGCACGCCCGCGGCGCCGACGTCCTCGCGGTCGAACCCGGCGCGGGCATGGCCGCCGAGTTCCGCCGCGGACTCCCGCACATCCCGCTCGTCCGGGGCAACGGCAACGCCCTGCCGCTGCCCGACGACCACGCCGACCTCCTCACCTACGCCCAGGCCTGGCACTGGACCGACCCCGCCCGCTCGGCGCCGGAAGCGCTGCGCGTGCTGCGCCCGGGCGGCGCGCTGGCCGTGTGGTGGAACACCGACGCCCTCGACATCGACTGGATTGCCGAGGCCGCCGACCGCGTCGGCCGCTGCTTCGGCGTGGGCACCGCCCGCGAGCGGCGCGAGGCAGCCGAACGCACCCACCGCGCCGACCCCAGCGGCCGTCTCCGCTTCACCCGCCGCGAGATCCGCTGGAGCCGCCGCGTCCCGCTCGACACCCACCTCGCCAACCTAGGCAGCCACTCGTTCGTCCTCGTCGCCCCCGAGGAACGCAGGACCGCCTATCTGGAGGAGGAGCGAGCCCACCTGCTGAAGGCCTTCCCGGACGGCATCGTCGAGGAGACGTACGACGTCCTGCTGCTCGTCGCGCTCAAGCCCTGACGGCCGGCCGGTCGGCACGACACACCAGCCACCTCCCCTTGACGGCATTTGCTCACCGGGCGGATTATTCATCGCATGATGAATTACTCGCGGGAGCCAGAGCCACCCCTTCCACCCCCCGCACCAGCCGTCCACGCCGAAGACCTCACCGTCGTCCGCGGCCCCCGCCCGGTCATCCACCAGCTCGACTTCACCGTCCCCCGCGGCCAGGTCACCGGCCTGCTCGGCCCCTCCGGCTGCGGCAAGACGACCCTCATGCGCGCCATCGTCGGCACCCAGGCCAAGGTCACCGGCACCCTCCAGGTCCTCGGCCTCCCGGCCGGCCACCCCGCCCTGCGCAGCCGCATCGGCTACGTCACCCAGAACCCCTCCGTCTACGACGACCTGACCGTCCGCCAGAACCTGGACTACTTCGCGGCCGTCCTCGACCCGGGCCGCGCCGCCGCCGAACGCCGCCGCGCGCACGTCACCCGGGCCATCACCGACGTCGACCTCACCAGCCACGCCGACGCCCTCGCCGGCAACCTCTCCGGCGGCCAGCGCAGCCGGGTCTCGCTGGCCGTGGCCCTGCTCGGCGCGCCCGAACTCCTCGTCCTGGACGAGCCCACCGTCGGCCTGGACCCCGTGCTCCGCCGCGACCTGTGGAACCTCTTCCACCACCTCGCCGCCACCCGCGGCGCCACCCTCCTCGTCTCCTCCCACGTCATGGACGAGGCCGAGCGCTGCCACCGCCTGCTCCTCATGCGCGAGGGCCGGCTCCTCGCCGACGACACCCCGGACTCCCTCCGGGCCCGCACCGCGCGGGACACCGTCGAGGCCGCCTTCCTGCACCTGGTGGACGGTGGGGGTACCCCCGCGCGAGCGAATCCGAGCGTGGGGGAGGCTGCCGCAGGCCGCACCAAGGAGAGCACCCGATGAGTACGACGAATCCAGCCGATCCAGCCGACGCGGCGAAGGCGAAAGCGAATTCGGCGAGCGCGCCGACGCCCACAGACCCGAATACGAACCCGGACCCGAACACGAACACGAACCCGGACCCGAACACGAACCTGAGCCCGGCCGCGCCGCCCACCACGCTCAGCGTCTCCCGCACCACCGCCACCGCCGCCCGCGTCCTACGTCAGCTGCGCCACGACCCGCGCACCATCGCGCTGATGCTTCTCGTCCCGTGCCTGATGCTGATCCTGCTCCGCTATGTCTTCGACGCCAGCCCGCTCGTCTTCGACAACATCGGGGCCTCTCTGCTCGGCATCTTCCCGCTGATCACGATGTTCCTGGTGACCTCCATCGCCACCCTGCGCGAACGCACCTCGGGCACCCTCGAACGCCTCCTCGCCATGCCCCTCGGCAAGGCCGACCTCATCGCCGGCTACGCCCTCGCCTTCGGCATCCTCGCCATCGTCCAGTCGGCCCTCGCCACCGGACTCTCGCTGTGGCTGCTCGGCCTCGACGTCACCGGCTCACCCTGGCTGCTCCTGCTGGTCGCCCTCCTCGACGCCCTGCTCGGCACGGCCCTCGGCGTCTTCGTCTCGGCCTTCGCGGCCTCGGAATTCCAGGCGGTCCAGTTCATGCCGGCGGTGATCTTCCCCCAGCTCCTCCTCTGCGGCCTGTTCACTCCTCGCTCGAACATGCACCCGGTGCTGGAGGCCATCTCCGACGCTCTCCCGATGTCGTACGCCGTCGACGGCATGAACCAGGTCCTCCACCACGCCGACATGACCGCCACGTTCGTACGGGACGCGCTGATCGTCGCCGGGTGCGCGGTGCTCGTACTGGGCCTCGGTGCGGCGACCCTGCGCCGCCGGACGGCGTGAGCCGGCCCGGCCCGCCCAGCCCGTCCGCCCAGCGGACAATCCACCCGCGCCTCTCCCCGCCGGTGCGAGGATGACCCCATGAGCCAGAAAGTCGCAGTCCTCGGCACCGGCAAGATCGGCGAAGCCCTGCTCAGCGGAATGATCCGGGCGGGCTGGGCCCCGGCCGATCTCCTGGTCACCGCCCGCCGCCCCGAACGCGCCGAAGAACTCCGCAGCCGCTACGGAGTCACCCCGGTCAGCAACACCGAGGCCGCCAAGACCGCCGACACTCTGATCCTCACGGTCAAGCCGCAGGACATGGGCGCCCTCCTGGACGAACTGGCCCCGCACATCCCCGTCGAACGCCTCGTCATCAGCGGCGCCGCCGGCATCCCGACCTCCTTCTTCGAGGAGCGCCTGGCCGAAGGCACCCCGGTCGTCCGCGTCATGACGAACACCCCCGCCCTCGTCGACGAGGCGATGTCCGTCATCTCCGCCGGCAGCCACGCCACCGCCGAGCACGTCGCCCACGCCGAGGAGATCTTCGGCGCCGTCGGCAAGACGCTCCGCGTCCCCGAGAGCCAGCAGGACGCCTGCACCGCCCTGTCCGGCTCCGGCCCCGCGTACTTCTTCTACCTGGTCGAGGCCATGACCGACGCCGGCATCCTGCTCGGCCTGCCGCGCGACAAGGCCCACGACCTCATCGTCCAGTCCGCCATCGGAGCCGCCGTGATGCTCCGCGACAGCGGCGAACACCCCGTCAAGCTGCGCGAGAACGTCACCTCCCCGGCCGGTACGACGATCAACGCCATCCGCGAACTGGAGAACCACGGCGTACGCGCGGCCCTCATCGCCGCCCTCGAGGCCGCCCGCGACCGCAGCCGCGAACTCGCCTCCGGCAAGAAGGACTGAACCCCGGGGACCCGAGTTGACACGCCCCATGCCGATCCGTAGTGTTCTCCGAGTTGTCCGACGTGAGCGCCGACTCCGGTCGGTCCCCGGACAGCCATTCCGCAAGTACCAGCCAAGATTCGGCGCCTCTGCGTCGACCTCTTTGGCGT